>JAQGJJ010000046.1 GCA_028290695.1 Enterovirga sp. | reverse complement strand
CGTTCGCGGCGGCCTCCCCCGCCGCGGACCCGACGGCCGTGGACGTCACGGAAACCGGCTCGATCACGCCGGCCGGCAGCCGGCCGGGCGGCGGGCGCGCGGTCGCGAACGGCCTGCCGCTCGTGCGGGTCGCGGCCGCCGACAAGCTCACGGACCGGCAGATCGTCGAAAAGGCGAGCGCGGCGCTGAATTCCGTCACCTCGATGACGGCCGATTTCGTCCAGATCGGCGGCGACGGCCGCACGCTGAACGGCATCATGTACCTGCAGCGCCCGGGGAAGCTGCGCTTCGAGTACGGCAAGCCGTCCCCGCTCGAGATCGTGTCGGACGGCTCGACCGTGCTGGTGCGGGACCGCAAGCTGAACACGGCCGACCCCTACCCGATCTCGCAGACGCCGCTGAAATTCCTGCTCTCGTCGAAGATCGACCTCACCCGGGACGTGAAGGTCACGGCCGTCAGCACCGATCCGGACGGGGTTCGGGTGGCGCTGGAGGATTCGACCACCCTCGGCGGCACGTCCAAGATCACGCTGACCTTCGATCCGGAGGTCACGGCCCTGAAGCGGTGGCGGGTCATCGACCCGCAGGGCTACGCCACGACCGTCACGCTGTCCGACATCGAAAAGAACCGGACCATCGATCCCCGGATCTTCCAGCTGAACTACATGCGGCCGGTGGAGTAGGGACTCGCCCGCCCCTGGTCTGCTAAGAACCGTTTTCACGGTCGTTTAACCACAATGGGCGAGAAACCTCTCGTGGACCGATCCCCGACAGAACGTCCCGCAGAAGATCGCCGGTCCCCCGACGTCGTGTCGGCCATCGCGACGTTCCTGGCGGAAAGCCCGTCGGCCGCTGGTGCCGGTCCGGACGAACTGGCCGAGGCAATCGCGCTGCACTGGCCGGACGCCACCCCCGACGACATCGAGCGCAGCTTCCGGGTCTCCGCGCTGCTGCGCGACGCGCGGCTGGCCGAGAGCCCGACCGACCTGCAATGGCTGATCAACATGTCCCGCCTGATGGGCGGGACGGCCGCGGCCGCCACCCTGGTCATCAAGTACGCCCTCGACCCGCAGGGCGCGGACGAGGCGGGGCGACACGGAACCGCAAGCAGTCCCTTGCGCGGGCGCGCGCGAGCTTCTATAGCGCCCGCTCCGGCGCACAACGCCGTCCCGGGCGCGTAGCTCAGCGGGAGAGCACCTCGTTGACATCGAGGGGGTCACAGGTTCAATCCCTGTCGCGCCCACCATTCCCCCCCCCGGGGAAACCCGCTTGCCGGATCACCTGGGCGGGACATGAGCGACTCCCATCTTCCGCAGACCTCCGCCGCGCGGCACGCCGGTTCGTCCGATTCGCCTCGTCCGATTAGGCTGTTTCCGTCCGACCGCCCCGATGCCGGCCGTCGGAGAACGACGCCGCGAGCCCGCCTGCCGGCACGCCGCCGGCGTTTGAACGCTGCCGGGCGGGGAGGGGGCTCGTGGTCCGTCGCCCGAACGATCTCCGAAGCCTGCCCGCCCGGGTGATCTTGTGACGGCCGCGCCCGGCCGCCAGATAAGCGGGGCCATGGACGAGACCTCCCAAGCGCGCCGCCTCGCTCTGTTCAACGGAGCCATGGCGTATGGCTTCAGCCTGCTGAGCGTCCGCCTGCTTCAGAAGCTCGCGGGCAGCCAGGGCCTTCCGGACGACCTCGAGGCCATCGCGGCCGAGATCACGCGGGGCATGCGCAACGTGGTCCCGACCGGGTTCACGATCGAGGAGGAGGCGGACGCGATCGGCCAGGCCGATCGCGAGTTCAACAAGACGATCGCGAAGGTCATCGCCGACCTGAAGTCCTGAGGCGGCCGCCTCCCTCGGGCGGTCGCCCCAGGCGGGCCCGGCCTTATTTCTTGATCGCCGGGCAGGCGCTCTGTGCCAGCGGCCGGAAGGCCTGGTCGCCCGGGATGGTGCCGACGAGGTCGTAGAAGTCCCAGTCGCCCTTCGAATCGGCCGGCTTCTTGACCTGGAACACGTAGAAATCGTGAACCATGCGGCCGTCCTCGCGCAGCTTGGCGTTGCGGACCACGTCGTCCTGGATCGGCAACTCCCGCATCTTGGCGATCACCGCCTTGGCCTCGTCGGTCTTCCCGGCCGCGACCGCTTTCAGGTAATGGCCGACCGCCGAATAGATGCCGGCGTGGATGGCCGACGGCACGGTGCCGTTTTGAGCCTTGAAGCGCTCGGAAAAGGCCCGCGTGCGGTCGTCGAGGTTCCAGTAGAAGCCCTCCGTGACGACCGTGCCCTGGGCGGTGGCGAGCCCGACGCTCTTCACGTCCATCACGGTCATGAAGAACGCGACGAGCTTCTGCTGGCCCTGGCCGATGCCGAAATCGCGCGCCGTCTTGATGCCCGCGATGGTGTCGCCGCCGGCATTGGCGAGCGCGATCAGGTCGGCGCCCGAGCCCTGGGCGGTGAGGAGCTGCGACGAGAGGTCGGTGGCCGGAAAGGCGTGCCGCACGGAGCCGACATAGGTGCCGCCCTTGGCCGTGACGAGCGTCTTGGTGTCGGCCTCGAGCTGGTGGCCGAGCGCGTAATCGGCCGTGACCAGGTACCACTTGGTGCCGGGCTTGGTCAGGTGGTTCGCCACGCCGGCGACCTGGACGTAGGTGTCCCACATCCATTGCACGATGTGCTCGGGATGGCAGGCGTCGCCCGTCAGGCGGGCGGTGCCGCCCGGGAACAGCCCGACCCGGTTCTTCTCCTTGAACAGCGGCGGCAGCGCCAGCTGCAGGGAGGCGTTGGACATGTCGGCGAAGACGTCGACGCCCTGCCGGTCGATCCATTCGCGGGCGATCACGGAGGCGACGTCGGCCTTGTTCTGGTGATCCGCCGAGAGCACCTCGATCGTCATCCCGGCGCATTCGGCCTTGAGGCAATCCTCGACCGCCATGCGGGTGGCCAGGACCGAGCCCTTCCCGGTGATGTCGGAATACACGCCGGACATGTCGGTGAGCACGCCGATCTTGACCGTGCCGTCCGAGATCTCGGCCTGTGCGGATGCGAGCGAAAGCCCGGCCGCCAGTCCGGCGAGCGCTGAAAGGATGCGGTTCATGTCGGCGTGTCTCCCTTGAACGGTGCCCGGCGCGAACGGCCGGCGCTCACCAGTGAACCATCGGCAGCCCGGCCACCGGCGATCTGAAACCCGGAATGCGCGTTCCGCGGAGGCTGCCGATATAGGCCGTCCGCAGGTCGGGTCCCCCGAAGGTGACGCTGGCAAACCAGGGCGCGATCGTGCCGCCGCAGGCCAGCATCATCTCCGGGGTGGCCTCGTCGCGGGCGAAGGCCGCCATCAGAGCCCGGCCGGCCGCGCTGCCGCGATCGTCGTCCAGGAGGATGCGCAGGTCGCCCTCCGGCGTGATCGCGAAGATGCGGTCCGTCATCACATGCGTGCCCCACAGGTTGCCGTGGGCGTCGAACGCGATGCCGTCGATGAAGGCGCCGTGGTCGGACGGGCCGAAGGTCTCCCGGTCCGTCAGGCTGCCGTCCGGCTGCACCCGGAGCCGGGTCACCCGGCAGGCGCAGGTCTCGGCGACGTAGAGCCATTCCTCCCGGGCATCGAGCCGGATCTCGTTGGTGAACGCGAAGCCGTCCGCCACCACACGCAGGCGGCCGCGGTCGTGAAGCGCCACGTATCCGTCCCGGACCGACGGGCTCATGGCCTTCATCCAGTTCGTGGTGCGGGTCGAGATGGTCATCCAGACCCGGTCGCGGCTGTCCCGCAGCACGAAATTGACCTTGCCGATCGGCTCGCCGTCGATCCGGTCGACGAGCACGCGGGTCTCGCCGTCCCGGGTCATGACCTCGAGCCGGTCCGTGCCGAAATTCGAGATCAGGATGTCGCCGTTGCGGGCAAAGGCGAGGCCGTTCGGCAGGGTGCCGGAAACGAAGCGCGCCTCCTCGTCGGTCGCCTGGGCGAAGCCCTGGCTCGCGGTCTGCGTCACGAGACGCTGGGTCCCGTCCGGCCGGATATGCACCACGCCGCCCCGCGCGTCCGCCGACCACAGCGAGCCGTCCCGCTCGGCCAGGATGCATTCCGGGCGCTGCAGATCCTCGCCGACATAGGTGATCGCGGCCGGGTCGACGGCAAAGCCGTCGAGGGGGTTCGGGCGGGTCGTCATGCGGCTCTCGGAACTAGTCGGGCAGGATCGCGACGGCCCGGGTCCACCCGGCAGACCCGTTGCGCACCTTCACGGGAAGACATGAGATCGTGAAGCCCGTCGGGGGAAGGGCCTCCAGGTTATGCAGCTTCTCGATCTGGCAATAGCCCGCCTCCCGGCCGGCCTTGTGCCCTTCCCAGATCAGCGAGGCGTCGCCGGTCTCGGCGAACCGGCGGGCGGTGGCGCTGAACGGCGCGTCCCAGCTCCAGCCGTCCGTGCCGACCACCCGGATGCCCTGGCGGACGAGGTGCAGCGTCGCGTCGCGCCCGAAGCCGCAGCCGGAATCGACGTAATCCGCCTGCCCGTAGCGCAGGCCGGCACGGGTGTTGGCGACCACGATCTCGAACGGGCTCAGGGTGTGGCCGACGCGGGCGAGCTCGGCGTCGATCTCGGCCGGGGTCACGAGGTGGCCATCCGGCAGGTGCCGGAAGTCGAGCTTCACGCCGGGCCGGAGGAACCAGTCGAGCGGAAGCTCGTCGATGGTCTGCGCGCGGGCGCCCCCGTCCTGGGTCGGGTGATAGTGCCAGGGCGCATCGACATGCGTGCCGTTGTGGGTGGAGATGGTCACCTGCTCGACCGCCCAGCCCATGCCGTCCGGAAGCTGCTCCGGCTTCAGGCCCGGAAAGGCGGCCGCGATCTCGACCGCGGTGCTCTCGTGCGTGCGGTACGCGATCGCAACCTTCTGGAAGGGCGGATCGGCCGGGACGTCGTTCTCGAGCGGGATCGACAGGTCGACGATCAAAGGGGCGGCCTCGCCTGCAACCGGCCGCCGAGGCCGGTGCTGTTGCGGCCATAAGAGAACCGGCCGGCCGCCACAAGCGGCCGGGCCACGCTGCCCGAACGGGGGCGCAGTGGGCGCCCGGTCAGGCCGAGGCCAGCAGCCCGGCGATTGCGCGGCGCCAGCTCGCGAGCTTGGCGGCCCGGGCGTCCGGCGCCATGGTGGAGCCGAAGCGCCGCTCGAGCCGCCAGGTGTCGGCGAAGCGCGCCGGGTCCGGGTAGATGCCGGCCTGGAGCCCGGCCAGATAGGCGGCGCCGAGCGCGGTGGTTTCCTGGATCTCCGGGCGGTCCACGGGGGCGTCCAGCAGGTCGGCGAGGCGCTGCATCGTCCAGTCGGAGGCGGTCATGCCGCCGTCCACGCGCAGAACCGTGCGGGCTCCGCGGCTGTCCGGCCAATCGGCCCGCATGGCGACCAGGAGGTCCACGGTCTGGAAACACACGCTGTCCAGCGCCGCCCGGGCGAGCTCCTTCGGGCCGGTCGCCCGCGTCAGCCCGAACACCGCGCCGCGCAGGTCCGGGTTCCAGTGCGGCGCGCCCAGGCCGACGAAGGCCGGCACCATCACGACGTCCTGGGCCGGGTCGGCCGCGGCCGCGAGCGGCCCCGTCTCGGCTGCCTCCGCCACCAGCCCGAGCCCGTCCCGCAGCCATTGCACCACCGCGCCCGCGACGAAGATCGAGCCCTCCAGCGCGTAGGTCCGCCGCCCGCCGAGCTGGTAGGCGATGGTGGTCAGGAGCCGGTTGCGGGAGCGGATGGGCGTCGCGCCCGTGTTGAGCAGCGCGAAGCAGCCCGTGCCGTAGGTCGATTTCACCATGCCGGGCGCGAAGCACGCCTGGCCGACCATGGCGGCCTGCTGGTCGCCCGCCACCCCGGCGATCGCGATCGGCCCGCCGAACAGCCCGGGCAGCGTCGTGCCGAAATCGGCCGCGCAGTCGCGCACCTCCGGCAGCATCGCGCGCGGGATCCGCAGCATCGCCAGCAGGTCGTCGTCCCAGGTGCCGCGGTGGATGTCGAACAGCATCGTCCGGGACGCGTTGGTGGCGTCCGTGGCGTGCACGGCGCCGCCCGTGAGCCGCCACAGGAGGTAGCTGTCCACGGTGCCGAACAGGATCTCGCCCCGCTCCGCGCGCTCGCGCGCGCCCGGGACGTGGTCCAGGATCCAGGCGATCTTGGTGCCGGAGAAATAGGGGTCGATCAGCAGCCCGGTCCGGTCCGCCACCAGGGTCTCGTGCCCCTCCGCCTTCAGGGTCGCGCAGAAATCGGCCGTGCGCCGGTCCTGCCATACGATGGCGCGCGACACGGCGTCGCCCGTGCGGCGGTCCCACACGACGGTTGTTTCGCGCTGGTTGGTGATGCCGATCGCCGCGACGTCCCAGGCGGTCGCGCCGGCCCGTGACAGCGCCTCCCGGCAGGTCTCGACCGTGCTGGTCCAGAGATCCTCCGGCTCGTGCTCGACCCAGCCGGGCGCCGGAAAATGCTGCGGAAACTCGCGCTGGGCGACCGCCGCGATCGAGGTGTCCGGCCGGAACAGGATCGCCCGGCTGGACGTGGTGCCCTGGTCGATCGCCAGCACGAGGGTCAAGGCCGGAAACTCCGTTCGGTGGACGAGGTCAGGCCGGAACGGCCCGGCCGCCGGGCGCGGGGTGCCCGAGATAGGCCGCGAGGGCGGCTGTCTGCTCCTGCGAGAACAGGAGGCCGAGCTTGGAGCGCCGCCACAGGATGTCGTCCGGGTCGCGGGCCCACTCCTCCCGCACGAGGTAATCCACCTCCCGGCCCGTCAGGTCGGCACCGAAGACCGGACCGAGATCCGCCGCCGAGCCGGCCCCGGCCAGGATGGTCCTGGCCCGGGTCCCGTAGGCGCGCGCCAGGCGGCGCGCGAGGGCCGGGGGCAGAAATGGCCATTCGCGGCGCAGCTCCGCGACCAGCGCCGCGAAGCCGTCGCGCGCGAAATCCCCGCCCGGCAGCGGCGCGTCGCCCGTCCAGGACGCCGCCCGGAGCGCCGGGACGTGGCCGCTCAGCTTGCCGAGCGCGGCCTCGGCCAGGCGCCGGTAGGTGGTGATCTTGCCGCCGAACACGGACAGGAGCGGGGGCTCGCCCGGCCCGCCGCCCGCGAGGTCGAGCACGTAGTCGCGCGTCGCCTCCTGGGCCTGCGAGGCGCCGTCGTCGTAGAGCGACCGCACCCCGGCATAGCTCCACACGACGTCGGCCGGTGTGACCGGCCGGGCGAAGTAGTCGCTCACCGAGGCACACAGATACGCGACCTCCGCCGGGGTCGCGGCCGCGTCCGCGGGATCGCCCGTGAAATCGAGGTCCGTCGTGCCGATCAGGGTGAAGTCGCCCTCGTACGGGATCGCGAACACGATGCGGCGGTCGGCGTTCTGGAAGATGTAGGGCCGGTCGTGCGCAAACAGGCGCGGCACCACGATGTGGCTGCCCTTCACGAGCCGCACCGGGCGGCTGCGGCCGTTGCCGGTGACGGAGCCGATCCATGCGCCGGACGCGTCCACGAGCGCGCGGGCCAGGATCTCGCCCGCCGTGCCGTCCGGGTTGCCGTAGCCGACCCGCCAGCGGTCGCCCTCCCGGGTGGCGCGCCCGACCCGGGTGCGGATGCGGATGTCGGCGCCCCGGTCCGCCGCGTCGCGGGCGTTCAGCACCACGAGCCGCGAATCCTCGACCCAGCAATCCGAATACTCGAACCCGCGCCGAAACAGCGGCTTCAGCGGCGCGCCCGCTTCGTCGTGCGCGAGGTCGATCCGGCGCGTGCCCGGAAGGCCGCCTCCGCCCAGCCGGTCGTACAGAAACAGGCCGAGCCGCAGCAGCCAGGCCGGCCGCAGCCCGGCATGGTGCGGCAGCACGAAGCGCAGCGGCCAGATGATGTGGGGCGCGATGCCCCACAGCACCTCCCGCTCCCGCAGCGCTTCGCGGACCAGCCGGAACTCGTAATATTCGAGATACCGCAAGCCGCCATGGATCAGCTTGGTCGACGCCGAGGAGGTTCCCCCGGCGAGGTCGCCGGCTTCGAACAGCACCACGGAGGCGCCGCGCCCCGCGGCGTCGCGCGCGATGCCGCAGCCGTTCACGCCGCCGCCGATGATGGCGAGATCGATTGTCGTATCGGGCGCCGCGTCGCTCAATGCTCGACCTTCGGGCGGGGCCCGGGACATCGTCGGCCTACCCGTGAGCGTGCCCGGCGCCCCGGTCAAGACCGCCGAGCGCGCAACCGGGCCGCCGCGTCACATGGCGAGCCGCAGCCGGCCGATGCTCTGCGCGATCTGCTGGAACACCTGGTCGATGGTGCTGGAATCGGTCGCCACGAACGCGCGGCTCGAATTGCCCGCGCAGTCCCGCAGCAGGTTCAGGCCCTGCTGGTCGATGGGGTCGCCCGACACACTGAAGCCGATGGTGAAGATCGTCACGCCGGCCGAGCGCGCGTTCTGGCATGCGGCCAGGGTCAGGCCGTCGATGCCGGCCCGTCCGTCCGTCGGGTTGGCATTGGCCGGCGGCAGGCGCGTGTTGGCCGAACTCCCGTCCGGGTTGGTGAAGAAGCCGTAGGCCGAATAGGCCGATTTGAGCGTTGGGTTGGCGGTGTTTGCCGGCCAGGTGTTCATGCCGTCCGTCATCAGCACGATGATCTTGCTGTTGAAGGCCGTCCCGTAGGGGGCGCCGTCCGCGAAGACGCTGTTGGGCGAGATCGTGCGCCAGCCCCACATGAAGCCTTCGTGGATGTTGGTCCGGCCGTTCGCCGCCAGGGCCGAGATCTCGCTCGTGAGCGTCGATTGGCTCGTGGTCAGCCGGGTCAGCGGGCGGGTGGTGCAGGATGTGTTCGGACCGACCGCCGAACCCCCCATGCCGTACCCGCCCATGGTCGTGCGCGTGTTGGTGGGCTGGACGTATTTGCAGGCCTGCCCGGTTCGGGTCGCCTCGTCCGTCGTGGCGGTGCAGGCCGGAAGGGGTGGCGCGAGGGGCGAGTACGGCCAGTCGTCCATGTAGCTGTTGAGGCTGGTCACGGTCGTGCCACCGCTGTTGTGCTGGTACTCGCCGCCGGCCCCGGACTCGTCCGGCGCAAAGAGCGGCACGTAGTAGCTGTCCTTGTTGGACAGCGTGGGCGCCCCGTCCTGGGTGTTGAGCGGATAGGGCGGGGCCTCGAAGCAGCCGTTCCAGTCCCAGGCCGCGACGCTGGCCTTGAGCTGGTTGAACACGTCGAAGCGGCTCTTCACGCCGTAGGCCGCGAATGCGGCGGCACTGGCGGCGCCGCCCTGAAGGAACGACCAGTGATGGGCCGCCTGGCCGTTCTGGTCGATCCAGCTCGCGTTCCTGTAGGTGGCCGGGTTGACCGCGACCGTCGCGGCGAACGGCACCAGGGACATCTTGGTCTTCCCGGCCATGGCCGGGTCGGTGAAGATCGAGTTGACGAAGTTCGTCGCCGCCGTCTTCATCGCCTGCAGCTTGCTCTGCCCGCCGCTCGCATTGAGCATGGAGCCCGTGTTGTCGAGCACGAGAGCGATCTCGAAGTTCTGCTGCTCGGAGAAGCACTTGGCTGACGCCTTCACGACCATGGTCGCGAAGCTCGAGTTGATGGCCCGCATGATGGCGGTCGAGAAGTTGGCGCTCGTCGCGAGCTGTACCTGGCGCGGGTTCGTGCTCAGCACGACGGACTCCACCGTGAAGCCGAGGCTGCCCATGTAGCTCTGCATGTAGGTCTGGGCGGCGCTGTTGAGCTGCGTCTGGGTCGGCGAGCCGCCCATCAGGCAGAGCTGCATGTTGGCGCCGTCTGTGGCGCTCTGAAGCCGCGACTTGAGGTTCGTGGCTCCGGAATAGTCGACCGCCGCTCCCACCAGGAACAGCACCGGCACGAAGGTCAGCGCAAAGATCGTGGCGATGTTGCCGCGTTCGCAGGAGCCGAACCGTGCAGAACGGCGGGTCTGATCAGAAACAGGGATCGGCACAGTCGCGCATCCGCCTCGGCCCGGACAGGGAGGTTCAGTGCGTGACAATACGGGTGACCGATTAACGGCTCGCCAAAACTAGGACGGACCGCGGTTCGTGGACATCGTCCGCCGCTCCGGCTGGGCCGACCCCGGGTTCGCGCGACGGAGCCGCCCGCCAGGCCGGCCCCGCCGGCCCGGCAGAAGGGCCGCGGCTCACCCCGTGCGGGTAAACAGCTTCCAGCGCGGACGGGAGGCCCGTCGGGCATCGTCCGCCCGGTCCGGGTCCGCGGGATGCCGCGCCCCGGCAAAGGCGACGCAGTCGCCGCCGGCCGCCGCGAGCCGCACGAGATCTTCGAGCGGGCGGGTTTCGACGCCCGTGAAACTGACGCGGGTTTTCGCCCGGGAGGCCGCAGCCGCAAGCGACAGCAATTCGGCCAGCGGCTTGGGGCCGACGTCCAGAGTGATGGTCCGGGAGGCCTGGCCCGGCGAGTGTTCCGCAATCGGCTTGAGCATAAGCGAGCACCCCGCCAGTACATCACTGATAAACCATACCGCAAAGGCAAGTTCCAAGCCGAATATCGCAGTTGGTCGGCACGGAATCGGACGGTGAGCCGTTGGCCGGACCCGCCGGCAGGTCGGCCGGGCAGGTCGGCCGGAGGGGACGGGGGGCGAGCGCGGGCCCGGCCGGCTCTTGTTTTCCGGCGTCCAAACGCGCATATCGGCGGCGGGGGGTTGGCGGGGGACGTTTCACTCGCCAACCGGGTCAGGTCCGGAAGGAAGCAGCCCTAACGAGACCGAGCGGGTCTTCGTCCAGCCTCCCACCTCAGATCCCGCCCCGGACAGGCCCGGCCCGAAGGGGCCGCCAGGATCGGGGCCGTGCACAGATCACAAGGCGGCATGGACGCGACCTCCGGCATTCCGAGCGACTTAGCCGG
>JAQGJJ010000025.1 GCA_028290695.1 Enterovirga sp. | reverse complement strand
CCGCCGGCCCGGCGGCCGGGCGCGGAGACCGGCGCTAGGGCTGTGCCGGACCCGCGGCGGCGGCGGCCGGGAACACGATCTCGATCAGCGTGCCCTCCCCGCGCCGGCTGCTGATCGCGAAGCTGGCGCCGTTCGCCTCCGCCATGGCCTTCGCGAGCGGCAGCCCGAGGCCGGTTCCGCCGGCCTTGCGGTCCATGGAGATCTGTCGAAACGGCTCCAGCGCCGCCGCGACGTCATCCTCGCTCATGCCGGTGCCGGTGTCCCGCACCCGCAGGGCCACCTCGCCCCGGTCCGTGAGGCCGGTGGACACGATCACCTGCCCGCCCGAGCCGTTGAACCGGATGGCGTTGGATAGCAGGTTCAGGGCGATCTGCTTCAGCGAGCGCTCGTCCGCCACGATCTGCGGCAGGTTGTCGGCGAGCTTCGTGCGCAGCACCACGCGGTCCCGCAACGCCGCCGCGCCCATGATGCCGACGCTGTCCCGCACGGCGCCGTTCAGATCCAGGCTGACCAGCGTCAGCTCCGTCTTGCCGGACGCGATCTTGGCGAGGTCCAGAAGGTCGTTGACCAGGCTGACGACGTGCTCGCCCGAGCGCCGGATGTCCTGGAGGTAGAGCTTGTAGCGCTCGCTCCCGACCGCCCCGAAGCGCTCTTCGAGCATCAGTTCGGCAAACCCGATGATGGCGTTGAGAGGCGTGCGGATTTCGTGGCTGACCCGGGCCAGGAATTCCGATTGTCGGGCGGTCGCGGTTTCGGCGGCGCGCCGGGCCGCCTTCAGCTCCGCCTCGCGCGCCCGGGCCCCGGACAGGTCGCGGAACAGCACCACCAGGAAGGCGCCGCCCCCCTCCAGCCTGGCCGCGCTGACCGACAGGGGAAGCGCATCGCCGTGCCGCTGCCGGCCGAACAGGTCGCGCGCCTCCGAGGGGCGGCCCGGCGGCCCCGCGGCGGCGCGCCCGAGCAGTTCCACCGCCTCCAGGTGGCTTTCCGTCGCGATGAGCGCCGTCACGAGTTCGCCCGCGACCTCGTTCTCGTCGTAGCCGAACATCAGCTCGGCGCCCCGGTTCAGGGACAGGATGCGGCCCGCCTCGTCGAGCGTGGCGGCACCGAGTTCCGCGAGATCCAGCACGGCCGTGAGTTCGCGGATGCGGCTGTCGCGCAGGCCGACCTCGAGCTCGAGCGAGCGCGCGGAGGGTCCGGCCTCCTCATCCCGGAGCGGCCGCACCATGAGCAGCGAGGCGGGCTGCTCGCCCCATTCCACGGTGGTCAGGCGCACGTCGACCGGCAGGTTCTTGCCCGTGCGGGCGACGAGGGTGAGCGGGTTCGGCGAGCCGCCCGCCTGCTGGCGCTTGTCCAGGCGGCCTGCGAACAGGCGGCCGACGCCGCCGCGGGCGTTCAGCTCGGCGATGTCGCCGTAGCCGAGCAGGTCCAGCACGAAGCGGTTGGCGTAAAGCGGCGCTTCCCCGCGCAGCACGACGATTCCGACGGGCAGCCGGTCGAACACGCGGCTCGGATCCCCCTCGCGCGGCCGGGTCGGCATGGTCAGGATGTCGGCCGAGGCCCGCGGCTCGGCCGGGTCCCCCTCCTCCTCGTCCGATTCCAGGCGGGCCCCGAGCGCCCGCGCGATCTCCCGCAACGCGCCGCGTTCCGACATGGACAGGAGCGGCCGCGGCTCCGTTGCGGCAGGCGCCTGCGGGTCCCCCGGAGCGCCGGTCACGGACTCGTCCTCAGTTCCCAGCGCGCGCAGCGGCACGGCTCGTGCCGCGCCGAGCTGGGCGCCGACCTGCGCCTGCAACTCGCCGAAATGCGCGTCTTCGTTGCCTCGTGCCAGCTCGATCTCTCCTTGTGACTGGTCGTTACCGCCGGCCGGCATCTCCGACGATGCGGCATTCTGGATCGATTCGGGCGGGGGCTCGAATCGCCCCGCCCCCGCCGGGGTCGGGGCTGCCGAGGGCGGGGCCGCCGGGCGGCGTATCGCCGGCTCCGGCGCGAAGCGAGCGTCCCCGGCCCGGCACAACCCGAACCCGCGAAAACCCTCATGGGCGTGCGCGCGGTCGAAAATCGGCATGCCGCCGAGATCGACCGGCACCACGCATGTGGTGTCGTGCACGCGCCAGAGCACCGTCTCGTCGCTCCAGGTGGTTCGCCGCGCGATGCACGCGGCGACCGTCCCGGTTTCGTCGAGCAGGACCTCGCCCACGAGCTCGTCCCAGCGGCGCCCGAGGATGCTGGCGCTCTCGCGTCCGATGGTCTCCGCCAGCGCATCGGACACGGCCGTGAACCGCCCCTCCGGGTCCATGCTCCAGATGAAGCGCCGGCTGCCCTGACGCCGCAACCGCTCCAGCAGCGGCGAGCGCGGCTCCGGCAGCCCCCCGGTCGCCTCGCCGGGGCCCGTCCCCTGGGCGTCCGGGCCGGGCCGCGGTCCCGTCACGAGCCGCAGGGCGCCCGGGTCGCCGCGGCGTTTGGCGGGCGGGGGCAGAATGGTCACGAGAACCGGGCCGTCCTCGAGGTCGAGCGTGCGGCACAGCACGGTCGCGGGCGGCTGAAGCGGATCGTTGGCGAGCCGCAGCCGCTCGAGGTGGAGGCCTGCCCGGGGCGCGATCCCGCCTGCCAGGGCCCGCAGCCGTCCGGCGGCCGGGAGCTGGGCGCTCACCTTCCCGTCGACATCGGCGATCGCGGACCGCAGGGCTGCGGCCGCGTCCGATGCCCAGATGATCTGGTCGCCGCCGGCGTTCCAGGCGAGGATCACGGCATCCGGCCCGATCGCCCCGGACAATGCCTGATCGCTCGACAGCGCGGCGACGGCTGCTTCGATGTCCCTCGCCAAACGAACAAACCTGCCCACACACTGCCGCCGGGCCAGAAAGCAAATCGGGCTCCCGAAAGCGAGCCCGCACGCCCGACGGAGCCATTTACTTCCCGTCAACGTTAATGGACTGGCGCTCGCTTGTATTTGTGCGCTGCACAATGTAATGCCGCGGGCGCACAACCGCGGTAACAGGAGGATACGTTGGCTATGAACCAGGGCATGAAATACGAGGTTCCTGCGGAAATGCGCGACTTCGCGGAGAAGAGCGTCGACCAGGCCCGCAAGGCGTTCGACGGCTTCATCGGTGCGGCCCAGAAGGCCATGGAGACCCTGGAGGGCTCGTCCTCCACGATGCAGGCCAGCGCCACCGACGCGACCAAGCGGACGCTGACCTACGCCGAGCAGAACATCACGGCGGCGTTCGACCACGCGCAGAAGCTCGTCCGCGCACGTGACCTGCAGGAGGCCTTCCAGCTGCAATCGGACTTCGCCCGCACGCAGTTCGCGGCCATGCAGTCGCAGATGAAGGACCTCGGCGAGCTCGCCTCCTCGGCGGCCCGCTCGGCGACCAATCAGGCAGCCTCGGCCGCCGGTCAGGCCGCAGCCGCGACCCGCAGCGCCGTCGACCAGGCCACCTCCGCCATGAACCAGGGCGGCCGCTCGACCGAGAGCTGAGCGTCAGCACGCCCGCACCGCTTACCGGACGGTCCGGGCGCGGCGCATCGGGGTCGGAGGACGCGCTCCTCCGGCCGCAATCCGCCCTGAGCGGCGAAGCGGGGGACCCGCGGGCCGGCCCGGGAGCGAGACCATGAGCAAGACCAAGCGTCCGCCGCGATCATCCAGGGGGAAGGCGGCTGCCGAGATCCGGCCCGCCCCGGACCCGATGCCGGCCCAGAACCCCACGCCGTCCTCGCCACCGATCGCGGTGCAGCGGGCGGCCGAAGGCGTGCCGCCGCCGCGCGAGCCGGCCGGACCTCCTCCGGCCTCGGAGACGGCCCCGCCCCCAATACCGGTGCGCGGTCCGATCGCCGCACCGACACCGCCGTCCGAGCCCGCCCGGTCGCCGAATGCCGCGAGCGAGCCGCCGACGCCGCCGCCGGATGGGCCGCGGCCACAGGACGGGCGCCCTTCGCAGGACGAGCCGCAGCCGCGGAACGATCCGCCGCGGAGCGATGCCCCGCCCCCCGGGGCGGACGAGCCCGCCCGACCCGGCCCGTTCGACCTTCAGCTCGCCATGCTGGACATGTGCCGGAAGGCTTTCGTCGCGAACGCCATGTTTTGGACCGAGATCCTGTCCCCGGCGTCGGCGGGCGGAAACCGGCCGAAGAACACCGACGGGACGGACCGGGGCGGCCGCTGACCGGGGCAGTCGCGGACCGGGGCCGGCGTCCCGCGCCGGGCCGCGATGCGGCCCTTGACATTTCCTGATTTTAATCCTAGATCATGGTCATCTCGTCTCCGGCGAGGGAACGGCGGTCGACACCGGGCACCGTTGGCGGAGGCGGGAGACGGGTCCTGAGGTCGGCCTCCGGTGAGGCAGGCTCCCAGGCGGTCGGCAGAAGCGCCCAATGCG
>JAQGJJ010000022.1 GCA_028290695.1 Enterovirga sp. | reverse complement strand
CACCACCGCCATCGTGCCGTCCGGCGGGCTCGAGCAGAACGGGCCGCATCTGGCGATCGGCAAGCACGACCGCATCGTCGCCTACACGGCCCGCAGGATCGCGGCCGGGCTCGGCCGTGCCCTGGTCACGCCGGTCGTGTCCTTCGTGCCGCAGGGCACCTACGAGCCGCCGACCGGGCACATGCGGTTTCCCGGAACCGTCGGGGTGCCGGTGGAGGTCTTCGCCGGGACGCTCGAGGGGATCGCCCGCAGCCTCAAGGCCGCCGGGTTCCGCACCATCTGCCTGGTGGCGGACCATGGCGACAGCCTCCCGGCCCAGAAGGCCGTGGCGGAGAGGCTGTCCCGGGAATGGGCCCACCAGGGCGTCCGGGTCCTCGCTGTGGATCGCTACAACGCCGATCCGGAGCAGATCGCCCTCCTGAAGCGCGAGGGCGAGACCGATCGCAGCATCGGCCGGCACGGGGGCATCCAGGATACCGCGGAGCTGATGGCGGCCGCGCCGGAGGGCGTCCGGCTGGAGCGTTGGACGGAGCGCCCGCTCCTGTCGGAAGAGAGTGGCGCGGACGGCGACCCGACCCGGGCCACACCCGGACGCGGGGCGACGCTGCTGGCGCTCAAGGTGGAGGCGGCCATCGCGCAGATCCGTGCCGCTACCGGGGAGCTCGCCTTGCGGCAAAGTGTGGATTGAGCGGCGGCAACCGGCCTTCCGGCGGGCCGCTTCACACGATGTTTACCATCCTGGCACAAGCGTGAGGCCCTCCCGGGAGCCGCCACGATGAGCTTCGAGCTCGACCTTCAGTCCCGCCGTGCCGCCCTCCAGGTCACCCCCAAGGTCGGAACCGTCATGAGGTCGCTGCGGGACGCGGCCGCGACCCGCATCCGGCCGGCGCTGGAGGGCTATTTCGAGATCTGGCGCAGCCTTCCGCGCTTCGACGCGATCGTGAAGCAGTTCGGTGCCGAGATCATCCGGACGCAGAGCGCGTATTTCGCGAAACTCTTCGATACCGACATGGACGCCGCCTATCTCGAGCGGCTGAAGGAGCTGCACAAGCTCAGTCAGGAGACCGGCCTCGGGGTGCGGCTGCATCTGGGCGGCTCGGCGCATGTCGCGCTGACGATGTTCGAGGAGATCGGACGGCGGCATCGCTTCTCGGGCCGGCGCACGGCCGAGGATTGCGCCGCCGTGCTGCGCACGGTCGTGGTGGATTGCCTCAACGCCTTTCATCTGGAGCAGGAGCACCTCAAGGAGGCGATCGACGAGCGCCAAGCCCGGATCGACGGCGCCATGAGCGCCTTCAGCCAGGCCGCCGGCCATTTGCGGACCGCGATGGGCGAGGCGGCCTCCACGCTGAGCGACGCGTCGAGCCGCACGGCGGATGCCGTTCACGCCGCGCTCGAAGCCTCCGAACGGACCAGCGAAGCCGCCGACCAGGGTTCGAGCAACCTCGTCTCGACCGCGGCCGCGAGCGCGCAGCTCGTCGGATCGATCGACGAGGTCGACAGGCTCGCGAACCAGAGCCTCGACGCGGTGCGGGACACGACCACCAGCGTCGGTTCGCTCAGAAGCGAGATCGGCGAGCTCGAACGGGCCGCGACCGAGATCGGCAGCGTGGTCACCATGATCGCCGGCATCGCGAGCCAGACGAACCTGCTGGCCCTCAACGCCACGATCGAGGCGGCGCGCGCCGGCGAGGCGGGCCGGGGCTTCTCCGTCGTGGCCGCCGAGGTGAAGGCGCTGGCCGGCCAGACCGCCGATGCCACCCGGGACATCACCGCCCAGGTGGCCGCGATCCAGGACGCCGCCGCCCGCTCGGCCGAGCAGCTCGGCCGCATCGTGTCCGTGATCGGGCGCGTGGAGGGCATCTCCTCGGCGGCCGCCGCGGCGACCAGCCAGCAGGCCTCCGCCACGGCCGCGATCGCGGATCAGGCCCGCCACGCCTCCGATGCGGTCACCACGATCCAGGCCGCGGCCGACGGGGTGCGGGCCATGATGCACTCCCTCCAGGCCTCTCTGGGCGGGATGGACCAGGCCTCGCGCCGCCTCTCCGAGCACGGCGAACGGTTCGAAACGGAGCTCGCGCGGCTGTCGTCGAAACTCACCGCGGCGTAGTCGGGTCCGGTCAGAGCCCCAGCATCTCGGCGACCTGCGGCACGTCTTTGTCGCCGCGGCCGGAGAGGTTCACCACCATCAGGTGATCGCGCGGCAGGCCGGGCGCCAGCTCGACCACCTTGGCGATGGCGTGCGCCGGCTCCAGCGCCGGGATGATGCCCTCGAGCTTCGACAGGAGCCCGAACGCGGAGAGCGCTTCCTCGTCCGTGGCGGACAGGTAGGTCACGCGGCCCATCTCGTGCAGCCAGGAATGCTCCGGCCCGATGCCCGGGTAGTCGAGCCCGGCCGAGATGGAATGCGCGTCCGCGATCTGGCCGTCCTGGTCCATGAGGAGATAGGTGCGGTTGCCGTGCAGCACGCCCGGCCGCCCGCCCGTCAGCGAGGCCGCGTGCAGCCCGCCCGCGATGCCGTGCCCGGCCGCCTCCACGCCGAAGATCGCGACGTCGCGGTCGTCCAGGAACGGGTGGAAGAGCCCCATGGCGTTGGAGCCGCCCCCGATGCAGGCCACGAGGGAATCCGGCAGCCGTCCCTCGGCTTCCAGCATCTGCGTCCTGGTCTCGTGGCCGATGATGGCTTGAAAATCCCGCACCATCGCCGGGTACGGATGCGGGCCCGCGACCGTGCCGATGCAGTAGAAGGTCGTGTCGACGTTGGTGACCCAGTCCCGCAGCGCCTCGTTCATGGCGTCCTTGAGGGTCTTCGTGCCGGACTGGACCGGCACCACCTCGGCGCCCAGCATCCGCATGCGGAACACGTTGGGCGCCTGCCGGGCGACGTCCACCGCGCCCATGTAGACGATGCAGTCGAGGCCGAACCGGGCACACAGGGTGGCGGTGGCCACGCCATGCTGGCCGGCACCGGTCTCGGCGATGATGCGGCGCTTGCCCATGCGGCGGGCCAGCATGATCTGGCCCAGCACGTTGTTCACCTTGTGGGAGCCGGTGTGGTTCAGCTCCTCGCGCTTCAGATAGATCTTGGCGCCGCCGGAGCGGCCCGAGGCAGAGGCGACCTCGCGGAGATGCTCCGTGAGACGCTCCGCGAAGTAGAGCGGGCTCGGCCGTCCGACGTAATGTGTCAGGTGGCCGTCCATCTCGGCCCGGAAGGCCGGGTCGGTTCTGGCCTCGGCATAGGCGGCCTCGAGGGCCAGGATGTTCGGCATGAGCGTTTCGGCGACGAAGCGGCCCCCGAAGGTGCCGAACATTCCGCGCTCGTCCGGTCCCGCCCGGAAGGTGTTGGGGTTCTGGTGCGCGGTCACGGCCTATCCTGTCCTTCCCGGCCCGCGAAGGCGGCGCGCGCCGCTCTCACGAAGGCCGCGATCCTGTCCGGATCCTTGATGCCCGGCCCCGTTTCGACGCCGGACGACACGTCGACCGCTCCGGCTCCGGTTCGGGCGATCGCCTCCGCGACATTGGCCGGGTCCAGCCCTCCGGACAGCATGATGTCGCCCGGGCGGTCAAGCCGCGCAAGGAGTCCCCAGTCGAAGGCCACGCCGTTGCCGCCCGGCAGCGCCGCCCCGCGCGGCGGCTTGGCGTCCAGGAGGAGGCGGTCGGCCACCGCGCGGTAAGGGCCCACGCGATCGAGATCCGCCTTCTCGGCCACGCCGATCGCCTTCATGACGGGCCGGCCGATGCGGGCCCGGATGGCGGCCACGCGCTCCGGGCTCTCGCCGCCGTGCAGTTGCAGGATGTCGGGGTCCATCGCGGCCACCGCCTCGTCGAGCTCCCGGTCCGTCGGGTCCACCATCAACAGCACGCGCTGCGCCTTGCCGGACGCCTGCCGCGACAGCGCCGCGCCGCCGTCGAGCCCGAGGTGGCGGGGCGAGCGCGGGAACCGCACGAAACCGACGAGGTCGGCTCCGGCCGCGAGCGCGGCCGCGAGCGTGTCGGCCGTCGAGAGGCCGCAGATCTTGATCATGTCGAACTCCGATCCGCCGCCTCGAGCCCGGTTCGACGATGCCGTCCTTGTCCGGGCGACCTGCCGGAAGGGGCGAGATCCGGGAGGAGCGACCTCCAGGCGGGTGGCCGCCATCCCGTCGCGCCGGCTGACATGCCGCCGGAGGATCGCCGCTCCGCCCGGGCGGGTGCGTACGGCCCGGGTCGGACCGTCACCCCTTCATATAAGCCTCGAACGCCTGCGTGTAACGCGGGTCCCAGCGGGACAGCGCGGACCGGTTCTGGATGATGTCGTCCGCGGCCCAGCGCATGCGCTTCTCGTCGGTCGGGCGGTCCACGTCGTTGTCCGGACACAGGATGTAGAAGTCCCCCCGCCCGAGCGCCTCCAGCATGAAGTCGACCGTCTGCTCCGGCGTCCAGGCGCCAGCCGGCTTCTCCGTGGCGCCCCGGGCGCGGGTCAGGCCCGTATAGACGAAACCCGGGATGAGCAGGTGCGCCGACACCGGGCAGCCGTCCTGGCGCAGCTCGTGCGCGAGCGCCTCGGTCACCACCTTCAGGCCGGCCTTGGAGACGTTGTAGGGCGTGTTGCCGGGCGGGGTCGTGATGCCCTGCTTGGAGCCGGTGTTGATCACCAGGCCAGGACGGCCGCTCGCGATCATGCCGGGCACGAAGGCCTGCACCCCGTGGATCGCGCCCCACAGGTTGACGTCGATGATCCGGCGCCAGAGCTCGACCGGGCTGAAGAACCGGCCGCCGGCCTCGATCCCGGCATTGTTCATGAGGACCGATACCGGTCCGAAGCGCCCGACGACCCGGTCGCGCAGCGTGTCGACCTCGTCGGGGACCGCGACGTCGGTCCGAACCGCCAGCACGTCGCCCGGGCCCCCGGCCGAAGCCGCCGCGACCTCGGTGGCAGCGCGGGCGAGCGTCTCTGCGTCGTGATCCGCGAGCGCGACCTTGAGCCCGAGCTGCGCGAACCGGATCGCCGCCGCGAGCCCGATCCCGCTGGCCGCGCCGGTGATGACGGCGACGCCGCCGGGTTGAAGGGCAGGAAGGTTCGGCATGACGTCTTTCAACAGGATGGTGTTGCGCCGGAAGAACGGGCGAAACGCGCTTCGGGTCCTGCGGCCCGCGGCCGCTTCCGCCGCCTCAGTCGAGGCGGCTCCAGACCAGCATGGCGGCGGCCAGGTCCTCCACGGAGGCCCCGACCGACTTGAACAGCGTGATCTCGTCCGGGGCAAGGCGACCCGGCGCCCGGCCCGACACGAGGTCGGCGAGATCGCCCCGGATCCGGCCCTCGTCGAACGCGCCCGCCCGGATCGCGACCGCGACGTCGCCGCCCTCGTGCCGGGCGGCCGGCGTGTCCACGAACACGGAGGCGCGCGCGAGCGCCTCGTCGTCCGCCTCCCGCATGGCCAGGTTGAAGGCCCCGACCAGGTCGAGATGGGCGCCGGGCTTCAGCCATGCCCCACGCACGATCGGCGCCGTGGACAGGGTGGCGCAGGACACGAGGTCGGCAGCCCGCACCGCCTCTTCGAGATCGGTGACCGCCGAGACCGACACGGTCGCGGCCAGCCCGCCCGCCGCGAGTTCGGTCGCCAGGGCGGCGGCGCTCTCCGGCCGCCGGTTCCAGATCTGCACGGAGGTGATCGTCGGACGACGGCTCAGATGCGCCCGGATCAGGAACGGCGCCAGCGCCCCGGCGCCGACCATCACCATGCGGGCGGCGTCCGGGCGGGCGAGGTGGCCGGCCGCGAGCGCCGAGGCCGCTGCCGTGCGCCACAGCGTCAGGCGCGTTCCGTCGAGCGCCGCCAGCGGCCTGCCCGTGGAGCCGTCGAGAAGCAGGTAGGTGCCGATCACGCTCGGCTGCCCGGCCTGGGCGTTGTCCGGGTAGACGGTCACGACCTTTACGCCCGCGAAGGACGATCCGGACCCGGCCGTCCAGGCCGGCATGAGAAGCAGGGTCGCGTCGGCGCCGGGCTGCGGCACCGTGTGGTGGTGGCGCACGGGCGCGGTCATGCCGCCGCGGAACCCCTCGGCCAGGGCATCGGCCAGGGCCGGAAAGGTGAGTGCGCGGTCGATCTCGTCTGCGCTGACGACCCGCATCGCCGCGATCAGGCCGGCGATGTCGGGCGCGGCAGCGCGGGCCGGTTCGACACGAGGCTGGCCCGCAGCCGATCGGCCTCGGCCTTGAGCCGGTTGATCTCGCGGCTCGAGCTGCGGCGGGCCCGGCGCTGCTTGCCGGCTGCGATCCAGGATCCGAAGCCGCCCAGGATGACTCCGAGGGCCAGCGAGCCGAGCACGACGGCGAAGAGCGGCAGGGTGACCGCGAGCTCGGGCGCGCCGTTCGCGAACGGGTCGAACGAGAAGGTCACCGGCGCCCGGTTCGCGACGGACAGGAGCACCACGACGAGCGCGATCGGCAGGAGAACGAGGGCCTTCAGGAAGCTCAGCATGGCAGCCTCATTCCGCCCCGTCCGAGACGTCGGGCGCGTTCAGGTTCAGGCGCTTGCGCATCTCCTTGCCGGTCTTGAAGACCGGGATGTTCTTTTCGCAGATCGCCACCGCCTCGCCCGTGCGGGGGTTGCGGCCGTTGCGGGCGTCGCGCTTCTTCACCGAGAATGCGCCGAAACCCCGCAATTCCACCCGATCTCCGCGCGCCAGCGCGTCCGCGATCGTGTCCAGGATGGCGCTCACGATGGTCTCGACGTCTCGCTGGTAGAGATGCGGGTTCTGCTGCGCGATACGCAAGACGAGCTCCGACTTGATCATGACGCGGCTCGACCTGCCCTAACGCTCGGCCCTGGAAGGCTGCCAAACGGCCAGGAGCCCGTCAAGCTTGGCCGCCCCGCCCGCCGCGGACCGGAGCGCGGCGGCCAGCTGGTCCAGGCCGGCGAGATCGGCCCCGAGCGCGGCGACCGACCACAGCGACCAGTCGGAGGAACCGCGCGGCTTCCAGTCGTTCACGGGCAGGTCCTTCGGCACGTCCCGGTCGCGCTCGAGCCAGGCGACGGCGTCGCGCTCGGAGCCGAGCTGGTCCACGAGACCCAGAGGGACGCCCTGACGGGCGCTGAACACGCGACCGTCCGAGACCGTCTCGAGCCGCTCGCCGGACAGGCCGCGGCGGTCGCCGACGATCCCCTTGAACCAGGCATAGGTGTCGTCGACCACGGATTTCAGCGCTGCCCGGGCCTCCGGTGTCGTCGGGCTGAAGCCCGACGGCTCGGCCTTGAGCGGGCTCGACTTCACCTGCTCGACGGACACGCCGACCGTCCCGAGGAGCTTCGAGAAGTCCGGATATTGGAACAGCACGCCGATCGAGCCGACGAGCGCCGTTTCGCGGGCCACGATGCGGTCGGCCGCGAGCGCCGTGATGTAGCCGCCCGAGGCCGCGAGCCCGTCCACGAAGGCGACAACCGGCTTTTTCGCCGCGAGGTCCCGGATACCTCGGTACAGCTCTTCCGAGCCGGAGGTCGTGCCCCCCGGCGAGTTGATGGTGATCACCACGCCCCGGACGGAGGGCGAATCGCCGACCCGCCGGAACAGCTCGGCCACGCGCTGGTCACCCGCGATGAAGCCGGAGATGCCGATTCGGGCGATCTGCTGCCGCGACCCGACCTTGTCAGGGCCGCCGGTCGCCACCAGTCCCGCCACGCCGACCGCGACCATGAGGGCCAGAACGGCCAGCACCCGCCACAGCGTCAGCTTGCGCCTCAGGCGTCGGCGGTCGGCGATCAGCTCGGGATCGGCTGCCATGCGGGTTCGCTCCAGGTCTCGATCGGACAGCATCCACCGGATCCGCAATCCCTGTTAAGGTCGCGTTCCGGGCAGCGGGAAAGTTCGACGGATCAAAGCCTTAGCCGTCGGGCACCTGCCGCGCCCGCTCCTAGCGCCGCCGCGTCGGAAGGGCAAGCGGGGCCCTTCGACACGGCCCGGTGTCCCGCCTGCGCCCGCACAAAGGAACCTCAATGACCGTGACCCATCTCGCGCCGATCTTTCTCCTGATCGGGTCAAACGTCTTCATGACGTTCGCCTGGTACGGGCACCTGCGGTTCGAGAACCGCTCGCTGTGGCTGGTCGTGTTCGTGAGCTGGGGAATCGCCTTCTTCGAGTATTGGCTGGCCGTGCCGGCCAACCGCATCGGGCATCAGGTCTACAGTGCGGCGGAGCTCAAGACGATGCAGGAGGTCATCACCCTTGTGGTCTTCGCCGGATTTTCCGTCGTCTACCTGCGGGAGCCGCTGACCATCAATCACCTGATCGGCTTCGCCCTAATCGTCGGGGGCGCGTTCTTCGTCTTCAAGGCACCCATTGGCTGACCGCCCGCGCCGACCGGTGCGCGTTCGGATCCCGGCGCGGCCAGGCTGCGGCATTCCGCCCGCACCCGTCCCGAAGGGGCCTCCGCCGCCCTATCTGGGGGGCCCTTCCGGTTTCTCCCCCACGTTCATCCATGGCTGGCCCGCTTCGCTTCCTGGTCGCCGAAAGCGAGCCTCCGCGCGCCCGCGCAGCGCGGCGCGACAGCGTCGGCCGCTCGTCGGGCGAGACCTATCTGGACATCCTGAGGCGTCTGGCGCCCGGCGCCTCGCTGGAGCGCGTGAAGCCGGCCGATCCGGGCGGCGACGCGCCCGGCCGCACGGAGCTCGGCGGCTACGACGCGGTGTTCCTGACCGGCTCGCCCCTTCATCTCTACGAGGACACGCCCGAGACCCGGCGGCAGGTCGCATTCATGCGGGCTGTCTTCGCGGCCGGCACGCCGGCCTTCGGCTCCTGCGCCGGGCTGCAGGTCGCCACGGTGGCGGCTGGCGGCACCGTTCGGCCGAACAGCCGCGGCCCCGAGGCGCCCTTTGCGCGCGCCATCGCCCCGACCGCGGCGGGCGCGGCGCATCCCCTCCTGGCCGGCAGGCCGGCCCGGTACGATGCGCCGTCCATCCATTCCGACGAGGTCGGCGGGCTGCCGGACGGGGCGACGCTGCTCGCCGGAAACGATTTCACGACCGTGCAGGCCGCCGAGATCCGCTCCGGAGACGGGGTGTTCTGGGGCGTGCAGTACCACCCCGAGCTCACCCTGCGCGAGGTCGCGGCGGCGCTCCGGCGCCAGGACGAGTCGCTCGTCGGCACGGAAGCCATGCCGGATCGCGACACGCTCGAGACCGAGGCCGGATGGCTGGACGCCCTGGACGCGGAACCGGGCCGAGCCGATCTCGCGACGCGGCTCGGGGTGGACGCGGAGGTGACCGATCCCGACCGGCGCCGGCGGGAGCTGCGCAACTTCATCGACGCCCTGGTGAAGCCGACCCGCTCCCGCCGCGGACGGGCCTGACCGGGGCCTGTGCACGGGAGGTGATCCTGGAGCCGCCCGCGGATCTCGGGCCCTCTGTGTTCGGGCGGGGCGGTTTGACTTCGCCGGGCGATTGGCCGACACGGCGCGTCGCCGACATGGAGCGGAGAGGCGCGGGGACGGGGCTCGGCCGCGCGAGGACGAGATGGCCGGCATCGCTGCCACACGCACACCCACGTTGAATCACGCATACGGGGCGTCCTGGCCGGAGCGGCTGCTCGCCTTCGCGGAACGCGGTCACGGCCGCGCCGCAGTCCTTCTGGTCGCCTTTTCGCTGGTCTGCTTCCTGCCGGGTTTCGCGTCGCTCCAGCCGATGGACCGCGACGAGCCGCGCTTCGCGCAGGCGACCAAGCAGATGCTTGAAACCCGCGACTTCGTCGACATCCGGTTCCAGGACGAGCCGCGCTACAAGAAGCCCATCGGCATCCACTGGCTGCAGGCGCTCGCGGTGGAGACGGCCGAGGCGCTCGGCGTGCCGGATGCGCGGCGCACGATCGCCGCCTATCGGGTGCCGTCGCTGCTCGGCGCGCTCGCGGCCGTGTTGCTGACCTATTGGGCCGCGCTCGCCTTTGCGGGGCGACGGGAGGCCTTTCTGGCCGCGGGCCTGATGGGGTCGTCCGTTATCCTGACCGTGGAGGCGCGGCTCGCCAAGACGGATGCCGTGCTGCTCGCCTGCTGCGTCGCCGCCATGGGGGCGCTGGCCCGCGTGTGGCTGTCCCGCCACCTCGCCCGGCAGCCGACCCGCACCGTGCTGATTTTCTGGGTCGCGGTCGCGGCCGGGATCCTGATCAAGGGCCCGATCGTGGTGATGTTCGCCGGGCTCGCGGCGGCCGCCCTGTCGCTGCGGGAGCGCTCGCTGCGCTGGCTCCTGCCGCTGCGGCCCTGGCTCGGGCTCGCGATCGTGGTCCTGTCGGTGCTGCCGTGGTTCGCGGCCATCGCCTGGAAGTCGGGAGGCGAGTTCTACCGGCTCGCCGTCGGGGACGACATGCTCGGCAAGGTGACGACCGGTCAGCAGAACCACGGCGCGCCGCCCGGCTTCTACCTGGTGGCCTTCTTCGCCACCTTCTGGCCCGGCGCGATCCTGGCCGCGATCGCGGCGCCCTTCGCCTGGGCGGCGCGGCGCGAGGACTGGATGGCGTTCCTGCTTGCCTGGACGGTGCCGGCCTGGCTGATCTTCGAGGCCGTTCCGACCAAGCTGCCGCACTACGTCATGCCGCTCTATCCGGCGCTGGCGATCTTGACCGTGGCCGCCATGACGCGCGGGCGTGTCGGGCCGCACCGGCCCGGCGCCCGCATCGCGTTTGCGGCCCATCCCTTCATCCCGCTCGGGCTGACGGTCGGACTCCTGTACGGCGTCTGGACCCTGGACGGCGCGGTTCCGCTCCTGGCGCTGCCGCTTCTGCTCGGGGCCGTCGCGATCTCGCTCGCCGCGTGGCTCGCCTTCAACCGCGGCGAGGTGACGCGCGCGGCCCTCACCGGGATCGGGGCCGCGGCTGTTCTGACCGTCGGAGTGTTCGGCGTCGTGCAGCCGGTTCTGCGATCCCTGAAGCTCTCGCCGCGCCTCGCGGCCGCGGCGCGCGAGGCCGGCTGCCCGGCCGATGCGCCCATCGCGACGCTCGGCTACCGCGAGCCCAGCCTCGTGTTCCTGACCGGCACGAAGCTGGATATGGTGGAGACCGCGCCGCAGGCGGCGGCGTTTCTGGCCCAGCCGGGCTGCCGAGTCCTGTTCGTCGACAGCCGCTTCGAGCCGGCCTTCCGGGCCGCGCTCGGAGACCGCGTCACGCGCGACCCGATCGCCCGGGTGGCGGGCTTCAACATCAATGGCGGGCGCCGGACGGATCTCGGCGTGTATCGGGCCGGCCGTTGACCAGCCCTGCGGTCGCCGGACCTCAGCAGACCGGCCAGGCCGGGCCCGACGGGCCGCCGCGCCTGTCGGTCGTCATCCCGGCCAAAGACGAGGCCGGCTCGGTGGCGGCCCAGCTGGCGGAGCTCGACCACGTCCTGGCCCCGCTCGCGCCCTTCGAGGTCGTGTACGTGGTGGACGGCTCGACGGACGACAGCCTGCGCGAACTCGCCCGGGCGGATCGCGACTGGCTGCGGGTGATCGTGCACGCGGAGAGCTGCGGCAAGAGCGCGGCCATCCGGACGGGCGTCCGGGCAGCCCGGGCCGGGATCGTCGCGACGCTCGACGGTGACGGCCAGAACGATCCGCGATACGTGCCGGACCTGGTGGCGGCGCTGGAGCGCGGCGGCCCGGGCGTCGCGCTCGCGGTCGGCCAGCGCACCCGGCGCGGCGACGGCGGCTTCAAGAGGCTGCAATCGCGGGTCGCCAACCGGGTGCGGGTCGCGATCCTGCGGGATTCGACGCGGGACACGGCCTGCGGCCACAAGGTGTTCCGGCGCGAGGTCTTTCTGGACCTGCCGTTCTTCGATTCCCTCCACCGCTTCCTGCCCGCGCTCGTGAAGCGCGAAGGCTACGGCGTCGTGCATGTCGACGTGATCGACCGGCCCCGCACGGCGGGAGCCTCCCATTACGGGTTCTTCGACCGGCTCTGGAGCGGCATCCTGGACCTGTTCGGGGTGTGGTGGCTGCTCCGCCGCCGCCGGCGCGTCCCCCAGATCAGGTACGACGGCTGATGCTCGTCCAGCTTTCCCGGGACGTCGGGACCTATCTCTACGACGTCTTCGTCACCCGCTTCGACCTGTGGCTCGCGTTCGGGCTCACGGCGCAGCTCCTCTTCGCGGGGCGCTTCATCGTGCAGTGGATCGCGAGCGAGCGGGCCGGCCGCTCGGTGATGCCGCTCGCCTTCTGGTTCTTCTCGATGGCGGGCGGGCTGATGACGCTGGTCTACGGGCTTGTCCGGCGCGAGCCGGTGATCATCCTGGGCCAGGCGTTCTCCATCTTCATCTACATCCGCAACCTGATGCTGATCTTCCGCGAGCGCGGAAAGGCCGCCCCGGAGGGCTGACCGCGTCGCCGTCCGGGGCTGGCCGGGCGGCCGGACCGGCCCCCTGCCTCAGCCGCGCAGGCGGGCGAGCTCCACGCTGATGCAGCGGTTCTGCACCACCTCGAGCCCGGCCTCGCGGGCGCGGGCCACCGCGGGGTCGTTGCGGATCCCGAGCTGGAGCCAGATCGCGGGCGCGCCGGCCCGGATCGCCTCTTCCACCACCTCGCCGATCGCGTCCGAGCGACGGAACACGTTGACGAGGTCGACTGGCTCGCCGAGGGCGCCCAGCGATGCCAGGACGGGCTCCCCGTGCAGGGTGCTGCCGGCATGGTTCGGGTTCACCGGGATCATCCGGTAGCCGGCGCTCTTCAGGGCCCGCGAGATGCCGAAGCTCGGCCGCCAGGGCTCGGGGCTGGCGCCCACGACCGCGATGGACCGGCTGCTCCTCAGGAGCCGGCCGATCGCCTCCGCTGACCCGTCCGGGACGGCCATCGCGGCCGCTACGCGTAGGGCTGCGGATCGGACGGGTAGGAGGGGCCGGTGTCGGGCGGAAGGTCGGGGTCCGTCGCGGGCACGCCGATGGGCTCGGTCGACGGTGCGGCCGGGATCTCGAGCGGCGCGTGTCCCGGAACGCTGGTCGGTGCGGCCGGTGGTGCGGGCTGCGGCTGTGGGTCGTAGGGAGACAGCGGGGTCTCGCGCGGGTCGCTCATGGGTTCGATCCTGTTCGGCTGCCCGGGACAATGGCCCCCCGCGAGCCAAGGTTCCGGAGATCGCACCTCCGTCGGGAGGGCCGGGCCGAAATCACGCACCGGTTTCGGTCGGCCGACGCTCCCAAACGGGAGCGGACCGCCTTATCTGGACGGCGGGACCCGCCCGCGCCGGGCTCCGGCGCCGCGACACCCAGGACCCTTCGTGCAGCTCAAGGTCACAAGCTGGAACATCAACTCGGTCCGGCTCCGGATCGACCAGGTGGAGCGGGCGCTCGGCGAGATCGGGCCGGACGTGCTCTGCCTCCAGGAGACCAAGTGCCCCGACCATTGCTTTCCGCTCGGGGCGCTGCAGGCCTTCGGGTACCCCTACGTCGCCCAGGTCGGGCAGAAGGGCTACAACGGGGTCGCGATCCTGTCGCGCTTTCCGTTCGCCAAGGTCGAGCCGCAGAGCTGGTGCGAGCGCGACGACGCCCGCCACCTGTCCGTGACGCTCGGGCCCGAAGCCGGCGAGGCGTCCGGGATCGCGATCCACAATTTCTACGTTCCGGCCGGCGGCGACGTCCCGGACCCCGCGCTGAACCCGAAGTTCAAGCACAAGCTGCAGTTCCTGGCCGAGATGCGGGCCTGGGCGGCCGGGCGCGAGAGCCGGCCGGCCGTGCTGGTGGGCGACCTCAACGTCGCCCCGCTCGAGCACGACGTGTGGTCGCACAAGCAGCTCCTCGACGTGGTCAGCCATACGCCGGTCGAGACAGAGGCGTTGGAGACCTTGCGGGGAGAGGGCCGCTTCGTCGATTCCGCGCGCCACCTCACGCCCGAGCCGACCAAGATCTACACGTGGTGGAGCTATCGCTCGCCCGACTGGCAGGCCGCCAACAAGGGCCGGCGCCTGGACCACGTCTGGGTGTCGGAGGATCTCGGCGGGACGCTGCAGAGCGTCGACATCCATGGCGGGGCGCGCAGCTGGACGCGCCCGTCCGATCACGTGCCGATCACGGCGACGCTGGCCCTGTAGGCCCCGCGTTCCGGTCCAGGGCGGCGAAGAGCTCCTCCGCGTCCTCTAGCCCGGCCGTGAAGGCCTGCAGCTCCCGGGACAGCACCCGGCTGATTTCCGGGGCCGCCGACGGGTACTCGTGCAGCACGCGTTTCATCAGGGTCGGCGAGATGCGGAGCACGCTCGTCATCTCGCGGGCGATCGCCGTGGCCGGGCGCTGCATGCGGAGAAACAGCGCGACCTCGCCAACGAGCGAGCCCGGCCCGAGCGTCGCGACGATGTTCCCGTCGCGCTCGATGTCGAGCGCCCCGCTCATCACCACGTAGCCGCCGTCCGAGCGGTCGCCCTGCCGGAACAGCGCCTCGAAGGTGCGCAATCGGCGGGTGTCGGCCACGTTCGCCAGAACCCGGAGCGCGTCCTCCTCGAAGAAGCGGAGGACGGGCGTGCGCCGCAACGTCTCGAGGGCTTCGTCGCGCTCCATGACGGGCGTCACGGCAGGAGCTTGTAGCCGCCCGGCTCGGTCACGAGCAGGCGGGCGACGGACGGGTCCTGCTCGATCTTCTGCCGCAGCCGGTAGACATGCGTCTCGAGCGTGTGCGTGGTCACGGCGGCGTTGTAGCCCCAGACCTCCTGCAGCAGGATCTCGCGGGACACGACCTTCTGGCCGGCCCGGTACAGGAACCGCAGGATGGCGGTCTCCTTTTCGGTCAGCTTGAGCTTCGAGCCCTTGTCGCTGACCAGCATCTTGGCGCCGGGCCGGAACGTGTACTGGCCGATCCGGAACACCGCGTCCTCGCTCGCCTCATGGCTGCGCAGTTGCGCCCGAATGCGGGCAAGCAGAACGGCGAACTTGAAGGGCTTCGCCACGTAGTCGTTGGCGCCGGCTTCCAACCCGGTCACCACGTCCGCGTCGCTGGACTGCGCGGTCAGCATGATGACCGGCCCGCGGAAGCCGTCCTGGCGCATGAGTTTCACGACGTCGCGGCCGTCCATGTCGGGCAGCCCGACATCCATGATGACGAGGTCGATGCGGTCCGACTTCACGGCCTCGCGGGCGGCACCCGCGGCCTCGACCGCCACCACCTCGTACTCGCTGGAGAGACCGATCTGCTCCACAAGCGTGGCGCGCAGGTCCTCGTCATCCTCGACAATGAGGAGCCGGCTGAGGCGCGCCATCAGCGGGACGTCTTCCGGCGCGTGGTCTGGGCCCGCCGCATCATGGTCATGTCCATCTTGACACCCCGGCGCGGTTGAACACCCCTGCCGGACGTGAAGCGCCGCACCGCCCGACTTATCCGCGTCTTTCGCTCGCCGCTCAACCCCGCGCGCGGCCGGCTCGTCGGGCCGGGTCTGGATCTGCCCTGCGGCCTCGGTCGCGCCGGGACCACGCACCGCAAGCGGGAGGGGGACGGCGCCACCCCGGTCGGGCGCTTCCGGGCCCTGGCCGCCTATTGGCGGCCGGACCGGCTGCCGCGGCCCCGCACGGCGCTGCCGCTCGTGCCCATCCGGCGGGATCTCGGCTGGTCGGACGATCCGGCCGACCGGCGTTACAACCGGCCGGTGCCGCTTCCGTCGCCCTTCGGCCACGAGTGCATGTGGCGGGAGGATGCGCTCTACGATCTCCTGCTGGACCTGTCGGTCAACCGCGGGCCGATCGTGCCGGGGCACGGCAGCGCCATCTTTCTCCACTCGGCCCGGCCCGGCTTCCGGCCGACGGAGGGCTGCGTGGCGGTGGACCGTCGCACCGTGGCGCGGCTGGTGGAGCGGATCGGCCCGGGCACGGTCATCGAGATCGTGGGCCGAGGCATGCGGCGGATCCGGCGCACCGGATCAGGCGGGCGTTAACGGCCGGGCGGTACCATCCCGGCATGATCGACGGCTACATCCTCCCGATCCTGGCCCATGTCGGCGGTTCGGTCCTGGGCATCCTGCCGGGAGCGGTCTTGCTCGGGACCGTGTTCACGGCCCTGCACTGGCTGGCCGAGCCGTGCAATCCCGGCATGCCATGGTGGCGCAAGCCGGGGCTCGTGACCGATTTCGTGTTCATGTTCGCGCTGCCGCTGCTCGGCGGCTGGGTGCGGGTGTTCTTTCTCGTGTTCGGGGCCCTGTTCGTCTACCGGATCTCTCCGGACAGGCTCGACGACTTCTTCGCCGGCGGGCACGGGCCGCTCGCCGGCCTGTCGTTCTGGGTGCAGCTCCCGATCTACCTCCTGCTCGCCGACTTCATGATGTACTGGACGCACCGCCTCTTCCACGGCGCGTCCCTGTGGCGCTACCACGCGATCCACCATGCGCCCGAGCACCTCGACTGGACCTCGGCGACACGCTTCCACCCGCTCAACATCTTCTTCCACAGCGTGCTGGCGGACGCGGTGCTGCTGCTGCTGGGGATCTCGCCGGCCGTGCTGATCTTCCTTGGCCCGTTCAACGTCGCGATGTCGGCCTTCGTGCATGCCAATCTGGACTGGACGCTCGGCCCGTTCCGGTACGTCATCGCCGGCCCGGTGTTCCACCGCTGGCACCACACCGACCCGGAGCGCGGCGGCGACAAGAATTTCGCCCCGACCTTCCCGGTGCTGGACCTGATCTTCGGAACCTTCCACATGCCGGCGGGCGAGCGTCCGGACCGCTACGGCGTCGACGACGCGAATTTCCCGACCGGGCTCGCGGCCCAGATGCTCTACCCCTTCCGCAAGCCGGACGGCTCCGGCTCGCCGGAGCCGCAAGCCGTCTCGCCCGTTACGGCCGGCTGAACCGGACAGTCAGGATTTCACTGTCGACCGGTGCGGGGGGGGTGCACGCGATCCTGCCGCGCGCCCGGCCGGCTCAGCACAGGGCCCGAAGGCCGTTTCTTAGGATTTCCGGTTCGATCGGGCCGAGCCTGGTGTCGATCTCGGCATGGGTCGATGTCCAGATCGGCAGCGCGACGCGCAGGGCGGCGCGGCCGTCCGGCGTGAGGGCAATCAGGCGACCGCGCCTGTCCTCCGGATCGACCGACACCGTGACGAAGCCGCGCCGCTCGAGCGGCTTCAGCGCAGCCGTCAGCGTCGTGCGGTCCATGGCCAAGAGCGTCGCGACCGAGCGCATACCGGCCGGCTCGGGGCGGTTCAGCGACATCAAGAGCGAGAACTGCCCGCTTGTCAGCCCGGCTGGCCGGAGGGCCTCGTCGAAACGCCGGGCAAGGGCCCGTGCGGCTCGCTGCGCGTGCAGGCACAGGCAGGTGTCGCGGACCAGCAGCGTCGTCTCGAACGGAACGTCGAGCTTTGACATACGCTAATTACGTTGATATCAACCTAGATTGCAAGAGGCTGACGCATGCCTCGCTCCCAGGGAGAAGTCCGTGTCCGATCTTGCACCGGGGTTCGTCTGGTACGAGCTGATGACGACCGACGTCCCGGCCGCGGAGGCGTTCTATCGGGCGGTCGTAGGCTGGAGCGCGCGGGATTCCGGCGTGCCGGGCGTCGCTTACACCATGTTCACGGCCGGGGAGGCGCCCGCGGCGGGCCTGATGTCGCTCGACGATGCGACCTCTGCGGCCGGCGCCCGGCCTGGCTGGATCGGCTACGTGGCAGTGCCGGATGTCGATGCAAGCGTAGCGAAGCTTCAGCACGCGGGCGGTGCCGTGCATCGTGCACCCGCCGACATTCCGACCGTCGGCCGCTTCGCGATCGTGGCCGACCCGCAGGGCGCGGTGCTGGCGATGATCACGCCAAGCATGGAGGGGACGCCGCCGAAGCCCGGCACGCCCGGCCATGGCGGCTGGCACGAGTTGCTGACGACCGACCGCGAGGGCGCGATGACCTTCTATGCCGGGCTGTTCGGCTGGACGAAGGACAAGCCCTTCGATATGGGCCCCATGGGCATCTACCAGATCTTCGCCCAGCGCGGACAGGCGATCGGCGGCATCATGACCAAGCCGGACGCGATCCCGGCGCCGTTCTGGAACTACTACTTCACGGTCGAGGGCATCGATGCGGCGACCGCCCGCATCGGCCAGCAGGGCGGCCAGGTGATCAACGGGCCACACGAGGTTCCGGGCGGCAGCTGGATCGTGCAGGGGCTCGACCCGCAGGGCGCGATGTTCTCCCTCACCGCCTCGGCGCGCTGACCCGGTTCGCGCCAGCCGGCGCCCGGATCCCTGAACCGCTTCGTCGGCGACTGATCGCCTTCGGGATGCGAGGAGACCCTATGCCCAAGCTGATCTTCGTCAACCTGCCCGTGACCGACCTCGCCCGCTCGAACGCCTTCTACGAGGCGGTCGGCGCGATCAAGAACCCGCAATTCAGCGACGACACTGCGACCTGCATGGTGTTTTCCGACACCATCCACGCGATGCTGTTGACCCACGACAAGTTCCGCCAGTTCACCAGCCGGCCGATCGCCGACGCGAAGAACACCTGTCAGGTCCTGATCTGCGTTTCGAGCGAAAGCCGGGACGAGGTCGATGCCATCGTCGAGAAGGCGCGCCGCGCCGGCGGCGCGCCCGACCCGACCGCGAAGCAGGATTACGGCTTCATGTACGGCCGCTCGTTCGAGGATCCCGACGGGCATATCTGGGAGGTGATGTGGATGGATCTCGATGCCGCCAAGACGGCGATGGGCTGCGTCGCGCAGGTGGCCTGACGGAGATCGAGCCCGCCGAAAGCGGAGCTTCAACTCGGGGGAGAGACTCGTGGATTACGTCGACGGTTTCATCGTTCCGGTTCCGGCCGGCAACAAGGAGGCGTATCGCGAGTTGGCCGCAAAGCTCGCGCCCCTGTTCTTCGAGCACGGGGCGACTCGGCTCGTTGAATGCTGGGGCGACGACGTCCCGGACGGCAAGGTGACCGACTTCAGGATGGCCGTGAGGGCCGAACCTGACGAGACCGTCGTGTTCTCGTGGATCTCGTGGCCCTCGAAGGAGGCCCGGGACGAGGGCATGAAGAAGGTCATCGCCGACCCGCGCACGAAGATGGACGGACAGGAGATGCCCTTCGACGGCAAGCGGATGGTGTTCGGCGGGTTCATGACGATCGTCGACGAGCGGGCCTGACGCTGCGGTCGGTCAGCCCCTTGTTGCCGCATGCCTTCAGGACCGGTCATCGCCTAGGATCGGTCCGCCGGCGGCTTTCCCGGATGGCGGCCGGGGCGGTATGATCGGCTCCGTTGATCGGGAACCGGGTCGGACGTGTCTGTCGAAAGTGCAAATCCTGGATCGGCTACGCTGGAGCGGGCATGTCGCGAGCAGGGCCTGCGCATGACGGCCCCGCGGCGGGTGATCCTGGACGTGCTGGAGGCTGCGCAGGACCATCCGGACGCCAACGAGGTGCATCGGCGGGCCGCCGGGATCGACGCCCGCATTTCGCTCGCCACGGTGTACCGGACCGTGAAGCTGCTGCAGGACAGGGGCATCCTGGCCCGGCACGCCTTTCGGGACGGCCGCGCCCGCTACGAGCCGGCCGCCCACCAGCACCACGACCACCTGATCGACGTCGAGACCGGGCGCGTGATCGAGTTCCAGTCGGACGAGATCGAGCGACTCCAGGAGGAGATCGCGCAGCGGCTCGGCTATTCGATCGTCAGCCACAAGCTCGAGATCTACGCCCGCCCGCTTCGGCAGCCGCGGCGGAGCCGCCGGCCGGCCTGATCCGGTTTCCGGTCTGCCGGGAGGCCCGTCCCCGGCCGGCCTAGTCGATCCACAGCCCCCGGGCCCGGTGCCAGTCCTCGATCGATTCCTCCGGGTAGAGGTCGAAGGTCTCGTCGATGTCCCGGATCTCGGGTTCGACCCAGCTCGCCTTGTAGCGGAGCATGATGTGCGTGCGCTCCGCCGGAACCGGCAGGTCGGTGTCGATCGCGGAGGCATGCGGGTGGACGAGGTCCGGCCAGCGCGGGTCGAACAGCCACAGCGCGGTTCCGCAGCGGGTGCAGAAATGCCGCTGCCCCTCGCTGCGCCGGCAATGCCCGTCCTCCTCGGCGATCTCGGCCCGGAAGATCCCGAGCGCCTCGCGCCCCTTGACGGAGAGGCTCGCCTCCCGGGCCATGATGTTGATCGCGAAACCGCCGCCGCCCGCCGTCTTGCGGCAGATCGTGCAGTAGCAGAGCTGGTAGGGCTGCGGCGTGTGGCTGTCGGCGGCGAACCGGACCGCGCCGCAGCGGCAGGAGCCTTCGAGGCGGATCGGCATCGTTACTCCTGGTCGGGGCTTGTGCATGCGTCAACGCGTGAACGCAGGTCGAGCTTCACAACGGTGTCACCGAACCTGTAGATTGCGGGCAGTGCGAAAACCCCGTGGCCTTCATCCTGAACGGAGGAGGTGACTTGACGGTCCACGTGCAACCCCCGGTGAACGCCGAGGCCTGTCCGGCTCTGGTGCTCAATGCCGATTATCGGCCGCTCAGCTATTTCCCGCTCTCGATCTGGTGCTGGCAGGACGCCATCAAGGCGGTGTTCCTCGACCGGGTGAACATTGTTTCCGAATACGACCGCACCGTGCGGAGCCCCAGCTTCGAGATGCGGCTCCCCTCGGTCGTCTCGCTCAAATCCTACGTCCAGCCGGCCCGCAACCCGGCCTTTACGCGCTTCAACGTGTTTCTGCGCGATCGCTTTAGCTGCCAGTACTGCGACGCCCGCGAGGACCTCACCTTCGACCATGTCACGCCGCGCTCGAAGGGCGGCCTCACCACGTGGGAGAACGTCGTCGCGGCCTGTTCGCCCTGCAATCTCCGGAAAGGCGACCTCCTGCCGCGCGACGCCGAGATGTGGCCGCGCCAGGCGCCCTATGCACCGAGCCTCCAGGACCTGCACCGCAACGGGCGCCACTTCCCGCCAAACTTCCTGCACGAGAGCTGGATGGACTACCTGTACTGGGACACCGAGCTCGAACCCTGAGGCCGTCGGAGGGCGCCCGCCAGCGCGAGTGCCGCGAGCCCGAGCGACACGACGGCGTTCCAGCCGGCGAGGGACAGCCCGGCGAAGCGCCACGCGGCCTCCGTGCAGCTCACCACCCGGACGGCCTCGAGCGTTTTGAGGAAGTCGCCGACGCCGCCGGGCGCCGCTCCGCTGCCGCCGCCGCAATCCGAAGGGCCGAGAAACAGACCCCATTCGACGCCGGCATGGTAGGCGCCGAGCCCGGCGCTGATCGCGAACACGAGCGCCAGCAGGACGAGGCCGGCGCGGCGCCACCCGGCCGGCAGTGGCGCCACGGCCAGAACCAAGGCCAGCGGCACGCCGCCGTAATAGGGCTGGCGCTGCATGAGGCAGAGCTTGCACGGCACGAGCCCGAAGACGTGCTGCGACGCGAGCGCGCCCCCGATTGTGGCGGCCCCGATCGCCGCGACCGCCGCGGCGGCCGCCCGTGCGGGCGAAAGGCGGAACGGCCTCATCGGGTCAGTAGATCAGCTTCACGGCAGCAAAGCCTCCCACGATCGTCAGAATCAGCACGAGCGCGACCTTGCCGAGATGACGGTCGAGCACGCCCTTGATGGGTTCGCCGTAGCGGGCCAGCAGGGCCGCCAGAAGCGCGAAACGCGCGCCCCGCGTGATCAGCGACAGGATCGTGAAGGTGAGCAGGTCGTAGCCCGCGAAACCCGACGTGATCGTGACGAGCTTGTAGGGGATTGGGGTGAAGCCCTTCAGGAGAATGATCCAGAGCCCATATTGTGCATAGGCGGCCCGGAAGGCCTCGGCCCCGCTCTCGAGGCCGTACAGGCTGAACAGCCACTGGCCGAGCGTGTCGTAGAGCAGGGCCCCGATCGCATAGCCGACGAGGCCGCCCGCGACCGAGGTGATCGTGCAGATCGCCGCGTAGGTCCAGGCCCGGTCCGGACGGGCCAGCGCCATCGGCACCAGCATGATGTCGGGTGGAAACGGGAAGAAGGAGCTTTCCGCGAAGGACACCGCCCCCATGACGTACGGGGCGGCGGGCCGCTCCGCGATCTTCAGCATCCAGTCGTACGTCTTGCGCAGCATCGCGGTCCGGAGAATTGCGGCGCCCGACTCGGGCGGGCTCTTTGATCACAGCGTCGCGACCGTGGCGATACGTCAGCTCGGCGCAGCCGCCCCCGGAAGGTTCGCGAAGTAATCGGCCAGGTGGGGGATCAGCCGGAGCTGCCTCGCCTCGGCGGGCTCGACCCATCGGGCCTCGACCACCTCGCGCCGATCGATCAGGATCTCCGGCTCGGCGGCGCACCGCCAGGCGAAGATCCGGACCCGGTCGCGCCGGAACCGGAACCGATGCTCGACGTCGAGCGCCGGCACCACCTTCGCGACCGGAACCGCGACCCCGATCTCCTCCCCGGCCTCTCGGCAGGCGGCCTCGGCCGGGCTCTCGCCGGGCCGGATGGAGCCGCCGGGCAGCGACCAGAGCGAATGGTAGGAGTTGCGGATCAGCAGCGCGCGGCCGTTCCACCAGATCACGACCAGCGCACCGTTCTGCCGGGGACGGGACACGAACCACCACACCATCGCGGCCCGGAAGGCGAGCCAATAGGCCCGCTGCATGAAGAGGTCGGCGACGCTCGGCCGGCGATTGCACTTAGTCTTGGTCATGGTTCGGGTGGTCTGCAGCGGGGCACCCCCGGCTCGGCAGCCGGCGGGCTTTATGGGTGGGGGGCCGCCAGTGTCACCCGGCCGCGGCCGCTTGATGGCGAAAGCTGGGCTGCGCTGTCGCCCGGATTGCTGTAAGGACGCCCCGCGCCCGGTGCTTTGGCCGGCGCAGGCGGGTGTGGCGGAACCGGTAGACGCGACGGACTCAAAATCCGTTTCTGGTGACAGAGTGTCGGTTCGAGTCCGACCACCCGCACCATCGAAGGCGAGGGGCTCACCGTCCGTGGCGCCCGCGAGGCTGCACGCGCTTGAGCGATTTCGTCCCCCCGTACCCGCCGCGGCCCGCCCGGACCTATCCGTCCCTCGGGTTGATCCGGCGCGCGCGGCGCAACTTCCTCGAGATCTGGAGCGAGAAGGCGTTTCGGGCGCAGTTCATGCAGACGAAGGTGCTCGCCCGGAAGGTGTTCATCTGCAACAGCCCGGACACCGTTCAGCACGTCTTCTCGACCCACAACGCGGCGTTCGAGCGCAAGTCGCCGCAGATGCGTCACGCACTTCAGCCCCTGCTGGGCGACGGGCTCTTCATTTCGGACGGCGAGACCTGGCGGCGGCGGCGCAAGCTCGTCGGGCCGGTGATCCACGTCTCGAAGCTTCCCGAATTCGCGCCCGTGATGGTGGACACCATCCTCGAGACGCGGGCCCGCTGGGCGGCGGGCGCCGAGGGCCAGGAGATCGACGCGCTCTCGGAGATGGCCGAGCTCACGGCCGAGATCATCTGCCGCACCATCTTCGGGCGGCAGCTCGGCGGCGCCCATGCGCGCGAGGTGGTGGAGGGGTTCAGCGACTACCAGCGTCTCGTCGGGCAGACCGATGCGCTCTCGCTTCTCGGGCTGCCCGACTGGCTGCCGCGCTTCCATAAGCCAGGGCTGCGGAAGGCCAAGGACCGCATCCACGCCGTGCTGGACGGCATCATCGCGGATTACCGCCGGCGCGGGGCCACGAAGGACGTCTCCGTCATCGGCCATCTGCTCGATGCCATCGACGAGGAAACGGGCGAGCCCCTCGGCGACGAGGCGCTCCGCAACGAGGCGGCCGTGATCTTCATGGCCGGGCACGAGACGACCGCGAACACGCTCGCCTGGGCCTGGTTCCTGCTGTCGCAGGCCACCGACGTCGAGGCGCGGCTGCATGCCGAGCTCGACGAGGTGCTGGGCGGCCGGGTCCCGACCCTCGCCGACGTGCCGCGGCTCCGCTACACGCGGGCCATCATCGAGGAGACGCTGCGGCTCTACCCGCCCGTGCCGATCCTGGCCCGGGAGGCGCTCGAGGACGAATCCATCCGTGGGCGGCCGGTGCCGAAGGGGTCGCTCGTGATGGCGGTGCCGTGGCTGATCCACCGCCACAAGCTGCTCTGGGAGCGGCCCGACCATTTCGAGCCGGAGCGCTTCCTGCCGGGCGCCGCGGGCGCGCCCTCCAAGTTCGCCTATATCCCGTTCGCGATCGGCCCGCGCATCTGCGCCGGCCTGTCCTTCGGGCTGACGGAATCGATCCTGTCCCTCGCCACGCTGGCGCAGGATGTTTCGCTGCGCCTCAAGCCGGGCCATGTCGTCGAGCCGGTCTGCCGCCTGACGCTGCGGCCGGGCGAGAGCCTGCCCATGCTGGTGCATCGCCGTGCCGCACGGGCGCCGGTCGCGCCGCGCGCCGCGGCGGCCTCAGGCTGCCCGCACCTCGGGTGAGGGTGCCGGGCCGGCGCGAGGCGTTCTCCTAAAGACACATTGCTGCACGCCGAAACGGCTTTAGACTTTCCCAAAGCAGTAATTGCCGACGAAAAGCGGACGCCAGATCCGCCTTCGTCCTGGAGGGAAGCTCGATGCTCGTCATCACCCGTAGAGGTATCGCGGCCGGCCTCGCCGCGACCGTCGCGGCTCCGGCCATTATCCGGAGCGCCTGGGCGCAGGCCGGCACGATCAAGATCGGCATGGTGGTCCCGGTGACGGGCGCGGCGGCGGAGTCCGGCTCGTTCGCCCAAACGGGCGCCCGCATCGCTGTGGAGCAGGTCAACAAGGCCGGGGGCGTGCTCGGAAAACAGCTCGAGCTCGTATTCGAGGACGACCAGACCACCAATCCCGGCGCGGTTCTCGCCTTCTCCAAGCTCGCGAGCCAGCCGGATATCGTGGCCTTCCTGGGCTCGATCCGGTCCACGCAAAATCACGCCATGGCGCCGGACATGCTGAAGGCCGGCAAGCCCGTCGGCTTCGGCGGAACCGACCCGAACCTGACGAAGCTCGGCAATCCCTGGCTGTTCCGCTTCCGACCGAACGATTCCTATTCGGGCAAGGTGATCGCCCAGTACGGTGCAAAGGAGCTCGGCAAGAAGAAGTGGGCGATCGTCCACTCGACGGACGCGTTCGGAACGGCGGGCGCGAAAGCCCTGGCCGAGGCCCTTCCCGAGAACGGCGCGACGCTGGCGCTCGACCAGGGCTACGCCAACCAGAGCCAGGACTTCACCCCCGTCGTGCTCGCGGTCAGGCAATCCGGCGCCGATGTTCTCGGCACCTACTTCACCTTCGAGACGGACCTCGGCATCTTCGCGCGCCAGCTCCGGCAGCTCGGCGTGACGATCCCTTGGGTCGGGTCGCCCTCCATCGTGAACATCTCGGCCCTGAAGCTCGCCGGGCCGGCGCTTCACGGCACCTACGGGGTGGCGGACTACGCCGAGGATTCGAGCGAGGCCTCCAAGAGCTTCGGCAAGGCGTACCGGGATGTCCGCAAGGTCGCGCCCGACAACCAGTCGTCCTGGACCTATGACGCCGTCATTGTGTTCGCCCTCGCCATGAACAAGGCCGGTACGACGGAGCCCAACAAGGTCCGGGACGCCATCCTGGCCATCCGCGGGCACAAGGGCGCCGAAGGCGAGTACAACTTCGACAAGAACGGCGACGGCCTGCACGGCTACAACATCGTCAAGAACGACAAGGGCGAGATCAAGTTCGACAAGCGGATCGACTTCACGCCGCAGCTCGGCTGAGCCCCGGCGGGTCGCGCGCTTCCGAGCCGGGCTCCGCCCGGCACCTCGGAATGAGGAAAAACCCTCAAACCCGTCCGGTCCCCGTCACGAGGTGTCGACCGCGGGTCGGCCCCGCGGGACGCACAGAACTCAAGCGGCCGATCTGATGGACCTCGCTCTCCAGCTCCTCTTCACCGGGATCGGCATCGGCTCGGTCTACGCGCTCGTGGCGCTCGGCTTCGTGCTGATCTTCCGGGCCACCAACGTCGTCAACTTCGCCCAGGGCGAGTTCTCCATGGTGGCGGCGTTCCTGATGGTGGTGTTCGCGGTCAAGCTCGACCTCCCGTACGGGCTGTCCTTCCTGGTCGCGCTCGCCGGCATGGCGCTCCTCGGCGCGCTCTTCAACCTCGCGGTCTACTACCCGCTCCGGCACCGCACCTATCTGCCGGTCATCATCTCCACCATCGGCGCCTCGATCCTCATGGCGAACGGCATGCTGGCGCTGCACGGGCCGGAGCCGGAGGTGCTGTCGGGCTGGTTCGAGACGCCGGGCTTCCTGCTCGGGCCGGTTTATTTCGACAGTCAGTACCTGCTCATCATTGCCGTGACGGCGCTGCTCGTCGCGCTGCAATACTGGTTCTTCGAGCACACATTACTCGGCAAGAAGCTGCAGGCGACCTCGCAAGACAAGGAGATGGCGTCCCTGCTCGGCATCCCGGTCGCGGCCATGATCATGATCACGTTCGTGTACTCGGCCGTGATCGGCGGCATCGCCGGCATCCTGGTGGCGCCCGTGCTGTTCGTGTCGATCCACATGGGCGCGACCATCGCGCTGAAAGCCTTCGCGGCCACCATCATCGGCGGCTTCGGCGACGTGACCGGCGCCATCATCGGCGGCCTGGCGCTCGGGGTCATCGAGACCTTCGGGGCCGCCTACGTGTCCGTTCCCTACAAGGACGGCTTCGCGTTCCTGGTTCTGATCGCCTTCCTGATCTTCCGGCCGCAGGGCATCTTCGGCGAGCGGGTGGCGGAGAAGGCATGAGCATCGCGACCGCCACCACGGCCGCGATCCGGCCGCGGCTCCCCTGGGGGCTCGCCGCCTATGTGGCCTGCGTGGTCGTGGCGATGGTGCTGGCGATCGCGCTGCCGAAGACCGGCTACGTCCTCAACATCTCGCTCCAGGCCACCACCTACGCGATCGCGGTGCTCGGCCTAACGGTCGTGCTCGGGCTGTGCGGCCAGATCAACCTGGCCCAGGCTGCCTTCTTCGGTCTCGGCGCCTATGCGGTCGGGATCGGCCAGACCGAACACGGGCTGAATTTCTGGGTCTGCCTGCTGCTCGGCATGAGCGCAGCCGCATTCTTCGGGGCGGTGCTCGGGGCATCGACCCTGCGGCTCGGCGGGCACTATCTCGCCATGGTGACGATCTCGTTCCAGCAGATCCTGACGCTGGTTCTGATCAACTGGATCCCGGTCACCAAGGGGCCCGACGGGGTGCGGTCCATCCCGCGCCCCGGCATCTTCG
>JAQGJJ010000238.1 GCA_028290695.1 Enterovirga sp. | reverse complement strand
ATGGTGAATCGCTCGTCGCCAATTCGTACGGAACGATCCCCCGATGGGAAAAGCCATATAGTCACCGAGACTTGGTGCGCATGCTGCCGACCTTGCTCTCGTCTTAGCTGCGACGCGAATTGAGCCTCCGGCAGGTTCGGATGGTCAGGAAGGGACCTGCTGGCAGCAGTTGCCCACGCTGCCCAAGAAATCGTGCTCCATTCTGGCGAAGCCTTCCTGGGGCAGACGACATCGTCCGCTCGCGACGGTGAGCGAAGCTCCAGGGCTGCGCTACCACCCCGCATGCTTGATCGCGATAGCAATGTCTGTCGCGAAAGGCGGGATGGCCATCATCAACGCAGAGCCTGACGAACTCACCCTGCAGCGCCATGCCTGAGTGCCGGATCTCGTGTCCCATCCGATCACGTCGTAAGGGCCCGGCACCAATCCCGGGACCCTGATCCAGGTCGAGATCGGCTCTGCATCCGCCTTCATCATCCCGTCTTTCCCGACAATGTTCGTTCTGAGCAGCCACACGACTGCCTGTCGCTCGTCTCCGCAGGCAAATGTCGCGATGTCCGACGAGAGAACCTTCACCTCCCGATTCAGGTTGCGGCGCCGGAACGCTGTCCAATCGATATGGCCGACGAAATCGGCCAGCCCCCGCTGGGCGCGTCGCATGCCTGAAGTCAGCACGTGAGGTTTACGGTTCGGCCAGCGCATCCCGCCGCCGGCGCCCCCTGATGCAAGGTGCGCCCATTGCATGTGGCGGAAGTATTCGTCGTCGAAAGCCTCGGGCAGGCTCCTCCGCCTGTCCTTGAACGTGTGGATCGGGCCATGCTCGGTGTCGAGGAAGGGTCGGTCGTCCCGAATTTCGCCGATGGCGTCCCGGACGATGCGCCCGGTGCTCAGGGCAGGGTCGATCGTGTTTTTCGGCGCGTCGATCGTGCCCTGGTGGTAGAGGTGGATCGTTGCGAAATCCAAGTCCGGATGCCGGAAGATGGGAGAGCGCAGGTCCATCTCCGGCCGCCACCATAGCTCGGGACCAAAAAGCGAGACAGTTTGCGGGTGAGCCCGGCCGTAGAGGCTCATCTCCAGCTGCCGCACGTGCCCGCTCAGGTCATGGATGAACTCGCCAAAGCAATCCGCCGATCCCCCCGCCTGCGCGGGATGAATCTCGTTCCACAGGTCCCAGGCAAACAGGGCATGGCTGCCGCCCCAGCGCTCGACGGCAAACGACAGGCGGGCCTTGATGGCATCGCGGGTCGGGCGGCTGAGAAGGAATTCGGACGGGTGCTTGAGAGGGCCCCCGTGCGCCACGTTGTAGGGATGGTTCCGCCATCGGATCCACGTCCAGAACGTGTCGAACGGCGTCAGCAGGATCTTCAGCCCGATCTCCTCGCAGAGCCGAAAGAGGTCGTCCCACATCACGACCATGTCCGGAACAAACCGGCCCGCTGGCCGCTCGATATAGCGGTGCTTCCCTTGCGCGTATTCGAGCATGAGGCGGAGGCAGGTGACGCCATGCGCGTAGAGCCAGCGTAGGTGCGCCTCAGCGCCTGCCAAGTCGCGACGCCGGAACAAGCCTCGCAATTCGATCCAATCGACGGAATCGTTCTGCCCGATGGGAGTCCAGGGCGATCCGCTCTCCGAAACGAAGTACGGCACGTCGGGCAGCACCTGGATCCAGGCCGCCTTACCGACGTCCATCGCCTCGGCGAGTCGAGGGGGCGTCCGATCGAGCGGGTCCGCTGAGCCGGACCCGGCACGATCCCCAAGACCTCGGTCCAGGAGATACATCAGGCTGGTCCACCAGACTGTCCGACCTGCTTCGCGGGCTCGAACAGTCTTATCCAAGTCGCCACGCAGTCCGGCACCGCAATGGGGATCGAGGTTATCTGCTCTACGTCTGCGCCGAGTGTTTCGGGGCGGGCGGGTTGGCTCCGGGCGAGCCCTCTCGTCCACCCGCCGTCACCTGCTCGGCTTCGGGGTCTGCAAGTTGCGCGGCGATCTGGCTGAGCCTGTCCTCCGCGCTTCTCTCCTCCTGGAGCGTTTCGTCCAGCAGGCTGACCGCCTCTTCCAATGCGAGTTGCTTCGCCCATGACTTCAACGTTCCGTATCGCCCGATCCGTTATGCTCAACAGCTTCGGCGGACCCGATCAGGACGGCATCCGCCGCTCGGGCGCCGGCGAAGTCCTCCAGGGTCCCCTTCCATCTCGGCGGTCAAGCCCTGCAGGGTCTCGCAGGTCTTAGCCCGCGCGGGTTTCCCCAGATATCAAATGCCTTGGTCCGAGGCTCCACCGGCCCGGCACTTCCTGCGTGTGTACCTCGAAGAGCGCGTTCAGATCCTCGTTTCCGCCGCTTTCGCTGCCTTTGAGGGACTCGTGGAAAGCACCCGTCAGCATCTTATCCTCAGCGCTCATTCGGTTCTGCGACTGCAACCTTCTTACGATAGGGGTGAGCCTTTGTTCCTGTCCTATGCCAGACGGTGGAACGGCTCACCCGACCGCGCGACGTTCCCGGACGGCCCGACCGATCGAACTCCGGCTAGGCAGGTTCGAACGACCAAGGGGCTCGCACCCCTTCCAAGGGCGTCGGAGGGGTGTAGCGGGTCAACGCGCTTTGGAGAGGCGGCATGAGGACCCCCCGTTCAGTCGCGAGGCTCACCATTCCGGATGCCATAGCTGCGGCCGGGTAGCGCGCACCTCCGGCCACGCTGACGAGGTGACGAACGCCCTGCTCGCGGTCGATAAGGAGGTCCAGCACCACGTGGAGCAGGTCCGGTACATAGCTGAAGCACCCGCTCGGCAACCCGTTTCCGAGGCGTTGAAGGTCCCCTTTTATGCGGGCCAGATCCGGCTGTTCCTGCGAGCCTGGGCCGAAGAGGGTACCGGTCCGAACAATGAGCGCACCCGCGTGCGTGCGCGCTACGAGCCGCTCGGCGGCTTCACCGCGGTACCCCACCCGGCTCAGCGGACGGGTCCTATCGGCCTCGCGGTGGTCGGCACCGACCACCGCGCCGAAGATCGCCGGCCCGCTCAGGAAGACGTAAGGCAAGTTGCGTCGGGTTGCGACGGTCAGGCCGGGCGACAGCATCTCGGCGTCTGGCGCCGCGCCCTCGACGCCTGTCGCGTCAAGGACCGCCCATATCGACCGCGAGCGCAGGCCGTCCCGCAACAAGCGCCCCGGAGACCAGACATCGACGCTCAACCCGCGCCGTGCGGCGATCCACGCGCATTCCTCCACAAACGCGCTCTGGGCTCCGACGATCGCGATCGTGCGCCCCCGAGAGGATGTGCCCACCGGGCCTTCAGCCCCGTAGAGCCGTTCCTTTCGTCGCCACCATCCGGGCGCATCCAGGACAGGGTGGTCGAACGTCGCCGTTGTCGCAAGGGACGCGGCCGCCTTGGCCAGAGCCGTCGGGCGAGGGGACGGGCCCCGGATGTCGAAAATGCCCGGCTCGTAGATGCCTTGCCGTGCCCGCAGAAGGGAGTTCCAATCGAAGGCCCCGAACAGCGACCAGACGGTCACCGCACGCACATCGGCACCCTCCGCTCGCACGAGTTCTGCCGCGTCCCAGACTTCCTTCAGCCAGCGCAGTTGCTCGTCACGGGTGCATCCGTGATGTACCTCCGTAATGGCTATCGGCGCAGCGTAGCGAGCAGCGACTTCTCGCAGCCGGGCGGCAGGTCCAGTGCACCCGTCCAGACTTGGGATTCGGACCGCCTCCGCGTCCGCATAGACGCTCCTGCCGTTGTTACCTTCGAGGTGCTGGGGATAGGCGGCGGCATTGTCGTCGAGGTAGCGGTCGCTCGTCAGGTAGTGGTTCACGCCCACGAGCGAAGGCGGAGGTTCGCATTGGAACTGCTCCAACTCCCCTTCGCTGATGCCATTGTCGTCCAGAAGGATCTGCCACCATGGGTGGTCCGGTCCGATCTTCCCGAAGAGAAGATCAAGCGAGAGCCAACGACGCCCATTCTCGTGCTCGGCCTGATCGACGAGTGCGGGGGTTGAGAAGATACGGCCAATGTCCTCCGTCTGCACGAGCTGTGCGCCCGGATTGACTTGCCGAATGGCCCTCATGGACAGGCACACGGCCTGGCACTGATTAACGAGCGCGCGCAGGAAATCAGGGTAGCTCTGCCGGTGAGGATACCAATGCCCATACAGCGCGCTGAAGCGCGCTGTCGTCAAAGGCTCATTGACGGGCGTGTAGTGGGTGACCCACGGGTAACGCTCGGCTACCAGGCGCGCATGGTCCGCAAGCCGCGGTGCGAATTCGGGATGAAGAAGATCGACGTCACGTGGCCCGCTGCCATGATGAACGAGCCCGACAATCGGCGTGATCCCAAGCTTCTGAAGCCGGCCAAGCCGCTCATCGTGCCAGTCCCAGCCACGGAGCGGTCCGGCATCGGGCGATATGGACTCCCATAGGACAGGGTACCGAAGGGTTCGTATCCCGAGCTCCGCGATGAGGTCCAAATCGGCTGGGCGTTGATGGTGACCCGTCTCCCCGATCTGATCTCGATACTCCTCCCCGATGCGGGCGATGGTGCATTCAAGTCCGCCCCACAGCTCGAGGCGCCCAGGCTGCCGGAGAGGGGACATGCTCATTGTACGCGCTTCAGGCCTTCGCCGCCCCGGTCCCGATGGCATGAACCGTCCGGGTGTCCGCCTCCGTGGGCAGGGCATCGGAGATGCGCCTGAAGGTGGCCAGGGCCTGCGCGACGACCTGGTCCATGTTGTAGTAGCGATAGGTCGCAAGACGTCCCACGAACCACACGTCGGGCGTCGCCAGGGCGAGGCGCTCGTAGCGCTTGAACAGCTCCTGGTTTTCGGGCCTGGGGATCGGGTAGTACGGATCCCCCTCGGCGGCCGGGAACTCGTAGGTCAGGCTGGTCTTAAGATGCTCCTGGCCGGTCAGGTGCTTGTACTCGGTGACCCGGGTATAGTCCTCGGTCTGCGGGTAGTTCACCACCGCAACAGGTTGGTGATTCTCCTGGTTCAGCGTCACATGCCGGAACTGCAAAGATCGATAGGGCAGGCGCCCGAACCGGTAGCCGAAGAACTCGTCGATCGGGCCCGTGAAGATCGTACGCCGATGTGGGACGATGTCCCGGATATCGCGGTACTCCGTCTGCAGCATGACGTTGATGTTCGGGCTCGCCACCATTGCCTCGAACATGCGCGTGTAGCCATGCCTCGGCATGGCCTGGAAGCTGTCGGCGAAATAGCGGTCGTCCCGGTTGGTTCGGGTCGGCACCCTGGCGGTAACGGACTTGTCGAGCTCAGACGGATCCATTCCCCATTGCTTGCGGGTGTAGCCGCGAAAGAATTTCTCATAGAGCTCGCGCCCCACCTTGGAGACGACCACGTCCTCGGAGGTGCGGATCTCCGCAACCGCTTCGGCCCTGGCCGCGAACCAAGCCTCGAGGTCTTCCGGCCCGAGCTCGAGTCCGTAAAGGGTGTTCACCGTGTCGAGATTGATGGGAATCGGCACGAGCTTGCCGTCCACGTGCGCCAGCACCCGGTGCTCGTAAGGTCGCCATTCGGTGAAGCGGGACAGGTACTCGGCGATGGCCTCCGAGTTGGTGTGGAAAATATGCGGGCCGTACTGGTGGATCAGCAGCCCGGCCTCGTCGAACCGGTCATACGCGTTGCCGCCGATATGATTACGGCGGTCGATCAGCAGAACCTTGTCGCCGCGCTCGTTTGCGAGCCGCTCCGCCAGCACGGAGCCGGCAAACCCGGCCCCGACAATCAGCCAGTCGTACATGCTGCCGTCACTCCGCCGGGACGAGGGAAACGGGCGCCGAACCCGCCCCGACGGACGCCGACGCCGGCTCGCCGCTGCGGGAGGCGATCAGGCGCCGCATCGCGGCCCATGTCTTGTCCCAGGAGCCGTCCGCGAGATGCCTGTCCACTCGGGCGAGCCAAGGGGCACGCGGCATGGTCAGCAGGCGCTCCGCGCTTGCAATGAATTCAGGGGGCGTTTCGGCGATCTCGACGAGCCGCTTGTCACCGTAAGGCCGTATCACGTCCCTGATCGCCGTCGAGATCACGGGTACGCCGGCTGCAAGAAATTCGGGAGTCTTGGTCGGGCTGATGAAGCGCGTCGCCTCGTTGATGGCAAACGGCATGATCCCGAGATCCCAGCCCGACAGATAGGCGGGGAGCTCCGCATAACTTTTCTGCCCCAGATAGTGGATGTTCGTGCTGCGCGGCAGGGTTTCCGGGTCGATCTTGGCGACCGGCCCCAGAACAACGAACTGCCAGTCCGGCCGCAGCCGCGCCATTCCGTCGAGGAGCTCGGCATCGAACCGCTCATCGATCACTCCAAAGAAGCCGAGCCGTGGCCCCTTGATGGGTGCCTGGTCGGCCGGATCCTGCCCGCGTCGCTCCCGTGAGGCCGCGAAATGGGCGGCGTCGATGCTTGACGGAAAGGCATGCACGCGCGGGTGGCGGTGACGCTTCGCCTCGTAGAGACTGACCCCGCCGGTAAACACCAGGTCGGCCCGCGCGAAGAGGTCGTCCTCGTTCGCCAACATCTCCGGCGAGGCTCCGCGAAAGGCCGAAAGCTCGTCCATGTTGTCGTATACGATCACGTCGGCGGTGACGTGGCTCGAGAACGACACGGCCATGGGGGTGTAATACCAGAGCACGGAGGGGTCGGGACGCTTCTGAAGAAAAGCGTCGAGAAGCCCGCGTTGAAGACTGACAGCCTCTTCCTCGGTTGTGTCGGCCGGAAGGATCGGAACGGCCACCTTGATCCCGTCCGTCTCGCTCACGCGGAGGGTTGGCGCGCCGGAGCCATCACAGACGGGCTCCTCGAAAAACACGACGTCGAAATCCTGGGCAGCCCGCCCAAGCACGTGCTGCGGACGCTGCCATACGAAATTCCAGCGCAGATGAGAGAAGCAGATCAGGAGCGGACGCTTGCTGAAATTTCCACTGAAACCGACACGGGATGCGACGGGGAGACCGTACTCAACATTCTTCTCGCGCTGCATCGCTCGCCCTTCTCGCCGCCCACCCGCCGGGGCAGCAGCACGACAAGCTGCGGGCGGGTGGCAAGTTCCTCGGATTTTTGGTGCGGCGCGCCATCAGTATCCATCCGGACGGACGCTCGGACACCCCGCAGCCCGAGTTTCGAGTGCGAATGTGTACCTTGCCGATTCCCGAACGCGGCCGCTGAACAATGTCTTGTCAGACCGGTTGATCAGAAGGCCCGCACTGGCCGGGGGTAGCATGTCTGCATCAACCTTCGCGAGCTTTTTTCTCGGAGGCTTCGAGTGCTCGTCTCACATCCGGCGTGATGGCCGCCGGCTTGATCTGCTGCAAACGACGGGGCACGATGCCTCAGCACTTTCCGACTATCGTCTTCTGGTGGACCACGGTGTGCGCACCGCCAGGGACGGGCTGCGTTGGCACCTGATCGAGCAAGCGCCTGGGCGCTACGACTGGTCCAGCGCCGCTCCCATGGTGAGGGCAGCCGGCCAGAGCGGGATGCAGGTGATCTGGGACCTGTGCCACTACGGCTGGCCTAGCCACATCGACATTTGGTCGCCGGCCTTTCCGGCCAGTTTCGCCCGGTTCTCGCGTGAAGCGGCGCTGGTCATCGCAGATGTGAGCGGCGCAGCGCCCCTTCTCTGCCCTGTGAACGAGATCTCCTTCTGGTCCTGGGCTGGCGGCGAGGTCGGGCGCTTTGGCCCCTGCACAACCGGGCGCGGCGCGGAGCTGAAACGGCAGCTGGTTCGGGCCTGGATCGCGGCGGTCGATGCAGTCCGGTCGGCCATTCCGGACGCTCGGTTCATTTCGGCCGAACCCGCTATCCATATCGATCCCGGTGGGATGGCCACGCCGGAGCAATTCGCCGCGGCCGAGCACAACAGGCTCTCGCAATTCGAGGCGATCGACCTGCTGACCGGCCGCCGGGAGCCCGAGCTTGGCGGACATCCTGGTTACCTCGACATCCTGGGCATCAATTTCTATCCGGACAATCAGTGGTATTACGGCGGCCTCACCATCCCGCTGGGCCACCATGCGTTTCGACCCTTCGGACAGATCGTCCGCGAATGGCATGGACGCTACGGACGACCGATCCTGATTGCGGAGACCGGGTCGGAGGGCACGGCTCGTGCATCGTGGCTGCACTACGTATGCGGCGAGGTGCGTGAGGTGATGGCCCAAGGCCTTCCGGTCGAAGGTGTCTGCATCTACCCGATCCTGGAATATGCCGGATGGGAGAACGAGCGGATCTGCAAAACTGGCCTGCTGTCGATGCCGGTCGCAGGCGTCAGGCATGTGTACGAGCCTCTGGCGGCCGAGTTGCGGGTTCAGCGCGCGCTTCTGCAGGACGGGACAGGGGATCGTGAGGTCGGACCAAGTCCGCGCCTGAGCGAAGCGGCGTAGCCGGCCCGATGAGTCAGCCTCAGACGCCCCAGGACTATCCCGGCGCGGCGGCACACCTCGCGAGCCCGAGCGCGTTCATTTTCCATTTCGTGCGCCAGCGTGGTGGCGCTTTCGCATTGCTGCTGGCTGGTGTCGTCTGTGCAGCGGGAGCCGCGGTCAGCGTCCAGTACGTCCTGAAGCTCCTGGTCGACGTGATGGCGGCTCCGGCCGACCGGAGGGACGCCGTATGGACGGTGCTGGCGTTCTTCATCGGCTTGATCGCACTCGAGAACCTCTGCTGGCGCCTTGTCGGATGGCTGACCTGTCGGACCACGGTCAGTGCCGGCGTCGATATGCGGCTCGACCTGTTCGCCTACCTCAGCCAGCAGCCCATGCGGTACTTCGCCGAGAACCTGGCGGGCTCGCTCGGGCAGCGGATAACGGCAACGGCGGGCAATTTCGGCGCGTTCGTCAATACACTGGTGTGGCGCGTGCTTCCGCCGTGCATCGATTTCATCGGCGCCTTGATCATCTTCAGCTCGATCGATCTCGCCATGGCGGGCGCGCTCTCGGCCGCCGTGATCCTCGTGACGCTGATGCTCATCTGGTTCGGCGAGCAGGGGCGCCCGCGTCATCGCGAGTATTCCGGCCG
>JAQGJJ010000225.1 GCA_028290695.1 Enterovirga sp. | reverse complement strand
GGCGGCCCCCGAGGCCGGGGCGGCCGGGGAGCCGGCGGCGGTGCCGGCCGCGGGGGTCGTCCGGCGGTCGACCTGGACGACCACCGACATGCCGGGACGAAGCAGCGCCTCCTCCGAGATCCCGCCCTCCACCCGGATGCGAACAGGCACGCGCTGCACGATCTTGGTGAAGTTGCCGGTGGCGTTCTCCGGCGGCAGCAGGCTGAACTGGGAGCCGGACGCGGGCGCGATGCTCTCCACCCGGCCGGTGAACTCACGGCCCGGATAGGCGTCGACCTCGATCGCCACCGTCTGGCCGGGCCGGAGCCGGGCCAGCTGGGTTTCCTTGAAATTCGCGTCGATGTGCACGGTCGAGAGCGGCACGAGCGCGGCAAGGCGCGTGACCGGCTGCACATAGGAGCCGACCTCGACGGCCCGGTTGCCGACGATCACGGCGACCGGCGCCCGGACGGCCGTGACCGAGAGGACTCGCTCGGCCTTTGCGGCCGCGGTGGCATATTCGGCCAGCACCCGCTCGGCCTCGCTCTTCTGGGCGCCGAGCACGCCGACATTGGCGCGCGCCACGGCCAGCGCGGCTTCCGCGCCCTTCTGGTTGGCCTGCGCGCGATCACGGTCGGCGAGCGATTGCTCGAGGCGCGCCTTGGATGCGTAATCGCCCTGGGCCAGACGGGTCTGGCGCTCGAAATCGGCGTTGGTCCGCACGACGTCGGCCCGGGCCGCGGCGATCTGGGGCTCGGCCTGGACGACCTGCGCCTGCGCGGCCTCGATCTGGCGGCCGATGCGCTCGACCGCCGCCCGCTGGGTCGCGACCTTGTCCTGCGCGGCCTGAACCGCCAGCCGGTAATCCCCGTCGTCGATGCGGGCGATCACCTGGCCGGCCTCGACGCTCTGATTATCCGCCACGTCGACCGCCGTGACGTAGCCCGTCGCCTTGGCGGCCAGGATGGTGACGTCGGCCTGAACATAGGCGTCGTCCGTCGCGATCATGAAGCGGCCGTGCGTCCACCAGCCGTAGCCGTAATACAGCGCCGCCAGGACGGCGATCGTCGCCACGGCGAGAAGAACCAGCCGCTTCCGGGACCGCGGTTGGGGCGCCGCATCCGCGGCCGGGGCTTCGACGGGGGCCGCCTGCGCCGCGGCGGGCGCCGGGCCGTCGGCCTTGGCCGGGTTGCGGCCGGAGGGCGAGAACGCGCTCGCGTCACGGAGCACCGGGTTGACCGGTGGAGCTGAGAGATCACCGCGCGACGACATCGACCACTCCCCGCCGGGAATCGCGGCGGGCCACCCGAACCGGGCTGACCTCTGCAACGATTGACAGGCTGAACGCGGCCCTCATATAGATTGACCGAACGGTTCGGTCAATACGACCAGCACCTCAGAAAGCCGATGAGCACCGCGTCCCTCGACATCGCCCCGGCGGCAGCGCCGCTCGATTCCGCCAAGCGCCGGCAGATCCTGGACGGCGCCCGGCGGGTGTTCCTGGCCGAGGGCTTCGACGGCGCCAGCATGGGCGAGATCGCCCGGGCGGCCGGCGTGTCGAAGGGCACGCTGTACGTGTATTTCGATTCGAAAGAGGCGCTGTTCGAGGCGCTCACCCTAGAGGAGCGGGCGGGCCTGGCCGAGGCGCTGTTCCGGCTCGACGAGGCCGATCCGGATGTCCGCTCCGCCTTGCGGCAGCTCGGCATCAGCTTCCTCGAGGCGATGCTGGCGCCCGACCACGTCTCCGTGGTCCGGATGGTGATCGGCGCCTCGGAGAAGTTCCCGCGCTTCGGGCAGGCCTTCTACGAGGCCGGCCCGCGCCGGGGCGCGGCGCGTCTCAAGTCCTATCTCGACCGGCAGGTCGAGGCGGGCCGGCTCGTCATCGCGGACACGGCGGTCGCGGCGGAGCAGTTCCTCAGCCTCTGCGCGGCCAGCATGCTGCGGCGGGCTCTGTTCTCGGTCTCAGGCAGGCCGGACCGGTGCGCCATCGAACGCGAGATCGACGGCGCCCTGCTCGTGTTCCTGTCGGCGTACGGGCCGACCGGTCACTCCTCCCGGAGCGCCGCCGCCACGCGGGACTGAAAGATGTCGGGCCGCTTCAGGACGAGCGCGCCGCGCGTGCGCTCGATCAGCGCCTCGGCATCCATCTGGGTGAATTCGCGAGTCACCTGCTCGCGCCGGCAGCCGATCCGCGCGGCCAGCACATGGTGGAACGGCGGCGGCGTCACGACGCGCTCGGTGGCGTGGCCGGCGCGCGGGATCGAGAGGCGCAGCAGCTCCGAATAGAGCCGGTGCTTGAGGTCGAGCACCGTCTGCTCCATCAGCCGCGCATCGAGCTCGCGCACCCGGGTCGTGAGGAGCCGCAGCACCCGGTCGGCGACCGTCGGCGCCGCGAACAGGATCTCGCGGAACACCGCCGCGCTCATGACGCAGACCTCCCCGCGGGTCAGGGCCGTGACGTTGGCCGAGCGCTTCACGCCGTCGAGCGCGGCGAGTTCGCCGAACAGAGCCCCGGCCCGCATCTCGCCCAGGATGACCTCCTTGCCGGAGCGCGTCCGGATGAGGACCCGAACGTCTCCGGAGGCCAGAAAGAAGATGTCCGTGGAGGCGTCGTCGAAATCGACCAGGATCTCGTCCGGCGTGAAATGCTTCCAGCGCACGCGCGTCTCGAAGGGCGCCAGGTCGATCTCGGCCCCCTTGAAGAGCGGAATTGCTGCCAGCCGGTTCATGCCATGCCCCCGGGCGGAATGGCTGACGCAACCAGCGGGGGAGTCAAGACCGAAGTGACACCGGCCGGGCTTCGCGCTGCTGCGCACTCGCCTGTTCGAGCACGGCCAGAACCCGCAGGCCCTCGCGGCCGTCGCTCACCGGAATTTCCCCCGTGGCGACGCAATGGAGGAAGTGCCGGCACTCCTCCCGCAGGGGCTCGCCCTGGGGCGCCGCGACCGGCACGGGCTCCGCCCGCTCGGCCTGGACGCGGCCGGCCTCCTCCGAGATCCGGTGCGGATACAGGAGGAGCTTGCGGTCCCACGCCTCGCGATCGTCGAACACCGCCATGGCGTCCGCCCCGATGGCGACCAGCCGCTGCTCCTTGAAGGGGTGCAGCCACGACACGCGGATCTCCGCCCTGAGCCCGTCCGCGAAGCCGAGCTCGACGGCCGTCGCGTCCGCGATCGTGTCGTGCGTGTGGAAGCCGCCGCTCGCGTGCACGCGGTCCGGCTCCGCCCCGGCCAGCGCCAGGATCATCGACACGTCGTGCGGGGCGAGCGCCCAGAGCGCATCCTCCTCCCGCCGGATGCGGCCGAGGTCGAGCCGCGTCGAGACGAGCGCGAGCAGCCGCCCGAGCCGCCCCTCGCGCACCAGGCCGGCGAGGGCGCGGAACACGGGGTGGTATTGCAGGATGTGCCCGACCATGAGCACGCGCCCGCAGCGTTCCGCCACGGCGCACAGCGCCTCGCCATCCGCGACCGAGAGCGCAAGCGGCTTCTCGACGAACAGGTGCTTGCCGGCCTCGAGCGCCCGCCGCCCCAGCGGCAGGTTCTGGGATGGCGGCAGGGCGAAGACCAGCGCGTCGATGGTCGGATCCGCCAGCGCTTCGTCGAAGGCGAGCGCCCGGACGCCGTGGCGGGCCGCGAACTCGGCCGCCACCGCCGGGTCGGAATCGACCACCGCGGCGAGCGCGCCGAGCTCGGCGTAGTTGCGCACGTGGTTGCGGCCCCAGCGGCCGCAGCCGACCACCGCCACCCGCACCTCGTTCTCGACCGACGTCATGCTGTCCCGACCGTCGCCGCGCCGCGGCCCCTGACGGCGGCTCTTACCGGGCGGGCCGGGCGGGGTCGAGCACGCGGAGCGCGGCCCCGCCTTGCCGGACAGGCCGGCTGCCGCCACAAGGCGCCATGCTTCACGTCAACGACCTCACCTACCGGATCGGCGAGCGCGTCCTCATCGACGGCGCGACCGTCGCCCTGCCGGAGGGCTCGCGCGTCGGGCTCGTCGGCCGCAACGGCGCCGGCAAGTCCACCCTGTTCCGGCTCATCCAGGGCGAGATCGCCTCGGAGGGCGGCTCGGTCGCGCTGCCCCGCAACGTGAAGATCGGCGCGGTCGCCCAGGAGGCGCCCGGCGGACCGGAAGCGCTCGTCGAGGTGGTGCTGGCGGCCGACAAGGAGCGGGCAGCGCTGCTGGCCGAGGCGGAGGGGGCCGAGGGTCTGCGCCGGGCCGAGATCGAGACGCGGCTCGTCGACATCGACGCCTATTCGGCGCCCGCCCGCGCGGCCGCCATCCTGCACGGACTCGGCTTCGACGCGGAAGCCCAGGCGCGGCCCTGCTCGGCCTTCTCGGGCGGCTGGCGCATGCGGGTGGCGCTCGCGGCCGTGCTGTTCGCCGAGCCGGACCTGCTGCTGCTCGACGAGCCGACCAACTACCTCGACCTCGAGGGGACGATCTGGCTCTACGACTATCTGGCCCGCTACCCGCATACCGTGCTGGTCATCAGCCACGACCGGGACCTGCTCGACACCTGCGTCGACCACATCCTCCATCTCGACCGCGGCAAGCTGTCCATCTACCGCGGCGGCTACACGTCCTTCGCCCGCCAGCACGCCGAAAAGCGGCGGCTCGAGGCCAAGTTCGCGGCCAAGCAGGAGGCGGAGCGCAAGCACATCCAGGCCTTCGTCGACCGCTTCCGGGCGAAGGCCTCCAAGGCCCGCCAGGCGCAGTCGCGGCTGAAGAGGCTCGCCAAGCTCGATCCGGTCGCCATGATGGTCGAGGACAACGTGCTGCCGTTCGACCTGCCCTCCCCCGAGCGGCAGCTCTCGCCGCCGATCGTCGCCATGGACCGGGTCGAGGCGGGCTACGGCGACCGCACGATCCTGAAGCGCCTCGATCTCTCCATCCTGCCCGACGACCGCATCGCCCTGCTCGGCTCGAACGGCAACGGCAAGTCGACCTTCTGCAAGATCCTGGCGGACAAGCTCGCGCCGCTCGCCGGCACGATGACCCGGGCGAACAAGATGGAGGTCGCCTATTTCGCCCAGCACCAGCTGGACGAGCTGTCGGAGCACACCACGCCGTACGGGCATGTCGCGGCCCGGATGCGCGGGCAGCCGGAGGCGAAGATCCGGGCCCGCTGCGCCCGGCTCGGCTTCCAGGGTCCGAAGGCGGACACGCCGGTCACGCAGATCTCGGGCGGCGAGAAGGCACGGCTGATGATGGGGCTCGCGGCCTTCGACAGGCCGCACCTGCTCATCCTGGACGAGCCGACCAACCACCTCGACATCGACAGCCGCACCGCCCTGATGGAGGCCGTGAACGACTACGAGGGCGCGGTGATCCTGGTCAGCCACGACCGCTTCCTGATCGAGGCTTGCGCCGACCGGCTGTGGCTGGTGGAGCGCGGCACGGTCGACGCCTTCGACGGCGACATGGACGATTACCGGCGCTACGTCCTGTCCGGCGGCCAGAAGAAGCCCGCCCGCCAGGCGGAGGAGCCGC
>JAQGJJ010000173.1 GCA_028290695.1 Enterovirga sp. | reverse complement strand
CCGACCGATAACTGGTTTGCGGGATCGACGATCGGCCTTCGGAACCACCGAACCGGGCGGGGGGCCGACGCCGCCTGCGCGAACTCGTTCGCGCACAGCCAGGCCGCTCCGGTGCGCCACCGCGCGGACCATCGCACCACCCGCTCATACCGCGCGAGCAGCCTAAGTCCCTGATATTTTTTAGGAGGCTAAGTGCACCAGTCACTTAGAAAGTGATTGGTGCCCAGGGGCGGAATCGAACCACCGACACTGCGATTTTCAGTCGCATGCTCTACCAACTGAGCTACCTGGGCGCCGTCCGGGACCGTGAAGTCCGGCCGGAGGCGGGCTTATAGAATCCGACGGTGCGCGTGTCCAGCGACCCGAGCGGTCAGACCGCAATTTCCGTGGCCGCCCGCGCGCGTTTCCGCTCGGCCATCACCACTGCCAGGATCGAGACCTCGTACAGGGCGAGCGTCGGGATCGCGAGGGCGAGCTGGCTGATGACGTCGGGGGGCGTGAGCACGGCCGCGACCACGAACACGATCACGACGGCGTAGCGGCGCTTCGACTTCAGGAACGCCGAATCGATGATGCCCGCGCGGGCCAGGAGCGTAAGCACGACCGGGAGCTGGAAACAGATGCCGAAGGCGAAGATCAGCGTCATGATGAGCGAGAGATACTCGTTCACCTTGGGCAGGAACTCGATGTTCGGCCCATCGCCCACCCCGAATTGCTGCATGCTGACCGAGAAGCGCATGAGCAGCGGCATCGCCATGAAATAAACGAGCAGCGCGCCAAGCGCGAACAGCACGGGCGTGGCCACGAGGTAGGGCAGAAAGGCCCGGCGCTCGTTCTTGTACAGCCCGGGCGCGACGAACTTGTAGATCTGCGTCGCGATCACCGGGAAGGCGAGAAAGCCCGCGCCGAACACCGCGACCTGGATCTGCGTGAACAGGAACTCGAGGGCGTGCGTATAGACCATGCGGGCATGCTCTGACCCGACGGCCCAGACATAGGGCTGCACCAGCACGTTGTAGATGTGCTTCGCACCCAGGAAGCACAGGAAGAACATCACCACGAAGGCGAGCAGCGCCTTGATGAGCCGCGCCCGCAGCTCGATCAGGTGCTCGAGCAGCGGCGCCCGGGATGCCTCGATCTCGGCCTCGTCCGCATCGCTCCTCACGCCGCCGCACCCTTGGCCTGGCGCGGATCTGCGTGCGGGGTGGCAGGCGGAAGCGGCTCGGCGCCGCCCTCGAGGCCAGGACCGGTGGCGAGCGGCGCCGGCCCGTCCGACACGGGAAGCGAGGCGGAGGGCGCCGGAAACTCGGTCATCGGCTCGATCTGCGGCACGGGGCCGAACTCCTCGACGGGCACGACCGGGCCGGCGACCGCCGTCGACGAGGCGGCCGCGGAGGAAGCCGCCACGGAGCCGGACGGCGTCTCGACCGCGCCCTTGAGTTCGTCCCGGATGGTCTGAATGGGATTGAAGGCGGCAGAGGTCGCCGTCGAAACTTGACGGTTCAGCCCCTCCATCTCCTTGCGGACTTCGTCGAGCTCGGCCTCACGCATGGCCTCGCTGAACTGCGACTGGAACTCGGAGGCGAGCCGTCGGACCTTCGTGGTCATCTGGCCAACGGTGCGGAGCGCCTTGGGCAGGTCCTTGGGACCGATGACGACCAGCGCGACCCCGCCGATCACCATGATCTCGCCCCAGCTCATGTCGAACATAACGAACGGCCTTGGCGCCCGGAGGGCGCGGCTTCACCGGCGTAAGGGAGACCTCAGCCGATCTTGCGGTCGGCGAGGGTCGAGGTCGTCGAGGCCGGCTGCCCGGTCCGGTGGTCGATCGTGCGAACCGGCTCGCCGGGCGTCGCCACCGTGGTCGTGGCGGCCGCGGCAGCGGTGTCCTCGTCCGACATGCCCTTCTTGAACGCCTTGATGCCCTTGGCGACGTCACCCATCATTTCGGAGATCTTGCCGCGCCCGAAGAGCAGCATGACGATTCCGCCGACGACGACCCAGTGCCATATGCTCGCGCCACCCATGGCGATCTCCCTCGCGACCCTTCGGCCGCATCGTCCAAGCTGTTGGCCGGCAAACTAGGGGTGTGGGGCGGCGAAAACAAGAACATCGTGTGCGGATGCGTCGCCGATGCGTTTCAAGCCGCCCGCGGCGGGGGCGGCGGCCCCGGCCGTGCGGCCCATGTGGCCATGCGGCCTCCGGACGCTTTCGACGCGGGACCCTTCGGGTGTTACAGGACGGAGAACGCCGCCGCGCCGAGCGTCGGCAAAGGACCGTGCCGATGACGAACTCTCTCCGTTCCGCCGCGGGGCTTCTGCTGGCTGCGGCGCTCCTCGGGGCCGGTGCCGCGCAGGCCGAGGGCGTCATGGATCCGGCCAAGATGCCGATGCCGCCCTCCGCCCGCGATCCCGCCCCACGCAGCGAGCCGAAAGCGGCGCCGCGGGGCGCCGCCCGCCCCCGCGCGCAAGGTCCGGCGGCGGCGAGCCAGCGCCCGCAGGGAGCGCAGACCCCGGATTACGGCAGCCGCATCGAATCCCGGCCGGCCCGTTCGGAAGGCTTCAAGCTCGAGGACGACCCGCGCGCAGTCGCCCCGGTGATGCAGAACGGACGCCCCGGAGTCGGCATGCGGTTCTGAGGGCTGGCACGCCGCGGGCCGCGGGACGAACCCGCTCCCGTTCGGGCTGCCGGCGTCCGGGCGCCGGGCTTGGCCGGCGCTGCCTGGTCGTCGCACCCGGCGGGAACGTTCTCCTCTGCACACGCGTTCGTGAGGAGTCCTGTACCCACCGGAGATTATCCGATGAAGATCACTGCTCTCGTTATCGCGGCCTCGCTGATCGGCTCGGCTGCCGTCGCCCAGACGACCATCATCAAGCGGGAAGGCGTCGACAGCGACACCACCGTCGTGAGGAAGGAGACGATGGACGGAACGGTCGTGAAGAAGAAGGTCGAATCGACCGGCAGCCTGGGCGGCTGCGAAACGAAGTCCGTGACCCGCACCAACGACATGGGCGACAAGGTCACGAAATCGAAGACGGATTGCTGACGGCCTCGCGGCTGTCGTCGAAAGGCCCGGCGCGAGCCGGGCCTTTCTGATTCCGGGGGGTTGCGGCGGGCCGGACGGTTCCGGCCGACCACGCCACGGCTAGTCCAGCGCGATCGTGTCCTCGACGACATGCGACAGCGGCACGTCCTCGGAGGTCAGCACCATCTTCACGCGGATCGGGCTCGATCGCGTCCCGGCCTCCCGCACCGCCTTTTCGATCTCCCGCTGCGAGGTCACCCCGACCTGTTTCAGGAACTTGCGGACCTCGATGTTGAAACGGTCCTCGTCCATCAGCGCGCCTCCCGTCTGGTCATGAAGGCCAGCTTTTCGAACAGGCTGACATCCTGCTCGTTCTTGAGGAGGGCGCCATGGAGCGGCGGGATGAGCTTGCGCGGATCGCGCTCCCGCAGCTGCTCCGGCCCGATATCCTCGGACATCAGCAGCTTCAGCCAGTCGAGCAGCTCGGAGGTCGAGGGCTTCTTCTTGATGCCCGGGACGTCCCGCACCTCGAAGAACAGCCGCAGCGCCTCCTCGACGAGCCGGCGCTTGATGCCGGGGTAATGCACCTCGACGATGCGGGCCATCGTGTCCGCGTCCGGGAAGCGGATGTAGTGGAAGAAGCAGCGCCGCAGAAACGCGTCCGGCAGTTCCTTCTCGTTGTTGGACGTGATGACGACGATCGGGCGCTTCTCGGCCCGGACCGTCTCGCCGGTCTCGTAGACGTGGAACTCCATCCGGTCGAGCTCGAGCAGGAGGTCGTTCGGGAACTCGATATCGGCCTTGTCGATCTCGTCGATCAGGAGCACGGGCCGGTTCTCGGCCGCGAAGGCCTCCCACAGCTTGCCGCGCCGGATGTAGTTGCGGATGTCGGACACGCGCGTGTCGCCGAGCTGGGAATCGCGCAGGCGCGAGACGGCGTCGTACTCGTAGAGGCCCTGCTGGGCCTTTGTGGTCGATTTCACGTGCCAGGTGAGCAGCGGGGCGCCGACGGAGCGGGCGATCTCCTCGGCCAGGACGGTCTTGCCCGTGCCCGGCTCGCCCTTCACCAGGAGGGGACGCTCCAGCACGATCGCCGCATTCACGGCGACGTTCAGATCCTCCGTCGCCACGTAGCTGTCGGTTCCCGAAAAGCGCATGTCGTCCGTCCTGTTCCGGGAGGTTCTAGGAAACGCACAGTCCGCGAACAAGCGGGTCGCGAGATCCGGAGCACCCGTCCTATAGTCGGGAACGCCGTCGCCGGGCGATTCGGCGACTCCACACTTGCAGGACAGCCGCACGGCGGCTCGGGAGGACCAAGGCGAGGATGGCTGCTGCGGCGGACGTTGGGTCCTACAAGGAGATCATCCTCTTCCTCGCCACGGCGGGCGTCGTGGTGCCCCTCTTCTCCCGCCTGCGGATCAGCCCGGTCCTGGGTTTCATCGGAACCGGCACCCTGCTCGGTCCCTTCGGCCTCGGACGGCTGGCGGGAAGCTGGCCCTGGCTCGACTGGTTCACCATCGCCAACAGCGAGCAGGTCGCCCACATCGCGGAACTCGGGGTCGTGTTCCTGCTGTTCACGATCGGGCTCGAACTGTCCTGGGAGCGGCTGCGCGTTCTGCGGCGGCTGGTCTTCGGCCTTGGGGCGGCCCAGGTCATCGTCACCTCGGCGCTCCTGGCCGGCCTCGGCGTCGCGTTCGGGCTGCGCCCCTGGGAAGCGGTGCTCGGCGGGATCGGGCTCGCGCTGTCCTCGACCGCCATCGTCGTCCCGGTTCTGGCCGGGCAGAAGCGCCTCAACTCCCCGACCGGCCGCGCCACCTTCTCCGTGCTGCTGTTTCAGGACCTCGCGGTCGCGCCGGTTCTGTTCACGATCGCCGCGGTCGACACCGCCGCCAAGGGCAGCCTGCTGTCCGGATTGCTGCTGGCCCTGCTCCAGGCGGCGCTGGCGCTGGTGTTGATCGTGGCCATCGGCCGGATCGTGTGCCGGCCGCTGTTTCAGCTCGTGGCGCAGACCCGCAGCCCCGAGCTCTTCATGGCGACCTGTCTCCTGACGGTGGTCGGAACCGCGCTGGTTGCGGCGGTGAGCGGGATGTCGATGGCGCTCGGCGCCTTCGTGGCCGGCCTGCTTCTCGCCGAAACCGAATACCGCCGGGCGATCGAGGCCATGGTGGACCCCTTCAAGGGGCTGCTGCTCGGCGTGTTCTTCCTGTCGGTCGGCATGGGCCTCGACGTGACCGCCATCTCGGCGGCTCCGGTTGCCATCCTGACGGCCTCCATCGGCATCATCCTGGTGAAGGCCGCCATCACGTTCGGGCTCGCCGTGATGCTGAAGCTGCCGCGTCGCGTGGCGCTGGAGACCGGCCTCCTGCTCGGGGCCGGCGGCGAATTCGCCTTCGTGCTGCTCGGGGCCGCGATGGCGGCCCGCCTCCTGCCCGCCGATGTCGGTCAGCCGCTCCTGGTTCTCACGACGGTCACGATGGTGCTGATCCCGCTCGTGGCGCGCCTTGCGCGGCGCCTGAGCCGGAGGCTGGCGCAGGACGCGACCTTCGACGCCAAGCTCGAACCGCCGCCCGGCGACCTCGCCGGGCACGTGATCGTGGCCGGCTACGGCCGCGTCGGCCAGCTCGTGGCCGATATGCTGGCCCGACACGACATCCCCTACATCGCGATCGACTCGAACCCGGCGCTGGTTGTCACCCAAAGGGCGGCCGGGCGGCCCGTCTATTACGGCGATTCCGCCTCGCCGATGTTTCTGCGGGCCTGCGGCATGGACACGGCGCGGGCGCTCGTGATCACGCTCGACGCCTCCAACGCCAGCCAGTCGGTGGTGGAATCGGTGCGGCAATGGCGCCCCGACCTGACGATCGTCGCCCGGGCGCGCGACGCACGCCATGCGGCCGAGCTCTACCGGCTCGGCGTCACCGATGCCGTGCCGGAAACCATCGAGGCGAGCCTGCAGCTCTCCGAGGCCGTTCTGGTCGATATCGGGGTCCCGATGGGCCCGGTGATCGCGTCCATCCACGAGCGGCGCGACGAGTACCGGCGCATGTTCCGCGGAACCGTGGAGGGGGCCGGACCCGCCGCCGTGCCGAAGGAGACCGCGTCCCCTCCCCGGCGCCGACCCGGGGAATTCCGCAGCCGGCGCGGCGCCAACCGATCCTGAGGCGTCAGGCCGCCTGCGCGAGGCTCTCGACCAGCCCGTCGAAGAGCCGCTTGCCGTCCGTTCCACCCACGATCGGGTCCACAAAGTTCTCGGGATGCGGCATCAGGCCGAGGACGTTGCGGTTCTGCGAATAGATCCCCGCGATCGAGTTCATGGAGCCGTTGCGGTTGGCGTCGGCCGTCACGTTGCCGTCCGCGTCGCAATACCGGAAGGCCACGAGGCCGTAGCCTTCGAGGCGCGCGAGCGTCGGGGCATCGGCCGCGTAGTTGCCCTCGCCGTGGGCGACGCAGATGTTGATCGCTTCGCCGGCCCGGTACCCGGCCGTGAACGCCGTGTCGGTCCGCTCCACCCGCACGTGCTGCCGGTGGCAGATGAACCGCAGGTTGGCGTTGCGCATGAGCACGCCGGGCAGGAGCCCGGATTCGCACAGGATCTGGAAGCCGTTGCAGATGCCGAGCACGAGCCCGCCGCGTTCGGCATGGGTCCGAACGGCATCCATCGCGGGCGAGCGCGCCGCGATGGCGCCGCAGCGCAGGTAGTCTCCGTAGGAGAAGCCGCCCGGCAGCACCGCGAGGTCGGTTCCGGCCGGCAGTTCCCGGTCCCCGTGCCATACGGTCTGGACGTCGGCGCCGGACAGCCTCAGCGCCCGGGACACGTCCCCGTCCCGGTTGGAACCGGGGAAGACGACGACGGCGGCCTTCATCGGACGATCCTCACGGATGCCCTTCCGTGGGCATCTCGGCATCGACCGCCGCGTCCTGCATCGCCGCGTCTCCGGCAGCCGCCCGGCCGGCCCTTGCCGGACGGCGGGCGCCAGTGCTTTCGTCGAACTCGATCCGGAAGTTCTCGATGACGGTGTTGGCGAGGAGGCGCTCGCAGGCCTGCCGAACGGAGCTCTCGGCTTCGGCCGCGTTCTCGACCAGGAGCTCGAGATCGAACACCTTGCCCTGGCGCACGCCGACGACGCCGCCGATTCCGAGCGACGCGAGGGCGCCTTCGATGGCCTTTCCTTGCGGGTCGAGGACCCCGGATTTCAATGTGACGACGACGCGGGCGCGCATATCCGACTCGAACTGGAGAGACGACCGCTTCTAGAGCCCGTCCGGCGCTCTGTCATCCGGGCGGCGTTCGTCAGCGATAGATCGCGCTCCGTCCCGCCCCGAACGGGTGATGCTGGACGAGGCTCGCGATGACGGCCGCGATCTTTTCCCCGCCCCGGACGGAGGGTTCGATCGGATTGGCGAAATCCGCCGGGTCGCTGGAGACGAGCCGCAGGTCGACGATCGGCAGCCCGCGGGTCGCGGCACAGCGGACGATGGGATCGTTCAGAACGGCGAGCGCGGTCACGACGAGGCGGCGCCGCTCCTCCGCGTATTGCGGGTTGTAGATGGTGCACACCGCGGTCGGGAGCCGCCGTTCCAGGATGGTGTCGAGCAGGGCGCTGTAATCCCGCTCGAAGCCGCGGGCGACCTCGCCGAGCCCTCCCAGGGCCTCGGCCACCGAGCGCACCGGCCGCTCGATGATGCCGGAGAGCCGAAGCGCGTCGTTGCCGCCCACGCTGAGGACGAGGTGGGTGGCGTCGGCCGGGATGGACGCGAGCTGGGCCGGAACGCCGGCCATCGTGGCTCCGTCACGGGCCGCGAGCGTCGCGCCCCAGCCCGGCGGCAGGTCGGCCCGCAGCTGCTCGACGACGTCCGGCCCGCGGCCCACATAAGCGGCGTTGTCGAAGACCGAATCGCCGAGAAGAACGACGTGAGGCATGGATCCCGGGGGCCGCGGCGGGGTGCTAGGTGCCGCAGAAAGTCTGCCGAACCCGCTCGTCCGGGAGCGGAGGTTCCATGTAGGCGGCGCGGTCCGGCTGGTCCTCGAAGGGCCGGGACAGAACCGAGATCAACTCCTCGAAGGGGCCGAAATCGTCCCGCAGGCCGGCCTGGATCGCCGCCTCGATCCTGTGGTTGCGCGGAATGAAGGCCGGGTTCACCGCCCGCATCGCATCCCGAACGGCTGCCGGATCGCGTCCTTCCTCCCCGAGCCGCCCGCGCCACCGCGCCGCCCAGCCGTCGTAGGCCGCGGGGTCCGCGAACAGGGTGCGCACGCGCAGGTCGCCGGCCGGATCGGCGGCGGCGTCGCTCAGGCGCCGGAAGGTCAGGGTGAAATCGGCCTGGTTTGCGGCCATGGCGCCCAGCAGGTCCTGGGCGAGCTCGATGTCGCCCTCGCGCTCCGCCGCGAGACCCAGCTTGCGGCGAAGGCCGGCCTGGAACGCCCCCTCGAACTGCGGCGGAAAGGCCCGAAGCGCCTCCTCGGCCACCGCGATGGCGGCGCTCTCCTCGGCCGCCAGGAGCGGAAGCAGCGTCTCGGACAGGCGGGCGAGGTTCCAGAGCGCGATGCGGGGCTGGTTCGCGTAGGCGTAGCGGCCGTGCTGGTCGATCGAGCTGAACACCGCCGCAGGGTCGTAGGCGTCCATGAAGGCGCAGGGTCCGTAATCGATCGTCTCCCCGGCGACGGACATGTTGTCGGTGTTCATGACGCCGTGGATGAAGCCGACGAGCAGCCACCGGGCGACGAGGTCCGCCTGCCGGGCGATCACCCGGTCCAGCAGCGCGCGATAGGGCGCCTCGGCCGCCTGCGCGTCCGGGTAGTGCCGCCCGATCACGTAATCGGCCAGCGTCCGTATCCCGTCCCGGTCTTCGCGCGCCGCGAAGAACTGGAACGTGCCGATCCGGATATGGCTCTTGGCCACCCGGGTCAGCACGGCGCCGGGCAGCAGCGCCTCGCGCCGTACCGGCTCGCCCGTGAGAACCGCCGCCAGCGCCCGCGTGGTCGGGATGCCGAGCGCCGCCATGGCCTCGCTGACGACGAATTCCCGCAGCACGGGGCCGAGCGCGGCCTTGCCGTCGCCCTGGCGCGAGAAGGGCGTGCGGCCCGAGCCCTTGAGCTGGATGTCGCGGCGCACGCCGTCCCGTCCGACGACCTCGCCGAGCAGGATGGCCCGGCCGTCCCCGAGCTGGGGCACGAAATGGCCGAACTGGTGCCCCGCATAGGCGGTCGCGATCGGGATGGCGCCTTCGGGAACCTGCTTGCCGGCCAGCACCGCGACCCCGTCCGGGCTCGCGAGCCAGTCCGGGTCGAGCCCCAGCTCCGCCGCGAGCGGCCGGTTCAGCCGCATGAGCCGGGGCGCCGGAACGTCGCTCGGCGACGTCCGGCGGAAGAAGCGGTCCGGCAGGGCTGCGTAGGTGTTGTCGAAGCGGAAATGCGCGGTCATCGGCCATCAGCACGCCCCGGCCAGCCGTCGGCGCGCTCCTTCACTGCCAGTCCTTAACAGATCCGCGGCGAGCCAAGTTCCGAGACGTCGGTCGGGTACAGTCCGACCGGCCGGCGACGTGCGACCGGCACCGCCGAGCCCGACGGGAGGCGGGACCGATCAGCCTCGCCGGGCCGCCTCGATCGCGGCAACGTCGATCTTGGACATCGTCATCATTGCCGCGAAAGCGCGTTTCGCTTCCGGGCCGCCTGCGGCCAGCGCATCAGTCAGGGCGCGCGGCGTGATCTGCCACGAGATCCCCCACCTGTCCTTGCACCAGCCGCATTCGCTCGCCTGTCCGCCGTTGCCGACGATGGCGTGCCAGTAGCGGTCCGTCTCCTCCTGGTCGTCGGTGGCGATCTGGAACGAGAAGGCTTCGGTGTGCTTGAACGCCGGCCCTCCGTTCAGGCCGAGGCACGGGATGCCGGCGACCGTGAACTGCACGGTCAGCACATCGCCCGCCTGTCCGGACGGGTAGTCGCCCGGAGCCCTGTGAACGGCTTCGACCGAGCTGTCCGGGAACGTGTCGGCGTAGAAGCGCGCCGCAGCCTCGGCCTCCTTGTCGAACCAGATGCAGATCGTGTTCTTTGCCGTTGCCATCGCTGGTCCCCTACCGAGCCGCGTTCAGGATCGCGTCGACCACGCGCTGCGAGGCGAGCGCCTCTTCCCCCGAGATGGTCGGATCGCGCCCGTCCCGGCATGCATCGAGGAAATCCGCGATGACGGCCCGGTGCGCGTCGTGCGGAAAATCCATGATGTTCGCCCCGCTGCCGGTCGCACCCTCCGCCTCCATCGTCTCTCGCCGCCCGTCCAGGTAGGCGATCTGCAGCCCGCCGCCGACGAGGCTCGCCGAGCCGAGCGTGCCCATGATCTCGATGCGCTCGGGATGGCCGGGCAGGAAGGCCGTCGTCGCAGTGACGGTGCCGGGAGCACCGTTGCCGAGGCGAACCAGCGCCGAGACGTAATCCTCCGTCTCCATCCGGTGCAGCGCCGTGGTGGCCGCCTGCGCCGCTTCCACGGCCGAGATCCCGACCAGGGAGCGAAACAGGTCGAGCGTGTGAATGGCTTGCGTCAGCAGCACGCCCCCGCCGTCCCGGGCCACCGTGCCGCGGCCCGGCTCGTCGTAATAGCTCTGCGGCCGCCACCACGGCACGATCATGGACCCTGCCACGATCTGGCCCAGAGCGCCTTCGCCGAGACGCTCGCCCAACCGCAGGCTCGCCGGCCGGAAGCGGTGCTGCAACATGACGCCCAGCCGCCGGCCGGCGGCGCGACCGGTCGCGACGAGCCGTTCGCCGGCCGCGACGGTGAGTTCGAGCGGCTTCTCGACGAGCACGTGCTTGCCGGCGGCGAAGCATCGTTCCGCCACGGCGAGATGCGCGGCCGGCGGCGTCAGCACCAGGACGGCCTCGACGGTCGGATCCGAGATCGCGGCGGCGACATCCGTCGTTCCGGGAAACGGGAACCGGGACGTGAAGGCGGAGACCTTGTCCCGGCTGCGGCTCGCCGCCCAGCGGACATCGACCCGGTCCGCGAGGTCGAGCAGGCTCTTGGCGTGCGGCAGCGCGCCCGGACCGAGCCCGACGAGGGCGATTCCGGGGCGGCTCATCGCAGCGCCTCTGGCCGCTTCGCGCCGGGGCCGACCCGACGGGCACCGGTCTGCGCCTCCAGCGCGAGCCGGGTCACCGTGAAGGCGTGCTGCGCCGGCATGGCCGTGCTCGTCCGGTTCTCGACGTCGGCCACGAAGGCCCGGAAATAGGTGAGAGGCTCCCGGCTGCAATCGAGATGCCGCATGCCGTTGCGGTCCACCAGGAAGAGATGGTCGGTTCCCGGCCGGCCGGCCGGGTCGACATATTTGCGCAGCTCGATCGTACCCTCGGTGCCGGTGATGAAGAGGCGCCCGTCGCCCCAGGTCGGCAGGCCGTCCGGCGTGAACCAATGCACCTGGACGTAGCCGCGCGCGCCCTCCCCTTCGACGGTCAGGTCGCCGAAATCCTCGAACGCGGGCAGCTCGGGATGGGCGACGTTGCCGGCCTGGCTCGACACGATGGCGGCCTCGGCCGACCCCGTGAAGTGGAGGAACTGGTCGATCTGGTGCGAGGCGATGTCCGCCAGGATGCCGCCGTAGCGGGCGGTGTCGAAGAACCAGTCGGGCCGGATGGCCCGGTTGAGGCGATGGGGGCCGAGCCCGGTCGTCTGGACCACGCGCCCGATGGCCCCGTCCGCGATCAGCTTGCCGGCCACGATGGTGGACGGGACCACGAAGCGCTCGGAGAAGCAGATCGAGAAGATCCGCCCCGTTTCCGTCGCGGCCTGCCGCACGCGGGCCAGGTCGTCCAGGGTGGTCACGCCCGGCTTGTCGACCATCACGTCCTTGCCGCGCCGCATCGCCGCGATCGCGACCGCGGCCCGGTCGGCCGGGATCGCCGCGCACAGGACCGCGTCCACGGCCGGATCGTCGAGCAGGGCTTCCCGGCCCCTCGCCGCCAGGGCCGGGAACCGTTCCCGGAAGCCCGCCAGCACGCGCGGGTCGGACGTCTCCGGGCAGTAGCCGGCGCAGGTTGCGCCCGCCGCGAGGCACTCGCCCACCATGTGGAAGATGTGGCGGTGGTCGAGCCCTATCGCGGCGAAGCGCATGGGCTGCCTACTTCGCCTTCTTGGCGCCGATCTCCTGGTCCCAGCGCCGGAACGCCGCGACCAGCCGGTCCGGCGTGAGCGGTGTCTCGAACGGGAGGTCGGCGATCATCTTGTCGTAGTTCGGCCTGCCGTATTCCGCGAGAACGTCGCGGCTCTCCTGGGGGGCCATGGCGAGGGTCACGCCCTTGGCGGCCGGGCCCGGATAGAAGTAGCCCTTGTCGTAGGTGAAGGCCTGCTGCTCCGGCTTCAGCATGTAGGCCATCAGCCGCACCAGCACGGCGACCTTGTCGTCCGGCACCCCCTTCGGCACGCACATGAACTGCGTGTCCGGAATCCAGTGCGTGCCTTCCAGGAAGAAGACCTCCGCCTCCTTTGGCACGATCCCGAGCACGCGCGGGTTGATGTCCCAGCCGCAGGTCGAGACGATGATGTCCCGCGTCCCCTCCCCGAGCTCCTTCATGGTCGCCGAGGTGCCGGTCGGGTAGTAGTCGATCGCCGTGCCGAGCTCGCGCAGCCAGTCCCAGGTCTTGTCCCACCCGTTCATCGGGTCCTTCGGGTCCTTATCGCCGAGGATGTACGGCATCGCCATCAGGAAGGTCCAACCCGGACCCGAATTCACCGGCCGCGCATAGGTGAAGCGGTTCGGGTTCTGCTTGACCCAGGCGAGCAGCTCGGCGGCCGTCTTCGGCACGGTCTTCACCTTGGCCGGCATGTACTCGAAGAGCGGCCCGGACGGCGAGTAGACGACGGCCACGCCCTGGTCGCGGCCGAAGTTCTTCTGCATCATCAGGGCGCCGTCGTGGTAGACGTCCTCCGGCTTCGGCATCGCACTGGCGTATTTCGACCAGACCTCGATCCAGAGTCCCTGCTGGACGCCGTCCGACATGGCGCCCGGCCCCGTCAGGACGAGGTCGATATCCACCCGGCCGGCATCCTGCATGGCCTTGAGCTTGCCCGGCAGCTCCGGCGAGGGCGCCCGCTGGTAGTTGATGCGGGAGACGAGGTTCGGGTTCTCGGCCCGGAACTTGTCGATCCCGGCCTGGGTGAGCTGGAGCTGGCCCGCGACGTCGATGACGTTCAGCACGACGGGCTGCGAGGGGAGCGGCGGCGCCTGGGCCAGGGCGCCCGACGCCTTCAGGGCGGCGGCTCCGGCCGCGAGGCCACCGACGAAGATGCGACGATCAAGTCCCGACATGGCGTTTCTCTCCCGATGCTTTGTTGGTTCTCGGCCGGGCTGCCAGGGCCCGGCTCGTTTCAGTGCGCGGGCTCCTGCTTGGCCCGCGCCACGATCTGGGTCGGATTGACGAAGCGCAGCGCGATCACAAGCCAGACCAGCGTGACGACCATGTAGATGACCGCCATGGCGTCGATGGACTGCCCGGCCCGGACGCCCGCCGCGAACACGGCGTAGTACAGCGCCACCACCAGCGTCTGGCTGGTCGGACCGGCGGTCAGGAAGGTGAGCTCGAACATGGCGATCGTGCGCACGAGCACGAGCAGCATTGCCGCCAGCATGCCGGGCAGCAAGATGGGCAGGAGCACTCGCACCAGGAGCTTGAAGGTCGAGGCCCCGAACACCCGCGCCGCCGCCTCGATGCGCGGGTCGATCTGCTCGATGAACGGGATCATCACCAGCACGACGAACGGGATCGTCGGGACGAGGTTCGCCAGCACCACGCCCCAGAACGTGCCGGCGAGCCCGGCCCGGTACAGCACCGTCGCCATCGGAATGCCGTAGGTGATGGGCGGCACGAGCAGCGGCAGCAGGAACACCAGCATGATGGCGCGCTTGCCCGGAAAGTCCCGCCGCGCCAGCGCATAGGCCGCCAGCACCCCGAGCAGCCCCGAGACCAGCACGACCGTGAAGACCACCTGGAAGGTGACGATCAGGACGTCGTCGAGCTGGAACTCGTTCCAGGCCGCGACGTACCAGCGCGTCGTGTAGCCGAGCGGGAGCCAGGTCCCGAGCCAGCGCGTCGCGAAGGAGTTCGTGACGACGGCCGCGATCATCCCGAACAGGTTCAGGATGAAAACGGCCGTGGCGGCCCAGATCGCGATCCGCCACAGCTTGGCGGAGAGGCCGGTGTCGCGGATCATCCCTTTGTCCCCGCAACGGGCCCGCGATACAGGAGCCGCCGCCCGGCCAGGACCGCGGCCACGAGGGCGAACTGGACGAGGCCCATGATCATCGCGATCGCCGACGCCAACGAGTAGTCGTATTCCTCGAACGCCGCCTGGTAGGCCGCGATCGAGATCACCCGCGTCGGCCCGGCGGGCGCCCCGAGCAGCACCGCCGACGGAAACACCGCAAAGGCCTGCACGAAGGACAGGCAGAAGGTGATGGCCAGGCCGGGCAGGATCAGCGGCAGAACGATGCGGAAGAAGCGCGAGCGCGCGGACGCACCATGGACCGCGCCGGCCTGCTCGAGCGCCGGGTCGATCCCCGTGACGTACGAGAGGGTGAGCAGGAACGTGAACGGGAATCCCGTGATGAGCAGCGAGGCCACCACGCCCCAGTAGTTGTTGGTCAGCTTGACCGGTCCGGCGATCACCCCGAGCCACATGAGGCTGCGGTTGAACCACCCCTGCGGCCCCAGGTAGTTGAGCAGGCCCTCGGCCACCAGCACGGTGCCGAGCGTCACCGGCAGAACCAGTATGGTGGTCAGGATGCGCTGCCGCCGCATCAGCCGGACCCGCATGGCGATCGGCACCGCGAGCAGCAGGTTCACGATGGTGACGGGCAGCGCGATCCGCAGCGTGGTGCCGATCGTCTCGTAGAGAAACGGATCCGAGAAGAACCGGACATAATTGGACAGGGCGGCGCCGCCGTCCTTCGGCTGGAACGACAGCCACAGCCCGTACAGGAACGGGTACACGAAGAGGGCGACGATCGCCAAAAAGGCCGGCAGCACGAGCAGGGTCGTGCCGTCCAGGCCGCGGGCCGCGAGCTTGATGCGGAGCGGCAGCGCCTCCTCGATCCCGGCGGCGGCCGCCACCCCGTCGAGGGGCACCGAGCTCATGCCGGGGCGCCCGCGAAGACGAGGGTGCGGTCGGGCAGAGGCGCCAGGACGACGGCCTCGTCCTTGGCGACGGTCCGGTCGGCCCGGAAGAACAGCTCCGTGCCGTCCTCCGCCAGAGCGGTGCCGAAGAAGGCGCGGCCGCGATACTCGATCGCCGTGACCCGCGCCGGGATGCCGGACGCCGAGGCACCGGCCACCAGGTCCTCGGGCCGGATCGACACGACCGCGCTCGCACCCGCCTGAACCGGTTCTCTCACGAGGCCCTGCACGGTGGTGCCGCAGACCGCGACCTCGGCGCGGCCGTTCGCGACGGCCCGCACCTGGCCGGGCATCCGGTTCCGGAAGCCCATGAAATCGGCGACGTCCGCGTGGAGCGGCCGCTCGTACAGATCTTCTGGGGTGCCGACCTGCCGGATCATGCCGTCCCGCATCACCACGATCCGGTCGGCCATCGAGAGGGCCTCGTCCTGGTCGTGCGTCACGTAGATCGTCGTCGAGCCGATCGTGTCGTGGATGCGCCTGATCTCGACCCGCATCTCCATGCGGAGCTTCGCGTCGAGGTTGGAGAGCGGTTCGTCCATGAGGACGATCGCGGGCTCGATCACCACCGCCCGGGCGATGGCGACGCGCTGCTGCTGACCGCCGGACAGCTGGCCCGGAAGCTTCGATGCCTGGCTCTGCAGGCGCACGAGGGCGAGGCCTTCGTCGACGCGCCGTGCCGCCTCCGCGCCCTTCACGCCCTTCATCGAGAGCCCGAAGCCTACGTTCTTGCGCACGTTCATGTGCGGAAACAGGGCGTAGCTCTGGAACACCATGCCGAAGCCGCGCTCCTCCGGCTTCAGCCGGTCGATGCGGCGATCGCCGAGCCAGATCGATCCGCCCGAGAGAGGCAGCAGGCCTGCGATGCAGTTCAGCGCGGTCGACTTGCCGCAACCCGACGGCCCGAGAAGGGCGATGAACTCGCCCTCCTCGATCCGCAGGTCGATCCCGGCGAGCGCGGCGAGGCTGCCGAACTCCCGGCGTACCCCGCGCAACTCGAGCGCCCCGACCCCGTGCCTCGCCGCAATGGTCATCTCAGCCCTTCCGCTTGGCCCCGGAGCCGATCTCCTGATCCCAGCGCCTGAACGCCACGACCATCTTCTCGGGCTCGAGCGGCACCTCGATCGGGTTCTCGGCGATCCACTTCTCGTATTGCGGGCGGCCGAACTCCTTGATGGCGGCCTGGCTCTCCGGAGGCGCCATGTCGAGCGTCACGTTCTTGGCGGCCGGACCCGGGTAGAAGTAGCCCTCGTCATAGGTGAAGGCCTGCTGGGCGGGCGTCATCACGAAGGCGATGAGCTCGAGCAGCACGGCCAGCTTTTCGGGCGCGACGCCCTTCGGGATGGCCATGTACTGGGCGTCCGAGACCCAGTGGAAGCCCTTCAGCGTGGCGACCTCGGCCTCCTTCGGCACGATGCCGAGCACCCGCGGGTTGATGTCCCAGCCGGTGGTCGAGATGATCATGTCGCGCGTGCCTTCGCCGAGCTCCTTCATCGTGACGCCGGTGCCGGTCGGGTAGTACTCGATGTTCTCGCCCAGCGCCTTCAGGTACGCCCAGGTCTTCTCCCACCCGTTGACCGGATCCTTGGGATCCTTGTCGCCCAGGAGATAGGGCAGCCCCATCAGCCAGGTGCGGCCCGGGCCGGAATTGGCAGGGCGCGCATAGAGGAAGCGGTTGGGGTTCTGCCGGGTGTAGTCGAGCAGCTCCTGCGCGGTCGATGGCGGCGTCTTGACCTTGGCCGGCATGTATTCGAGCAGCGGGCCGGACGGGTAGTAGACCATGCACATCCCGAAGCCCTGGCCGAGGTTGTGCATGTCGAGCGCCGGCTTGAGCAGGATCTCGTTCGGGTTCGGAAGCGAGGCCGCGTGATCCGGGAAGAGCGGCGTCCACAGCTTGCCGTCGATGCCGGCCGAGAGGGCATCGAGGCCGCCCAGCATGATATCGATGTCGACCCGTCCAGCGTCCTGCTGGGCCTTCAGCTTCGCCGGAAGCTCCGGCGCCGGCGCCTTGGTGAAGGAGATGCGCGACACCAGCTCGGGCCGGGCCTTGCGGAAATTCTCGATCGGCTTCTGCACCAGGGCGAGCGCCCCGCCGACGTCGATCACGTTGAGCGCAACGGGAGATTTCGGCAGTGCCGGCCGGGCGCCCTGGGCCCATGCGCCGGAAAGCCCGAGCCCCGCGCTCCCCGCGAGGCCGCCGACCACGACCCGGCGCGACGGCCCGCCCGACTTGCTGATGTCCTGTGTCATGGTCGTCCTCCCCTTATGTGGTTAGCCGGTCGTCTTCGACGTCCCGGTTCGGCTTCGCTCAGACCATCGGCAGGCCGCCGCTCATCCGGATGGCCGCCCCTGTTCGGTGACGATCGCGGCCGGGATCGGCGCAGGGCGCGGTGCGACCCGGCCCGTTGCCGACGCGCCGTCGGTGACGAAAGCGACCCGGCCGACCAAGTCTGCGCCCCTTTCTCCGCTCCATGCCGTCAAAGCTTATAGGCCCGCTTGGCGAGGCGATAGGCGAGGTCGTGCGCAACCTCGTGAGCCTCGTCCTCGTCGAGCCGATGCTCGGCGACGAGGCGGGCCAGGTAGGCGCAATCGATCCGCCGGGCGACGTCGTGGCGCGCCGGGATCGAGAGGTACGCGCGGGTGTCGTCGTTGAACCCGACCGTGTTGTAGAAGCCGGCCGTCTCCGTCGCGATCTCCCGGAACCGCATCATGCCTTCCGGGCTGTCGAAGAACCACCAGGGCGGGCCAAGCCGCAGCGCCGGGTAGTGGCCCGCCAAGGGCGCGAGCTCCCGGCCGTAGGCCGTCTCGTCGAGGGTGAACAGGATGAGCGTCAGCCCGCGCTCGTTGCCGAACCGGTCGAGGAGCGGCTTCAGGGCCCGCACGTAGTCCGTCGGGCCCGGAATGTCGGCGCCCATGTCCCGCCCGAAGGTCGCGAGGAGATGCGGATTGTGGTTGCGGACCGACCCCGGGTGCAGTTGCATGACCAGACCGTCTTCCAGGCTCATTCGGGCCATCTCGGTCAGCATCTGAGCCCGGAACAGCTCGGCATCGGCCGCCGAGGCCCCACCTGCCGCCACGCGGGCGAAGAGCGCCTCCGCCTCGTTCGGCGGAAGATCGGCCGTCCTGGCCGTCGGGTGGCCGTGGTCGGTCGCCGTCGCCCCCCTCTCCTTGAAGAAGGCGCGCTTGGCCCGATGCGCGTCGAGATAGCCGGACCAGGTCACGGCATCCTGACCATGCGCGCGAACGAAGCGCGCGACGTTGTCCGTGAAGCCGGCGAAATCGGGGTCGACCACCGCGTCCGGCCGGTATGTCGGCACCACCCGCCCGCCCCACCCCGAGGCCCGGATGCGGTCGTGCGCCGCGAGGTCGTCCAGCGCCGAATCCGTGGTCGCGATGGCCTCGATGTTGAAGCGCCGAAACAGCGCGCGGGGGCGGAACTCCGGCTCCTGGAGGCGCGCCGCGACCGCGTCGTAGATGCGGTCGGCGCTGGCCGGAGACAGCCGCTCTTCGATGCCGAAGATGTCCGCGAGCGACTGCTCGAACCACAGCCGTGTCGGCGTCGCACGGAACAGGGGCCAATGCTCCGCGAGCAGGCGCCAGATCGCACGCCCGTCGGTCGCGACCTCGCGCCCGTCCAGCCGAGAGACGCCCAGCGCCTCGAGCGAAACGCCCTGTGAATAAAGCATCCGGAACACGTAATGGTCCGGTTTGACGAAGAGCGTGGCGGGATCCGGAAACGGTTCGTCGTCCGCGTACCAGCGCGGGTCCGTGTGGCCGTGGGGGGACAGGATCGGGAGCGTCGCCACCGCCCCATACAGGCGCCGGGCGATCGCGCGGGCGGACGCCTCGACGGGGAAGAGCCGGTCCGGGTGCAGCGCCATGCCCCTTCGTTTCCTCTGATCTTGATTATCTCCTATACTAATATATTACTGCGTCAAGAGTTTGGGACCGACGACGTGGAGCAGGGTTTAGCCGAGCGGATCGGACCGTTATCCGGCACGGCCGGATCACGGCGCGTCACCGCCTCTGCTGCCATCGCGGACGAGATGCGGGCCGACATCGTGGCGGTCCGCCTCGCGCCGGGCCAGCCGCTGCTCGAGCGAGCTCTCACCGAGCGCTTCGGCGTCAGCCGCACGCCGCTGCGGGAAGCCTTGATCCGCCTCGCGGAAGAGGGTCTCGTCGACATCCGGCCGCAATCGGGGACGTTCGTCGCCCGCATCCCGCTCGGCGCCATTCCGGAAGCCGTGGTCGTGCGCCAGGCGCTGGAAGGCGCCGCCGTCGAGCTCGCGGTCGCCTCGGGGGCGGCAGGTGCAGACCGGCTGAGGGACATCATTGCGCGGCAGAAGGCCTTCGCCGATCGCAACGACCGCGAAGCCTTTCACGAGGCCGACGAGAATTTTCACGAGTGCGTCGCGGGGCTCTCCGGCTTCCCCGGGCTGTGGCGGACGATCCGCCAGGCCAAGATGCAGATCGACCGCTGCCGCAGGCTGACGCTGCCGGTTCTGGGCCGCATGCCGCAGGTGCTCGCGGAACATCGCATCATCGCGGACGCGATCGAGGCCGGCGACGCGCAGAGCGCCCGGGCGGCGATGCGCGCCCATCTCGGTGCCGTGCTGCCGGATGCGCAGCGCCTCGCGCAAACCCACCCTGATTACTTTGCCTGACAGGAGATTCGACGTTGCGCCAAGGTTGGAGATGGTACGGCCCGGGCCGCGACGACGTCTCGCTCGACGACGTCCGGCAGGCCGGTGCCACGGATGTCGTCACGTCGTTGCACGACGTCCCGATCGGCGAAGCCTGGACGGAGGCGGCCGTCGCGGCCCGCAAGCGCCTGATCGAGCAGGTCGAGCCGGGCCGGGCGCCCCTGCGCTGGTCCGTGGTGGAGTCGATCCCGATCCCGGACGTGGTGAAGCGAACGGGCGGCGCCGCGACGCGCGAGATCGCGGCCTGGATCGCCAGCCTGGAAGCGCTCGCGGCCAACGATGTCCGCGTGGTGTGCTACAACTTCATGCCGGTCGTGGACTGGACCCGCACGGATCTCGATCACGTGATGCCGAGCGGGGCGACCGCGCTCCGGTTCGACCAGGAGCGCTTCGCCGCCTTCGACCTGCACATCCTGGCACGTGAGGGCGCGGAGGCCGATTACAGCCCCGCGGAACGCGAGCGGGCTCGGGCGACGTTCGACGCCATGTCGGAGGCCGAGCGTGACGCCCTGGTCGAAACGATCGCCAGCGCCCTCCCGGGCTCCACGACCGATCCGCTCTCCATCCCTGCGTTCCGCGAGCGCCTGCGCTCTTATCGGGGCATCGACGCCGCGCGCCTGCGGCGGCACCTCGTCGAATTCCTCCAGGCGGTTACCCCTGCCGCCGAGGCGGCCGGCATCCGGCTCACGCTTCATCCGGACGACCCGCCGCGGTCCCTCTTCGGCCTGCCCCGGATCGCCTCCACGGAGGCCGATTACGCCGCCCTGTTCGAGGCCGTGCCGTCCGCCGCCAACGGGATGTGCTTCTGCACCGGCTCCCTCGGCGTGCGGCCGGACAACGACCTGCCGGCGATCGCACGCCGCTTCGGCGACCGCATCCATTTCGTCCACCTGCGGGCGACCAAGCGCGAGCCGGACGGCCGCAGCTTCCACGAGGCGTCGCATCTCGAGGGCGACGTCGACATGGTGGCGGTTCTGCACGAGCTCGTCGCCATCGAGCGGCGGCGGACCGGCGGTGACCCGATCGTGTTCCGGCCGGACCACGGCCACCGGATGCTGGACGACCTCGCCAAGACCGGCGGCAATCCCGGTTACACGGCCATCGGCAGGCTGAAAGGCCTCGCGGAGCTCCGCGGCATCCTGCACGCAATCGGCGCCCCGCCCCAATAGGCGGGGGCGGCCAGCTCCTCAACAGCGACACGCCCGGCAATCGGCGGCCGCGGACCGGGCACCGGACCAGCCGCCTCGCCTCCCGACGAAAGCCGCGCCACGGCTCGCGGCAGCACGAACACCGATTGGCAGGCTTGCTGCGCCAACCTGCAGTGTGCATCCACTTTCATCGCTCTTGCATGCAATTTGGTGCTTTACGTCGGACGCTGTCCGAATAGTCTCGCGAGTTGCGACGTCGGATCGCAGGGCTGCATGCCGGCGTGGCGCCGGACGAGCCCTCGCCGGCCCGCTGGCCCCGGACTTGCCTTCCCGCCGGGAGCATACAGGAGACAGGTCATGCACCAGTTCGGACGTTTATGCGGAGCCGCCCTGCTGGCCGGAGCGCTCGGGTTCGGCGCGGCTCCGGCGGAGGCCCAGGCGCCCGGGGTGACCAAGGACGAGATCACGATCGGCGCGCTCGGCGCGCTCACCGGCGCCACGTCCTTCATGGGCGGTCCGGGCCGCGACGGGCTCCAGCTCGGCATCGAGCAGATCAATGCCGCAGGCGGCATCAACGGACGCAAGATCAAGCTCGTCTACGAACACGCCTTTACGCCCGCGGAGAGCGTGGCCGCCGCCAAGAAGCTCGTGGAAAGCGACAAGGTGTTCGCCCTGATCCTTTCCTCCGGCTCCACCGGCGCGGCGGCCGCGGCCAACTATGTCCGTGAAACGGGCGTGCCGACCTACAACCTGTTCGGCGCCACCCCGATTATCCGTACGCCCTTCGCCAAGAACGTGTTCCACGGCGCCATGCCGGACGCTCCGACCTCCGCTCAGGCGCTCGTCGACCGCGTGTACCAGGCGAAGCCGGACGCGAAGAAGATCGGGCTCCTCGTCGGGACCTACTCCTTCCCGCAATCGAACAAGGCCGCGATCCTGCCGATCCTCGAGGCGCGCGGCGTCAAACCCGTGATCGAGGAGTTCGACCAGGATTCCCGCGACTTCACCTCCCAGCTGATCAGCATGGCGCGCCAGCGCGTCGACGCCGTTATCGTACTCGGCTCGTTCTCCGAGGCCGGCTTCGCCTACAAGCAGGCCCCCGAGAAGGGGCTCGCCAATGCCGTGTGGGTTCTCGACGGGTCGGCCGTGAACGATGCGATCGTGCCCATCATCGGCGAGCGGGACCCCAAGAACGTGTGGGGCTACTCGAACATGCCGGCCTTCCCGGCCCAGGACCATCCCGAAGCGGTGAAGTTCCGCCAGGCCTGGATCGCCAAATACGGCACCCCGCCGCAGGGCCGGCCGAACAGCTACGACATGGTGGGCTACGGCGGAGCCTTCATCCTCGCGAAGGCGATCGAGGCCGCCGGCGAGAACCTGACCTGGGACGGGCTGATCGGCGCCTGGAGCACGATGAAGGGGGCGAAGCCCTCCGATCTCGGCGGCGCGGACGTGATCTTCCCGGAGACCTTCTCGGAGACGGACCACCAGGGCAACCGGGCTCTCGGGCGCGCCACCATCAAGGGCGGTCTGTGGCAGACGGTCGGACAGTGACCGTTTCGCCGAGCGGCCGAGGCTAGCGGCATGGCCGAGTTCGTCATGGTGATCCTGGGCGGCCTCAAGTTCGGGGCCGTCTATGCGCTCGCCGCCATCGGCATCGTGGTGATCCACAAGGCGACCCGCACGGTGAACTTCGCCCATGGCGGGCTCGTCATGCTCGGCGCCTTCGCGACCTATGTCCTCGTGGTCGACTGGAAGTGGCCCTATTGGACAGCCTATCTCGTCGTCCCGCTCCTGATCGGCGCGCTGGCGGCCGGGCTCGAGCTGTCGATCCTGCGCCCCTTGCGGCGGGCGGACCTCTTCACGGTCGTTCTCGGCACGATCTTCCTGGGAACGGCGCTGTCGGAGGCCTTCCGGCTGGCCTACAACACGGAACTCCTGGCCGTGCCGGCGGCGATCAGCGGCGCCCCGATCTTCATCGACATCGGCGAGGACGCCGCCATCGTCACGCTGGAGCAGATCTGGGTGACCGGGGGCGCGCTCGCCGTCGGGCTCGCGGGCCTGTTCCTGTTCCGGTACTCCACGCTGGGCCGCTCCATGCGGGCGATGGCCTCAAACATCCGAGGCGCGCAGCTCTGCGGCTACTCGGTCGAACGGGTTTACGCGACCGCCTGGTTCACGGGCGGCGCGCTGGCCGGGCTCGCCGGCGTGTTCGCGGCGCCGAGCCGGGGCGTTTCTCCGGAGCTCGCGGTGTCCATCATCGCGTCCGCCTTCGTGGCCGCGGTGATCGGCGGTTTCGACTCGCTGGCCGGCGCGCTGATCGGGGGGCTTCTCCTCGGCGTCGTCGAGACCCTGTCCGCCGCCTACGTGTCGAGTGCTGCCAAGAGCGCGATCAGCTTCGTGCTGCTCTTCCTGGTGCTGCTCTGGCGGCCGGAGGGCCTGTTTCCGGAGGCTAAGCGGCGCCATGTCTGACGCCCGCCGACCTCTCGCCATCCTGTCGCCCCTTCTCGCCCCGCTGGCCCTGTTCCTGTGGGGGTGGGCCGCCGGCGATTACTGGCGCTTCGTTCTGACGCTCGTCGCGACCTCGACCGTGATCGGTGCGGCTCTCACCATGCTGGTCGGGTTCGCGCGCTGCATCTCGCTCGCGACCGGCGCCATGATGGGCATCGGGGCCTATTGCTCGACGCTCCTCATCCTGCATGCGGGGCTGCCCTTCCCGGTCGCCGTCGTGGCGTCGGCGCTCGCCGGCGGGGTCGGCGGGCTGCTCCTGGCCATTCCGGCCGTGCGCTTCAAAAGCCACAACCTCGCCATGGTGACGCTCGTCTTCCAGGCGGTGGTGATCATCCTGGTGCGGGAGATGAAGAGCGTCACCGGCGGGGCCGAGGGACTCAACGTCGCCCCGCCCGTGATCTTCGGTCAGACGATCTCGTCCGATCTCGTCTATCTCGGGATGGCGGCCTGCTTCTGCGCGCTGGCGCTGCTGCCCATCTCGGTCCTGCTCAGCGGTCCGTACGGCCGCAATCTGCGCGCGCTTGCCACGAACGAGGTGGCGGCACGCGCCTTCGGCATCCGGATCGAGCGCTACCTCATGGCGGCCTTCACGGTGTCGTCGGCGGCCATCGCCATGGCGGGTGCGCTCGCCGCGCCCCGCTTCCGGATCATCGACCCCGACTCGTTCGGGCTGCACACCTCCATCGTCATGCTCGCCTATCCGGTGATCGGCGGCATGACCTCGATCTGGGGCGGCATCCTCGGCGGCGGCCTGATGCGGCTGCTGCCGGAGCTACTGCGCCCCATCGCCGACTACATCGAGCTGATCCTCGCCGCGATCGTCATCCTGACGGTGATGTTCTTCCGGGGCGGCCTGACGGAGATCGGCGAGCGGCTCTGCCCGAGGCGGACGGCCCCCCTCGCGGCCGCGCCCGACGCCCCGGCGGAGCGGGCCACGACCCTGCCCGCTCCGCGCCCCCCTTCCCACGCGCATGCGGGGGACGCGCTCGTCGCGACGAACATCGTCAAGCGCTACGGCGCGCTCGCGGCGGTGGACGACGTCACGCTCGCGATCCGGGCCGGCACGCTGCACGGCATCATGGGGCCGAACGGCGCCGGCAAGACCACCTTCTTCAACGCCGTCACGGGCTTCATCGCGCCGGATGCAGGACGGGTCGTGCTGTTCGGCCAGGAGGCGAAGCCGGGCCGGGTGGAAGACCGCATCGCGCTCGGCATCACCCGGACGTTCCAGCATGTCGCGATCTTTCCGGGCCTGACCTGCCGCGACAACGTCATCGCGGGGCTCGGCCGCAACGGTGTCCGGCAATCCTTCCGGCGCAGCCTCGACCGTGCCCTCTGGAGCGCCGCGGCCCGCGACGAGCACGAGGCCGCAAGCTGGGCCCTTGCGGCGGTCGGGCTCAGGTCGCTCGCCGAGACGCGAGCCGACCAGCTCTCGCTCGGCAACCAGCGGCGTCTCGAGATCGCCCGGGCCATCGTGTCCCGGCCGCGGCTCATCCTGCTCGACGAGCCCGTGTCAGGCGTGAGCCACGGCGAGGTCGAGCAGATCGTGACCCTGCTGCGTCGCCTCAACGTCGAGCTCGGCGCGACCATGCTGATCGTCGAGCACAACATCGGCTTCCTGACGGCCCTGTGCGACCGGATATCGGTCATGGCGTCCGGCCGCATCATCGCGGACGGGCTGCCGGCGGAGGTGGTGGCCCGCAAGGAGGTCCGGCAGGTCTATTTCGGCGAGATCGAGGACGCGGCCTGATGCTCGAGATTTCGGGTCTCAAGGTCTCGTATGGCGCCGTCCAGGCGGTGCACGGGATCGATCTCACCCTGGCGCCCGGCGAGTCGCTGGCGCTCCTCGGCGCGAACGGCGCCGGCAAGACCTCCAGCGTGGAGGCGATCGCGGGGCTTCTCCCGACCGCCGGTGGGCGCGTCGTCTTCGACGGCGCCGACATCACCGGCAAGCCGGCGAGCCACATCGTCCGGCGCGGATTGGCGCTGGTGCCGCAATGGCGCGAATTGTTTCCCGCGTTCACGGTCGAGGAAACGCTGCTGGCCGCCTCGTCGGCGCCGCGCGGCCGCCCTCCCCTGCCGCTCGACCACGTCTACGACCTGTTCCCCATCCTCGGGCAGCGGCGGCTGCAGCTCGCCGGGTCCTTGTCGGGCGGTGAGCAGCAGATGCTGGCCATCGGGCGCGCGCTCGTGACCAACCCGAAGATCATGCTGCTCGACGAGCCCTCGGCCGGGCTCGCGGTCGGCATCGTGCGCTCGCTGGTGGGCATCGTTCAGCGCATCTGCCAGGCCGGCGTCGGCATCCTGCTCGTGGAGCAGAATCTCGAGATCGCCGAAGCGGTCGCGACCCGTTGCGTCGTGCTCTCGACCGGGCGCGCCGTGTGGACGGGCCGCATGGACGACGCGGCGGGGCGCGCCGCCATTCAAGAGGCCTATTTCGGCTGAACTCCTGCACAAAGGTCCCCATGTCCGAGATCGCCGTCGAGTACCTCCTGGCCCGTCCGGGCCGCGAGCCGCCGCAGCGCGGGGCGACGATCACGCTGGCGGACGGCAAGGTGGCCGCCGTCGCGGCCGGACACGGCGAAGGTCGCGGGCTCCTGGCGATGCCGGCGCTCTGCGACGCGCACGACCATGTGCGCGGGCTGCATCATCTCGCCTTCGGGGCGCGCGACCAGAATTTCGAGCTGTGGCGCGCGGCTCTCTACGCGCAGCCGGCGATCGATCCGTATCTCAACGCGGCGCTCGCCTTTGGCCGGCTCGCGCAGGCGGGTGTCGGGACCGTGATGCACGTCTACTCGTCCATCCGGGTGGATCGCCTCGCTCAGGATGCCGAGGCAATCGCCCGGGCGGCGCGCGATGTCGGGGTGCGGCTCGGCTTCGTGGTGCCGCTCCGCGACCAGCAGACGATCGGCTACGGGCCGGACGAGGAGTTGCTCGGGCTGCACGAGCCGCAGGACCGCGAGTTCATCCGCCAGACCTGGCTGTATCCCTTCCCGTCGCCCGCCACCTACATGGACCTCGTGGCCGACGTCGCCCGGCGCATCGAGGGACCAACCGTCTCGGTCCAATACGGGCCGAACTCGCCGCAGGCGTGCTCGGACGCGCTTCTGGCGGCAATCGGGCAGGCGTCCGAACGGGACGGCAGGCGGATCACGACGCACCTGCTCGAGACGTCGATCCAGCGCGAATGGGCGGACGCCGCCTATCCGGGCGGCTTCGTCCGCCACCTGGCGGATCTCGGCATCGTCTGCCCACGCTTCACCGGCGCTCACGGCATCTGGCTGCGGCCGGACGACATCGCGATCATGGCCGGGCGCCAGGCCCAGATCGCGGTGAATGCCAGCTCGAACCTCCGCCTCCGCTCCGGCATCGCGCCGGTCGCGGAGTACATCCGCCAGGGCATGCCGTTCTCGTTCGGAGTGGATTCGTTCTCGATCGACGACGACGAGGACGCGCTGCGCGAGATGCGGGTCGCGAACTGGCTGTTCTCGCCCCACGACACGGACGCGCCGCTCACGGCCGAGCTCCTGTTCCGGGGTTGGCACCGCAACGGCTTCCTGGCCGTGACCGGCCAGGATGGATACGGCGATGTCGTTCCGGGCGCGCCCGGCGATGTGGTCGTGCTCGATTACGACGCCATGGCGTTCGACGTGATCGAGGACATGATCGATCCGACCGAGGTGCTGCTGACGCGGGCCTGCGCCCGGCATGTCCGCAGCGTCCATGTGGCCGGCCGCGAAATCGTGCGGGACGGCCGCGTCACCGGGATCGACCTGCCGGCCGTGGAGCGCGAGGTGATCGCGCAGGCGCGGGCGAGCGGCGCCAGGATGCGCGAGCTCAAGCCCGTGCTGGACCGCTCGCAGGCGACCCTGAAGCGCTTCTACGGCGAGGGCCTGCATCGGCGGGGCCCGCCGGCCCAATGAGGCACGCTATCCTCACCCGTCCCTGATCGCCGCCCAGACCCTGGCAGGAGTCAGCGGCGGATCGAGGTTGAGCACCCCGAGCGGCCACAGAGCATCCAGCACCGCGTTGACGAAGGCCGGCGTCGAGCCGGTCGCGGCGGCCTCGCCGACACCCCGGACCCCGAGCGGATTGTCCGGGCTCGGCGTCTCGATCAGCCGGGTCGCCATCTCGGGCAGGTCGCTCGCCCGCGGCAGCGCGTAATCGGTGAAGCTGCCGGTGAGAAGCTGCCCGCTGTCGCCGTCGTAGACGATCCCCTCGAGCCAGGCCTGCCCGATGCCCTGTGCGGCGCCGCCATGCAGCTGCCCCTCGACCAGCAGCGGGTTCACGACGCGGCCCGAATCCTGGGACATCGCAAAGCCGGTGAGCGCGACGGCCCCGGTCTCGGGATCGACCTCCACCTCGCAAGCGTGGCACCCGAGCGGCACGGAGCGGCCTTCCCCCGCGAAGGTGCCCCCAGCCCGGAAGGCAGGTTCGGCCCGGAAGACGTCGTGCCAGCCGGCAGCGAGATCCGTCCCGCGGACCCGGAAGGCTCCGTCCCGGAACTCGAGATCCGGCACGCCGACCTCCAGCAGCCGGGATGCGACCGCCCGCCCCTGCTCGACCGCGTTGTCGGCCGCGAGCCGCACGGACGAGCCGGCGAGCGTGAGCGACCAGGACGCGGCGGTGCCGACTCCCTCCGCCATCGCGGCCGTGTCCGACTGGACGAAGCCGAAGCGCTCCATGGGCAGGCCGAGCGCATCCGCGAGGATCTGGCGGAAGCTCGTCTCGTGGCCGTGGCCGGCACCGCCGGATCCGACCGTGAGGACGAGCTGCCCGTCCGCATGGTGCAGGCGAGCCGGGATGGGCTCGTGCGAGCCGTGCAGGTCCTCGGCGAAGAGGCAGATCCCGAACCCGCGCAGGAGCCCTGCGCGCTGGCTTATCGCCCGGCGTGCCCCGAAGCCCGCATGGTCGATCGCGTCCAGGGCACGATCGAGCATGGCTGCGAAATCCGCGCCAGCGAAGGTCGTGCCGAGCGGAGAGGTCCAGGGCTGCGCGGCGGGCGCGACGAGGTTGGCCCGTCGCAGCGCGATCGGGTCGCGCCCGGTCGCCCGCGCGATCGTGTCGATCAGGCGCTCGCAGCAGAACACGTTTTCCGGCCGCCCCGCGCCCCGGTAGGAGCAGGTCGTCGCGGTGTTGGTGAGAACGCCCTGCACGGTCACATGCGCGACCGGAACGGCGTACACCCCTGTGAGATGCGTCAGGCCGTTCTGCACCGGCACCATGGCGCGCGCGGACGTATAGGCGCCCATGTTCATGAAACGCTCGGCCCGGATCGCCAGGATGCGGCCGTCCCGATCGAGCCCGGCCTCGGCCACGAAGAGGTTGTCCCGGCCGTGGCAATCCCCCGCGAGGGCGTCCGTGCGATCGGCGATCCACTTCACGGGCCGGCCGATCCGCCGCGCCGCTTCCAGGCACAGGATGTATTCGGGGTAGAGGCCGTTCTTCTGCCCGAAGCCGCCCCCCGTGTCGGGCGCGACGACGCGCACGCGATCACGGGGCTCGCCGAAGACGCGGTCGGCCAGGGCGCGCTGGATGATCTGCACCCGCTGCGTCGACACGTGCAGCGTGAAGCCGCTCGCCTCGTCGTAGGCGCCGATGCAGCCCCGGGTTTCGAGGGGCGCCGCGTCGATGCGATTGTTCGCGACCTCGATCCTGACGACCTGATGAGCGTTGCCGAGGGCCGAGGCGGCCGCAACCGCATCTCCCTCCTCGTAGGAGAACAACGGCTCGGCGTCGCGCATCGCCATGATGGGCGGGCGGTCCTCGAACTCGACCGCGATGGCTTCCGCGGCGTCGCGCGCCTGCGCGAGCTCGTCCGCGACCACGAACGCGACGGGATCGCCCACGAACCGGACCTCGTCGGCGGCGAGAATCGGCTGCAGGGGCGCGCTCCAGGTCTCGAAGCTGTGGCCCGGGGGGGGAAAGTCCAGCGGCACGGCCGACAGCCCGGCCTGGGCGAGGTCCGCTGCGGTGAGCACGGCCCGGATTCCCGGCATACCCCGCGCCGCCTCCGCATCCACGCTCACGAGCCGTGCGTGCGCGTGCGGTGAGCGAAGAACGAAGCCGTGCACCGTGCCGGACGGCTGCAGGTCGTCGACGAAGCAGCCCCGGCCGGTCAGAAAGCGTTCGTCCTCGACCCGTCGGACGGGCTGCCCCACGAGCTGTCCCGGCGGCGCGCTCACGGCGCGTCGGCGAGCGCGAACAGCGCGTCGGCGAGCACCTTGGCGCCGGCGGTCAGGTCGCTCGGCTCGGCCCATTCTGCCGGGTTGTGGCTGATGCCGTCGCGGCAGGGCACGAAGATCATGCCGGTCGGGCAGGCATAATGGAGCGGGCGAGCATCGTGGCCGGCGGCCGAATAGATGTCCCGGTGCGCAATGCCGAGCGCCGCTGCCGCGCGCGACAGCGACGCGCGGATCTCGGGCGCGAACGAGAGGGAGCTTGCATGCTGGATCTGGTTCAGCACGACCTGGCAGGGGCCGCGCTCGGCCTCGACGATCTGGCGGATCGCGGCGTCCAGGCGGTCGACCACCGCGTTCTCCGGGTGGCGCAGGTCGATCGAGAAGAAGACCTCCGAGGGCACGACCGACGGGGCGTTCGGCGTTACCTGAAAGAGGCCCACGGTCAGCTTCGTGTCGGGCGGGTCCATGGCGGCCCTGTCGGCCGCCGCGACCATCCGGACAGCGGCCATCAAGGCGTCCCGGCGCTCGTGCCGCTCGGCCGTACCGGCGTGCGCGGCCTCGCCCGTGACCCGCACGCGGTAGCGGCGCGTGCCCTGGATGCCGCTCACGATGCCGACCGGGATGCCCTCGCGTTCCAGCACCGGGCCCTGCTCGATATGCGGCTCGACAAAGGCCGCCACCGACCGGCCGAAGGGCCGGCGGGGCACGTCGGTATCGGCCGCGAGCACGGCCGCGAGCGCATCGCCGAGGCGCACGCCATCCCCGTCCGACAGGTCCGCGATCTGGTCCAGCGTCTTGACGCCGGTGAACAGCTCCGAGCCCGTCATGCCGGGCGCGAAGCGCGAGCCTTCCTCGTTGGTCCAGGCGACGATTTCGATCGACCGGCGCGGGTGAAGGCCGGCGGTCTGCATGGCCTGCACCGCCTCGAGCGCCGCGAGCACGCCATAGGCCCCGTCGAACTTGCCGCCCGTCGGCTGCGAATCGATATGCGAGCCGGCGAGAACGGGCGGCAGGTCCGGCTCGACCCCGTCCCACCGCAGGAACAGGTTCGCGCCCGCATCCGTGAACGGTTTCAGGCCGAGCGCCCTGCCCCATCGCACGAGTTCGGCACGGGCCTCGATCTCCGCCTGCGTCAGCGTCTGCCGGTCGACCCCGCCATCCGGGCGCGCCCCGAAGGCGGCCAGCGCCATGAGGCGGTCCCAGAGCCGGCCGCCATCCACATGGTCGGACGGCCGCAAGCTACTCGGTCCGCATGATCTGGGCGGGGTTGGCGCGCGGATCGCGCGGCCCCCATCGGCCAGCCTCGACCTGGGCGATGAACTCCGCCAGGAGCTGGTTGAACAGAGCCGGCTCCTCGAGATTCAGCGTGTGGCCGGATTTCGGGAACACGGCGAGCCCGGACGCCGGCACGGTCTTCTTCAGGAAGATGCCCGGCTGCAGGCAGTGGTCGTCCTCGTCGCCGACCATGACGAGCAGCGGCGCCGTCATGGCCTTGAACTCGGCTTCGAGGTCGTAGAGCGAGGGCCGCCGCATCTGCACGCCCCGCATGGTGTTCGCGGCACCCTTGTCCGAGTGCTGAGCCAGCCGGTCGGCGAAGAGCCGCCAGCCGCGCGGGTCCTTGTCCTGGAACTGCACGCG
>JAQGJJ010000163.1 GCA_028290695.1 Enterovirga sp. | reverse complement strand
TCGAACATGTCGCGGACGCGGCTCGCGCCGACGCCGACGAACATCTCGACGAAGTCCGATCCCGAGATCGTGAAGAACGGCACGTTCGCCTCGCCGGCGACGGCACGCGCGATCAGCGTCTTACCGGTGCCGGGCGGGCCGACGAGCAGGCAGCCGCGCGGGATGCGGCCGCCGAGGCGCTGGAACTTCTGCGGATCGCGCAGGAATTCGACGATCTCCTGGAGGTCGTCCTTGGCCTCGTCGACGCCAGCGACGTCCTCAAAGGTGACGCGGCCATGCGCCTCCGTCAGCAGCTTCGCCTTGGACTTGCCGAAGCCCATGGCTCGGCCCGCGCCTGATTGCATCTGCCGAGACAGGAAGATCCAGGCGCCAATGAACACGAGGATCGGGAGCCAGTTCACGAGCAGCGCGATGAACCAGGGGGTCGAGTCCCCGGCCGGCCGGGCCGTGATCTGGACGCCCTTCTGCTGCAGCTTCGTCACGAGCGCCGGATCGAAGGGCGCGTAGGTCGTGAACGTGCGCCCGTCGGAATAGCTTCCGGTGATCTCCTGTCCGGAGATCACGACATTCGTGATCCGGCCGTTCTCGGCATCCGTCAGGAGCTGGCTGTAGGCGATGTCACTGCCGCCACCGCGCTGGCCCGGGTTCTGGAACAGCGTCACGAGCGCCAGAACCAAGAGGAAGATGATCACCCAGAGGGCGAAATTGCGGAAGTTCGGATTCATCTCGGCGGGGTGATCCCAGAGCCTGGCACGAGACGAACCTCGTCACGCTCGACCCTTAATTTAGGGGCGGGCCCCCCCGATGCCAAGAGAACGCGTTCCATTCCCCTCGGTTGCGGTTACCGATCCCGACCGGCCGCGACGCCGCGCCCCCTCGGGCCGGATCGTGACGCAGCCAAACCGATCCATGTCGAGCGCCAGTCCGGCCAGCGTGCGGCGGAGTGGCTGACCGGCCGTGCGGGCGCCGAGGAGCGCCGCCAGGCAGGCCTCCGCCCGCTCGAGGCGGAGCGCCGGGGGCGCGCCCTCCCCGAGCGTCGACCGGTTCCGCTCCTGCGCGTCTTCGACCGCCGCGCGCAGCACCCGAAGCGCGATCTCCTCGGGTTCGCGGCTGAGCGCTGCCATGTCGATCCGCCCGGGCCCCAACGCCACCTGCATGCGTGCGGAGGCCGCGTGCGCGGTCCGATCCAGCGCCTCCTCGGCCCTTGCGACCCGCTCGGCGAGCCGCCCGAGCCGCGGGGCGTCGAGCCCTTCCGCCGCAAGCAGCGGCATGAGCGTGCGCCACCGGGTCCGGCCATAGGCCGCATCCGCGTTCGACGGGTCCTCGACGAAGGCCCATCCCTCGGCTCGGCAGGTCTCCACCAGGAGCCGCTTGGGAACGCTCAGGAAAGGCCGGACGTGCCGGAGACCGGTTCGGCGGGTCTCCCGCCGCATGCCTGCGAGCCCGGCCATGCCGGTTCCCGCTGCCAGCCGGAGCATCAGCGTCTCTGCTTGGTCATCGACCGTATGGGCAGTCAGCAGATGCGTGGCGCCGACAACGGCCGCGTGATCGGTGAGAAGCCGGTATCGCGCGCGTCGAGCAGCCTCCTGGGAGGTGGCCCCGCGCCGGTCCGTCCAGGGCAGGACGGCATGCGGCAATCCCAGCCGGGCGGCCGCATCGCCGACGGCTTCGGCCTCGAAACGGGAAGCTGATCGGATCTGATGGTCGACGGTCGCCACCTGGAGAGCGGGCCGGCCGCGCGCCGCGGCCCATCGGGCGACGCCATGCATCATCGCGGTGGAATCGGGCCCGCCCGACACGGCGAGGAGGATCGTCCCCGCATCCTCCAGCCCCTTGAAGATCGCCGCGAACGCCGCGGCATCGAGCGGCAGCGTCATATCCTGCCGCCGCGCCCGGCGGGCGATCACGCCGGGCAGCGCGCGCGTTTCTGCTCGCGCTCGACGCCTTGCTTCACGCTCGGCGCGACCTCGGGGTACTTGCGTTCGATCTCGGCCAAGGTGGCGCAGGCCTGGTCGCGGGCACCAAGCGCGGACAGGGACATGCCGAGCTTCAGGAGAGCGTCGGGCGCCTTCGCGGACCGGGTGTAGTCGGTTGAAACCTTCAGGAACTGCTCGGCCGCTTCGCGAGGGCGGCTGCGCTGCAGATAGCTTTCGCCCAGCCAGTAGGTGGCATCCGGGGCGAGGCGGTCACGCGGGTGAGCCGCCAGGAACTGACGGAGCGCGGTCTCGGCCTGCTCGTAGCGCCTCTGCATGATGTAGGCGTAGGCGAGGTCGTAATCGGCCCGCGCGTCGGTCCCGGACGCGGGCGGCGGCGGCAGGCTCGCGGTCGCGCGCGGTGATGGAGCGGCCGGAGCGCCCCCTCCTCGGGCCGAGCTGAGATCGAGCGGGCCGCCCGCTTCGTCGCCCTCGGCGAAGGCCGTGTCGTCCTGCTCGCGCCGTGCGGGCCGGCGCGCCGGAGCGGCGGCCTCGCCCGTCACGACGGGAGCGGACGGGGCGGCTGATCCGAGCTGGCGCGGCGCCCCAGGAGCGGAGGGCTCCTGGTCGGGATCGAAGGCGTCGCTGCGGCGGGCTGGCCGGCCTTCCGGCTGAGCGGCGGCCG
>JAQGJJ010000146.1 GCA_028290695.1 Enterovirga sp. | reverse complement strand
GTGATGGTGGCGGCGCGGCCGGACATCAGGCCCGATGGCCCGGCCGGCGGGCCCGCGTCAAGCACCAGCCCGAGATGCCTCAGCCGGCCGGCAGGCCGCGGGGCTTCAGGGCGGCCGCGATCTCGTCGAAGATCGCCGGGTCGTCGACCGTCGCGGGCACGGTCCAGGTCGCGCCGTCGGCGAGCTTCTTCATCGTGCCGCGCAGGATCTTGCCCGACCGGGTTTTGGGCAGCCGCCCGACCGTGACGGCGAGCTTGAAGGCCGCCACCGGCCCGATGCGGTCTCGAACCAGCGCGACGAGCTCGGCCTCGACCGCCGCAGGCGCGGCTTCAGCTCCCGATTTGAGAACCACGAAGCCGGCCGGCACCTCGCCCTTCAGCGCGTCCCGGATCCCGATCACCGCGCATTCGGCGACCGCCGGGTGGGAGGCGAGGACCTCCTCCATGGCGCCGGTCGACAGGCGGTGGCCGGCCACGTTGATGACGTCGTCGGTCCGGCCCATCACCCAGACGTAGCCGTCATCGTCGAGATAGCCGGCATCCGAGGTCGTGTAATAGCCCGGGAACTGCGTCAGGTAGGTCTCGCGGAAGCGGTCATCGTCGCCCCACAGCGTCGGCAGGCAGGCGGGCGGCAGCGGCAGCCGGATGGCGAGCGTGCCCATCCGGCCCGGCGGCAGCGCATGGCCGGCCTCGTCCAGCGTCTCCAGCCGGTAGCCCGGCATCGGCACCGTCGGGGAACCGTGCTTCACCGGCAGGGTGCCGAGCCCGATCGGGTTGCCGGCGATCGGCCAGCCGGTCTCAGTCTGCCACCAATGGTCGATCACCGGGATGCCGAAGGTCCGCTCCGCCCAGGCCACCGTGTCCGGGTCGGCGCGCTCGCCGGCCAGGAACAGGGCCCTGAGCCCGGACAGGTCGCGGCTCTTCACCAGCCTGCCCTCCGGGTCCTCCTTGCGGATCGCCCGGAGCGCGGTCGGGGCCGTGAACAGGGTCACGACGCCGTGCTGCTCGCACACGCGCCAAAACGCGCCGGCATCGGGCGTCCCGACCGGCTTGCCCTCGTACAGGACGGTGGTCGCGCCGTGGAACAGCGGCGCATAAGCGATGTAGGTGTGGCCCACCACCCAGCCGATGTCGGACGCCGTCCAGAACACCTCGCCGGGCGCGATCCCGTACAGGTTCGGCATGGACCAAAGCGGCGACACGAGGTGTCCGCCGCTGTCCCGCACGATGCCCTTGGGCCGGCCGGTCGTCCCGGAGGTGTACAGGATGTAGAGCGGATCGGTCGCCGCGACCGGAACACACTCGGCCGACAGGCCGCGGGCGCGCGCATCCGCCATCGCCTCGGCCCAGTCGCGGTCGCGTCCCGGGACCAGCCTCGCTTCCACCTGCGGACGCTGCAGCACCAGGCAGCCGGAAGGCTTGTGGGCCGAGCGCGCCAGCGCCTCGTCCAGCAGCGGCTTGTAGGCGACCACCCGGTTCGGCTCGAGGCCGCAGGACGCGGCCAGCACCACCTTGGGGGCGGCGTCCTCGATCCGGGCCGCGAGCTCCGGTGCCGCGAAGCCGCCGAACACCACCGAATGCACCGCCCCGAGCCGGGCGGTCGCGTACATGGCGATCAGCGCCTCCGGGACCATCGGCATGTAGATGACGACGCGGTCGCCGCGGCCGACGCCCATCTCGGCCAGGAGCCCGGCCAGGAGCCTGGTCTCCTCCAGGACGGCCGCATAGCTCAGCCGGCGCACCTGCCCGGAGACCGGGCTGTCATGGATGATGGCGGTCTGGAGGCCCCGCCCGGCCGCGACGTGGCGGTCGAGCGCGTTGTGGCAGGTGTTCGTGACCCCGTCCGGGAACCAGCGGCCATAGACCCCGAGGGCGGGATCGAAGGCGCGGGTCGGCGGCTCGTACCAGTCCACCGCACGCGCCGCCTCCAGCCAGAAGGCTTCGGGATCGGCCGACGCGTGGCCGTAGACCCGCGGGTAGCCGCTGGCGACGGCTGCGTTCATGAGCGGTCCTCCCCCGTGCATCCGGGACGATCCGGGGGGAGTGACGCCGATCCTCCATCGGCGCAAGGCGGCCCGGGATCATTCGTTCGGCGCATGCGGAAAAAGCGGCGCCGGGAGGCGCCGCCTTTCGGTCGTGGATCGGGCCGGGAGCTCCGGCGGGGGGGCGCCCGCTTAGAAGGTGATGCCCGTCTCGAGCAGGAACCGGTCCTGGGCCGTCCGGGTGCCGGCCCGCCCGAAGCCGAAGCCCGCCGCCGAGTCGAAGATCGCCACATGGGCGTACTCGCCGCGAAGGAAGAAGCGGTCGTAGGTGAAGGTCGGCGTGACGGTGATCGAGAGCGCGCTGCTGCCCGGGCCGTAGAGAAGATTGGTGAAGACGAGGTCGGTCGGCCGGCCGCTCTGGGCGATGTATTCGAAGCGGCCGCCGAGCGAGAAGTTGTCGGTGAAGCTGTAGGCCGCCAGGACCGCGCCGCTATAGGTGGACGCGGTGGCCAGAATGCCGATCCCCGGATCGCGCTCGACATTGGTGAACTGGAAATACGGCGTGATCGTCAGCGGCCCGTTGGAATAGGTGTAGTTGGCGCTGAAGATGCCGCTGTTCTGGAGCGCGTTCGGCGTTGCGAACTGGTAGCGCAGGCTTCGCAGCGTGGTGTTCTGCCGCCCGAGATTCAGCCCGCCGTTCACCCCGAAGGTATTGTTGTCGTCCAGCTTGTAGGTGACGGCCCCGGTGAACCAGGTGATCTCTCCGGAGAAGAACCCGTCGGTGCCGGCCACGGAGGCCGACCACGGCCCGTCCGCGAAGTTCACCTGAACGCCTTGGTTGATGACGTTCTCCTGGTTGAACAGGAGGCCGCGGCTGATGTTGATGTTCTGGAAGGTGAACGGCGCCTCGCTGCCGATCAGCGTCGGCATGCGGCCGCCCTGGACCGAGAACAGGTCATTGATCACAAACTTGCCGTAGGCGATCGGCAGCGGCGTGAAGAGCGCGTCCGTCTGGGCGAAGGTGTTGTAGATCGGCAGGCCGAGACCGGGGATCGAATAGGCGCCCGCCTGGACGAAGAACTGGAACGGACCATCCGCCTTCTGGATCCAGGCCTGAAGGTTGGTGAAGTCGATCCGGTCGCCGCGATCGGACGAGAACGGCACGCCCACCGGGGTCACGAAGGGCGTCGGGCTCGATTGCGTGTAGGCGTAGCCGCTGAGCGCGCCGCCCACGTAGATGTCGCCGACCGGCGTCGGGAAGCAGAACGGGTCGGGATTGGCCTTGATCGTCGGCCCGAAGGATGGACCGAGCAGCGTCGCCTTGCAGGCCTCGGGTGCCGGCGCGGGCGCAGCCCTCACCGGCAGGTCCGCGGCGGCAGCGCTTCCGGTCACCAAGGCCGCCGTTCCGAGCGCGGTGAGAATGCTGCTGATCCGACCCGATCTCATCGCCCACTCCTCCGGCGCTGCTTGCGCCTTGCTGGAGCAACAGTGGGAACAGCCTTCAAATTGGACAAAGAGAAAAAACGAGCATCTGCCTACCCGGTAGGCAGGCTATGCTTTGCTCACCTTGTTGGCAGCAGCATGTTGCAGATCGGTGACACAGTTCCGGCGCGGAGCGCGAACCGGGGCGCCCGCGCCGGCTTCATGCGGTCCCGCCGGGCCGCCGACGGTTGCCCGATTCGCCGGGCCGCCGGCTCAGTTCGAAACGAGGCCGCCCATCGCCGGGCCGGCCGAGGCCGACCGGAGGCGCTCGGAGGCGCTGACGTGGCGCTCAGGCTTCGCTGCCGCGGCCTGCGGCTTCGACGCGGTGGCGGGCGCAACGGCGGGCCCCTTGCCGGGCGCTGCGGCGACGGACTTGCGGGACGGCGGCAGCGGCGACGAGGCGACCGGCACGGGGGCCGGCTCGACGGCGACGGCAGGCACCGGCTCGGCGGCACCGAACACGTTGCCGAGCATGCGCTTGTAGAACGGGCTCTCGTCTCCGGCGGCGGTCTGCGCGGGCGCATCCGGTTCCGCGCTGGCCAGCGTGGCGGCAGGAGCCGGCGCGCTCGCGGCGGCAACCCGCGCCGAAGCCGGCCGGCGGCTCGACACGGCGGCGGCCAGCACCGTGGCGCCCCGGCTGCCCGGCGTCGACAGCGCGGGTGCCTCGACCGGGATCTCGCGAGGCCCCTCGGCCAGGGCGTCCGGGCGGCTCACATCGCCGAGATTGCGGCGGGGGCGGCTGTCCAGAATGGCGAAACCGGATTCGCCGCCCGTGCTGGCGAAGGCGGTCTGGCGGAAGGATTCGTGCTGGCCGCCGTCCGTGTAGACCATCCGGACCGCAGGCGTGCCCTTGGCCACCAGTTCGGCCACCTCGTGCCGATCCTGCTCGTCCTTCTGGGCGAGCGCCGGGGACAGCGTCGGGTCGGGCGCACAGCCGTCGCCCACCGTGTTGAAGGCGTAGCGTCCGTTGCAGACCGCGACCTTTGTTTCGCGCTTGGTGATCTCGAAGACGTCCGACCCTTCCTTGAGGTTGCGCCAGAAGGGCATGTTCGGGTCGTGCCGGAACTTGGCCAGGTTCTCGGCCGTCATCTTGAACGGGTAGGCCTGGAACTGGAACGCCTTCTGGCCGCTCGAGAACGCCTCCCGGGCCAGCGCATAGACCTCGGCGATGCCCTCGTCCGTCATGGCGTAGCAGCCACGCGAGGAGCAGCTGCCATGCACCATGAGGTACGAGCCGCTGCCGTTGTGGGCCCGGTCGTAGGCGTTCGGGTAGCCGGTGTCGAAGGACAGGTAATAGGACGAGTTCGGGTTCATCAGGCCCGGGGTGATGCTGTAGAAGCCTTCGGGTGCCTGCCGGTCGCCTTCCTTGCGCTTCGGGCCGAGCTGTCCGGACCAGCGGCAGATCGGGAAGGTCTTCAGGTGGGCGTACTGGCCGTCCACCGTTTTCTTCCAGACCTCGAGCTCGGATTCCTTCTTGTAGAGCCGGACGAGGATCGGGTCGCTCTTGGTCATCCCCTTGGACGACATGAGTGCGGTGGTCTGGGGCGGGATCGGCGCGAGCGAACGGGCGGTCGATCCGTATTGGTCGTTGCAGGCGGCGAGCGCGAGCGAGAATGCGATGCCGATCGCCGGAAGGAGGCGCTTCATACCTGACCCCGCTTGTCGGCCAGGGCACCGAGCCCGACCGCTGCCCATCTCTATTTTCGTTAGCCTTACCCTGATCTTACCGGGACGCTACCGAATTCTCCCGAATGGTTAGCGACAGGTTGCAGAGCCGCGGCTGACCGCGCAAGGCCGGCCCGTCCCGTCGCAAGGCTTTGCGGCCGCAAAGCGGCAGAGGGTTGCCCGGCCGCAACAATCGTCGACCGACGCGACCGTCGGACGATGCCGCGGCTTCAAGGAAGCGGATTCATTCCGGCTCAACCCCCCGGGCCTATCCTGCCGGAACGCCGGATCCCGCCATGCCGCCCTCGTCCGCCTGCCCCGCCGCTCCGTTCGCCCTCGAGCTCAGCGGGCTCAGGAAGAGCTTCGACCGGCCCGCGGTCGACGGGCTCGACCTGACCGTCCGGGCGGGTGAGTTCTATGCGCTGCTGGGGCCGAACGGAGCCGGCAAGACCACGACGCTCCGCATGGTGGCGGGCTTGATGCGGCCGGATGCCGGCTCCGTCCGGGTCTGCGGGATCGACGCGCTCGCCGACCCGATCGGTGCCAAGCGGCTGGTCGCGTGGGTCTCGGACGAGCCGATGATCTACGACAAGCTGACCCCGCTCGAGTACCTCGAATTCGTGGCCGGGCTCTGGGGCATGGAGGCCGCCGACGCCGAGCGCGAGGCCCGCGGCCTCATCGCCCGGCTGGGGCTCGACGCGGAGGCCGACCGGCGTTGCGAGGGCCTGTCCAAGGGCACCCGCCAGAAGGTGGCCCTGGCGGGAGCCCTCGTCCACCATCCCCGCCTGATCATCCTGGACGAGCCGCTGACCGGGCTGGACGCGGGGGCGGCCCGCATCGTCAAGGACGTGCTGATCTCACGCGTGCGGTCTGGCGCGACCGTCATCCTGACCACCCACATCCTGGAGGTTGCCGAGCGCATGGCCGAGCGCATCGGCCTGATCGCGGCGGGCCGTCTCATCGCGGAGGGCACGCTCGACGAGCTTCGCCGCCACAGCGGCCGCGGCGGCAGCAGCCTGGAGGAGGTGTTTCTGGCGCTGGTCGAAGGGCCGCCCGGGCTCGCCGCGTGAGGGCCGGCACCCTCGCCTGGTTCGCCAGGCACGAGTTCCGTCTGGCCTGGCGCGACCTCGCCGCGATCGCGGCCGGCGGCGGGCGCCGGCGCGTTCTCGTCAGCGGCCTGGTACTGACCCTGCTTGCGATCGTCATGCACGCGCTCGCCTGGAGCTTCGTGTCCGACGCCGTGCGGCAGGGCCTCGGGCCGGACCCGACGACGCTCGTGGTGGTCTCAGGCTCCGTGGTTCTGTGCTGGTGCCTGATCCTGTCGCAGGCGATCGAGTCGGTGACCCGCGCCTTCTACGCCCGCGGCGACCTCGATCTCGTCCTGTCGTCGCCGGTGCGGGCGCGGCGCCTGTTCGCCGTTCGAACTGCCGGCATCGCGGCGACCGCCTCCGCCATGGCGGTGCTGCTCGCGACGCCGGCCATCGACGTGCTTGTCGTCCTGGACGGGCCGCGCTGGCTCCTGTCGCACCTGGCCGTCATGGCGCTCGCGATCTCGGCCGCGGCGCTGGCGACCGCGATCGCGGCCGCGCTGTTCTGCCTGCTCGGTCCGGCCCGCACCCGCTTCGCGGCCCAGATCCTGGCGGCGATCGTGGGCGCCGCCTTCGCGGTCGGCGTCCAGGCGGCCGCGATCCTGTCCTTCGACGACCCGTCCCGGATTTCGCTCCTGTCCTCCTCGGCCGTCGTTGGGAGCGCGCCCGGCCCGGACAGCCCGCTGTGGTGGCCGGCCCGGGCGTTGCTGGGCGACGGGCCGCTGATCGGGCTCCTGCTGGCCGGTTCCGTCGCCTTGCTGGTCGCCGTGGTCGCGCTCGTCGCGCCCCGGTTCGCCGAGGCGGCCACGGCCGCGGCCGGGACGACGCATCTCCGCCGCACCCCGGCGGGCGCCGCGGCCCCGTTCCGGCGCAGGAGCCCGTCGCGACTCCTGCGCGAGAAGGAATGGACGCTGCTTGTGCGCGATCCCTGGCTGGCCTCGCAGACACTGATGCAGATCCTGTATCTGCTGCCGGCGGCGCTGCTGCTGTGGCGCTCCTTCGGGGGCGGCACGAGCTCGCTCGCGGTGCTCGTGCCCGTGCTGGTGATGGCCGCGGGCCAACTCGCCGGCGGGCTCGCCTGGCTCGCGGTCTCGGGCGAGGACGCGCCCGACCTCATCGCGACCGCGCCCGTTTCGTCGCGCCAGGTCATCCGGGCCAAGATCGAGGCCGTGCTCGGCGCCGTCGCCGTCGTCACGGCGCCCCTGCTCGTGGGCGTCGCCCTCCTGTCGCCGGTCGTGGCCCTCGTCGCCACGGTCGGGATCGCGCTCGCGGCCGCCTCCTCGACCGCGATCCAGCTCTGGTTCCGGTCGCAGGCCAAGCGCAGCAATTTCCGGCGCCGGCAGACGGCGTCCCGGATCGCGACCTTCTCGGAGGCGTTCTCCTCCATCCTGTGGGCTTGCGCGGCCGCCTTCGCGGCCCACGGCGTCTGGGTCCTGAGCGCCATCCTGGGCCTGATCTGCGCGGCCGCCTTGCTCGGGGTGCGGGCGATGAGCCCGCGCTCCCCCGCCGGCACCTAGAGCCCGCACGGCGCCTCGCGGCGGAGCCCGCTCTCGTGTATCGGCGGGATCGACGGACCCGCCCGGAGAC
>JAQGJJ010000141.1 GCA_028290695.1 Enterovirga sp. | reverse complement strand
GCTCCCAAAAGGCCCGACAGCTCCGCGACGAGCTTCGTCGGGACGAGATCCGCCATCGCGCCGCAGGCCCGGATGCCCTTCGGACGCGTGCCGTCCTGCCGCAGGAGGGTGACCACGGGTTCGATGGAGCCCGGCATGAGCAGCAGCCATCCGAGCTTGTGGCTGGCGATGGCGTCGACGATTGCGCGCGCATCGAACCCGTCGATCACGACCACGGCGCCGCCCGCCATGAGGGCGCCCAGGACTTGGTCCGTCGAGCCCATGTGGAACATCGGCGCCCAGGCGACGAACGCGTCCTCTTCGGTCGCCCGCAGGTCGAGCCGGAGCACCATCATCCGGGCGATCTCGGCCCGGTGGCTGATGAGGGCGCCCTTCGGAAGACCGGTGGTCCCGCTGGTGTAGAGGATGACGAGGCCGTCCTCCGGATCAACCTCCGGATCGGGACCGCTCTCGGGCGGGTGGGCGAGCAGGTCCTCGTATTCCGCATCGATGTCGATCACAGGCGTTCCGGCGAGGTCGAGCGCCGCGAGCGCGGGCGAGAAGCGCCGTGAGACCAGGATCAGGCGCGGCTCCACCAAGGTGACACAGTGGCGGAGTTCGCTCGCCGCGAGCCGCCAGTTCTGGCACGCCACGATCGCGCCCAGACGAGCCGCCGCCAGCTCGATCTCCACGTATTCGAGTCGGTTCTCCGAGAGGAGGGCGATGCGGTCACCCTTCCGCACGCCCCGGCGGGCAAGGCCCGCGCAGAGCCGGCGGACCCGGCCGTCGAGCTCGGCGTAGGACAGGCGGCGGGGCCCTGCTTCCACCGCCAGCGCCGCACCGTTTCGGCGGACCCGGGAGCGGAACAGCCCGTACACCGTGAGCCGCCCGGCCTGGGCGATGGCTGATTGGGTCAATGGCCTGCCCTCCCGGCCCGGCCGACCAGACGTCGCGCCGCGCCCTGGTGTCTCCCGTGCCCAGATCCAGCGTTCGCGCCGGACAGCGCGGAGACGGACACTCTCGGTCCGCCTCCGGCCCCGCCGCTCAGTACCGCTTGAAGTCCACGAGCGCCTTGAAGGTGCCGGCCTTCGGATCGAGCTGATAGATCTTGAGCTCCCGGCCGGACAGCTGCTGCTCGTTGTCGAAGCTGATCGGAGCCGTGAGGCCGCTGGTGTCGAAGTTCTTGATCTTGCGCAGCTCGGAGACCGTGCAGGCGCGGGTCAGCTCCTTGCCGCAGGCCTCCATAGCTTTCGCCATCACCTTCAGCCCGACATAGGACAGGTAGCTGTAGCGGTTGATGCCACCGACCTCGTCGGCGCTGAGGTACTTCTTGGCCTTTTCGACATAGGTGTCGGTGGCCGCATCGTTCAGCGCGACATAGTCGGCCAGGATGTAGGGGTAGCCGGCAGGCTGGGATAGCTTGACCGAGGGCGGCATGTCCTCGCTCCAGACGGACGCAACAGCCAGATCCATGTTCAGCTTGCGGGCCTCGCTCAGGATGTTGGCCGCACCGGCAATGATGCCGCCGTTCACCAGCGCGTTGACGCCGGCGGCCCGCAATTGCAGGACCTCGGCACTGAAGTTCGTCTGGCCGCGTTTGAACCGGAGGCGGAGCCCGTCCTTCAGCTTGAACTCCTTCACCGCCTTGTCGTAGCCGCCCTCGACCGCCGCCCCAAACTCGTCATCCTGCCGGATGACGCCGTAGACGGCGTTCTGCTGTCGCACGTTCTCGTGAATGTACTTCACCTGCGCGTAGAACGAGTCCTGGTAGGTCGCCCCGATGGTGAAGACGGAGGGCCGCACCGGCGTGTAGACGAGCTCGTTCGGCGTTGTCGTGACCACCGTCGGCAACTTGTTTTCCTCGATGAGCGGCAGCATGGCCAAGATGTTGGCCGACCCTGACGTGCCACTCAGGGCGAAGATCCCGTCCGATTCGACCAGCTTCTTCAGGGCTTGAAACGACCTCGACGGAACATAGCCGTCGTCTTCGGTCGCAATGACGATCTTGCGCCCGTTGATGCCGCCGGCTGCGTTGATCTCCGCCGCGGCGATCTTGGAGCCGATCGAGACCGCCCGGCCGATGAAGGAGGCGGGACCGGTCAGGATGTTCACATCGCCGATCTTGATCTCGGTGTCGGTGACGCCGGGGTCTGCGGCCAGAACGGGACCAGCGAACAGGCAGGCCGCGAAACCTGCGGCAGCGATTTTCCTCATGAGCGTTCCTCCTCGATATCCGGTCTTGGCGCCGGTTTAGTTGCAGGGACTAGTAGGCGAGCGGCCAGTTCGTCCAATACCGGCGGACGTCGCGCCACAGGCCGATCAGGCCGTCCGGCTTGAAACGCAGAAACACGACAATCACCACACCGTAGGCAATGCCCCGGATCTCGTACACGTAGGTCGTGTAGGTCACCGACTGCGTGCTGCCGAAGGTGGAGAAAGCAATCCGGATGAGCTCCGGCAACATCGACAGAAAAACGGCACCGAGGATCGCGCCTGCCGTCGAGCCCAGCCCCCCGAGAATGATGACCGCGAGGGCCTCGATCGACAGGATGAGTCCGAACACGTCGACATTGACGAAGCGGATCTGCAGCGAGAGCAGCGCGCCCGCGATGCCGACCAGGAAGGAACTGATCACAAAGGCGAGGAGCTTGTAGCGGACGAGGTCGACACCCATCACGCGCGCCGCGATGTCGTGGTCCCGGATCGCCAGGAAAGCGCGCCCGATCCGCGTGCGTTTGATGTTCAGGACGGCGAGCACAACCAGGATCGTGACGGCAAGCACCAGGAAGTAGAGCGGCCGATCCCGCGACACGTCGATCCCGAGCAGGCTCGCGTTCGGCAGGAAGACGCCGTTCGGGCCGTGCGTCAGCCCCTCCGCGTAGAGGATCACGTGGTTGACGATGAACGCGAAGGCGAGGGTCGTGATCGCCAGGTAGAGGCCCTTCAGCCGGAGCGACGGCACCCCGACCAGCAGGCTGAGGACGCCGGCCACGATCCCGGAGGCCGGCAGGCTCGCGAGGAGGGGCCACTTGTAGTCGGCGAGCAGGAGGGCGTTGGTGTAGGCTCCGATTGCCAGGAAGCCCGACTGGCCGACCGAGATGAGCCCCGTCATCCCGGTCAGGAGGTTGAGGCCGACCGCGCCGACGACCGTGATCATCGCCGCCGTTGCGAGAGAGAGGCCGTAATTGCCCGCCACGAGCGGCAGCAGGAGGAGCGCCACCACGAGCAGGCCCACCCATGCTCGTGTGACGGAGCTGTCCGTCAGAGCCACGAGCTCGCCGTAGCTCTCCTTGAAATGGCCGGTTCGCATGCTCAGACCCGCTCGATGTCACGCGCGCCGAACAGGCCGTAGGGGCGCACCATCAGGATGACGACGATCACGACGAAGCCGGCTATCTCCCGCAGGCCCTGGCCGAGATAGCCCTGCGCCAGTGTCTCGACCACGCCGATGATAAGCCCCCCGATGGCGGCACCGATCAGCGAATCGAGACCACCGAGGATGAGGGCCGGGAAGGATCGCAGGCCCTGAAACCACATGTCGGGCCCGAGCTTGAAGTTGGCGGCGAACAGGATCCCGGCGACGGCGGCGATCGCCGAGGACAGGCTCCAGGCGACGGCGTGGATGCGCTTGACCGACACGCCCATCAACAGGGCGGCGGTCTCGTTCGCGGCAACGGCCCGCATCGCGATGCCGACGCGGGTGTAGCGCAGGAACCCGTATGCAAGCCCGACAAGGATCGCGAGGCAACCGATCGCGTAGAGCTGCGCGGGATAAAACGGAATGGGCCCGAGCGTGATCACCTCGCGCGACAGCCCGGCAGCGAAGTCGAGCGGATCCGGGCCCCAGATCATGATCGTGACCCCACGCAGGATGACGGCGAGCCCGATCGTCACCATGACGATCGCGAAGGCTGGTTCGCCCAGCATCGGCCGAATGAATATCCGCTCCAGCGTCAACCCGATGGCCATCGCAATCGGGACGGTGACGGCCAACAGGCTCCAGAAGCCGAGATCCACCGCGCCCGCGATCGAGAAGGCGACATAGGCCGTCAGCATGACGAGTTCGCCCTGGGCGAAGTTGACGACGCCCGTCGCCTTGTAGATCAGCGCGAACCCCATCGCGATCATGCCGTACGCTGCGCCCGACACGAGTCCGGCCGAGATCAGAAGCAGCAGGAAGTCCATCACGCGGCCTCCCCGTAGATGGTCACGATCTCGCTGCGGAAGCGCTGCTCGATGATGCGCCGCCGCACCTTCATCGTCGCGGTCATCTCGCCGTCGTCGTGATCGAGCTCCTTTGCCAGAATCACGAATTTCCGGATGTTCTCGACCCGGGCGAAGCGTGCGTTGACCTGCGCCACCTCCGCTTCGATCAGCTCTCGTACGGAGGCGTTCTCGGCCAGGGTCCGGTACGTGGTGTACGGGATGCCCTTCTCGCGGGCCCATTGCCCGACCGTATCGAAGTCGATCTGAATGAGCGCGGACAGGAAGTGCCGGCCGTCGCCGAGGAGAATTGCCTCGCGAACATAGACCGAGTCCTTCAGCGCGTTCTCGATCAAGGATGGCGTGATGTTCTTTCCGCCCGAGGTGATGAGGATGTCCTTCTTGCGATCCACGACGCGAAGCTGCCGGTCCGGCGTGAACTCGACGATGTCTCCGGTGCGAAGCCACCCGCCGTCGGCGAGGGCACGTCCGGAGGCCTCTTCGTCGAAGAGGTACCCCTTGAACACGGAGGGCCCGCGAACGAGGAGTTCTCCGTCCGAGTCCACGCGCTGCTCCAGTCCGCCGACCAGCAGACCTGCCGTCCCGAGCTCGGTGAAGCCGGGCCGCTGCATATGCGTGACCCCGCCGGTCTCCGTCATGCCATAGATCTGGTAGACAGGCACGCCGAGGATCCAGAAGAAGAGAAGCACCTCTGCCGAGATCGTGGCACCGCCGCAGAATCCAGCCCGCACGCGGTCGAGCCCGAGATGTTTCTTGAGGCTGCGGAAGCACGTCACCCAAAGCAACGTGTAGGCGACCCTGTCGGACAGACTGGCGAACCCGCCCCCGTTCCTGAGCCGCCGTTCGGCGATCCCCCGCCCGCGCGCCATGCAGGTCTCAAACACGCGCCGCTGCAGCGGGGTCGCATCCCGCATCCGGAAGACGACCCCCTGCTGCATCTTCTCCCAGATCCGGGGCACGCCGAGAAAGCCGCGCGGCGCGATCTCGCGCAGGTTCGCCACGACCGTGTCGATGGATTCGGCAAAGCTGATCGTGCAGCCCGTGATCAGGTGCATGCAGGTCGAGAAACTGCGTTCCGCGACGTGGCAGAGCGGAAGGTAGCAGACGATCGAGTAGGTGTCGGCCGTCAGGCCCGCGATATCGACCACCTCGGCGGCAGCATGGACCATGTTGCGATGGGTCAGCATCGCGCCCTTCGGCATGCCGGTCGTCCCGGAGGTGTAGACGACGATGGCCACGTCGTCCGGCCTGCCCTTCTCGATCAGGTCGTCGACCACCGTTCCGAACTCGGCTTCGTGCCGCTCGCCCAAGCACAGAAGGTCGGAGAAGCTCATCAGGGTCGATTGCGCGTAGTGGCGCATGCCTTTGGCGTCGACCGTGATGATGCCGTCCAGGTCCGGCAACCCCTCCCCCGAGGCGCTCGCGTCGATCACTTTGTCCGTCTGTTCCTGGTCGCCGCACACGACGAACCGGGTCCGCGACTGCCGCAGAATATACTGCAGCTCCGGCCAGGGATTCGTTGGATAGATCCCCAGACAGGCGCCACCCACCATCTGGGCCGCGAGGTCCGCGTACATCCATTCGGGGATGTTCTCGCTTGCAACCGCGAGACGGTCACCCGGCCTGAACCCCCGCGAATAGAGCGCAATTGCGAGCCGCCGCGCGGTTGCGTGGTACTGCGCCCAGGTGGTCCGGCGCCACACGCCGCGGACCTTCTCGCGAAATGCAAGCGCGTCCCCGGCAGTCTCGGCCCGATGCCGGAGGATCTGCGGCAGGGTCAGCTCGCGCAGGGCCGACGTGCCGAAAGGAACGGTCGCGCTCACGCCGCCCGCCTCGATCCGAGATACGCCTCGATCACGTGCGGATCGACTGATACCGCTGCAGGCGGACCTTCGGCGATCTTCTCGCCGTGGTTCATGACGCAGACGTGGTCGGAGATATCCATCACGATGCCCATGTCGTGCTCGACCATCAGCACCGTGAGGCCGAGTTCGTCGCGCAGATCGAGGACGAAGCGGGCGATGTCCTCGCGTTCCTCCTGGTTCATTCCGGACACCATCTCGTCGAGAAGGAGCAGCTTCGGCCCGATCGCGAGGGCACGGCCTAGTTCCACCCGCTTCTGAAGGCCGTAGGACAGCGTTCCGACCGCCTTGTCGCGAAGGTCCTCGATTTCCAGGAACTCGATGATCTCCTCGACGCGCTCGCGTGCCTGGATTTCCTCACGACGGGCACGGCCAAGGAAGATCGCGGCCGAGATCGGGTCGGTGCGCAGGCGCGTGTGCAGACCGACGAGCAGGTTGTCCACGACCGTCTCGTGCTTGAACACGGCCAGATTCTGGAAGGTTCGCGCCATCCCGAGCCGCGCCAGGGCGTAGGTCGGAAGGCGCGTCACCTCGTGCCCGTCGAACCGGATGCTCCCGGACGTCGGCCGGAGGACCGCGCTGATCAGATTGAAGAGCGTCGTCTTGCCGGCACCGTTCGGGCCGATCAGGCTCGTGATGGACCCGGCCTTTACCGTGAAGGAGACGCCGCCCACGGCCCGAAGCCCGCCGAAGCGCTTCGTGACGTCCTCGATAGCAAGAAGGTCGGTCACGAGAGCCACCGCTTCCGGCGCTTGTAGTGCTTCACGTCCCGCATGCTCTTGCGAGTCCCCGACGTACCGAATCCGAGGTAGAATTCCTGCACGTCCGGGTTTGTGCGCAGCGTCTCGGCCATGCCGTCGAGGACGATGCGGCCGTTCTCGATGATGTAGCCGCGGCTGGCCACGGACAGCGCGAGCTGGGCGTTCTGCTCGACAAGCAGAACCGTGAGGCCGCGGGAGCCGTTCAGGCCGACGATCGTGTCGAAGATGCTGTCGATGATCTGCGGCGCGAGGCCGAGGCTCGGCTCGTCCAGCATGAGGAGGCGCGGCTTCGCCATGATGGCGCGGCCGATCGCGACCATCTGCTGCTCGCCACCCGACAGGTAGCCGCTGATCTGTCCCCGGCGCTCCCTGACGCGCGGGAACAGGGAATAGACCTCCTCCAGGCCGGTTTCGGTATCCGCGCGCGACAGCCCGTAGCCGCCCATCACGAGGTTCTCCTCCACGGTGAGGGTGGCGAACAGCGCCCTCCCCTCCGGAACCTGGACGAGTCCACGGGCCACGATCGAGGCGGGCGAGGCCCTGCGGAGGTCGTGGCCGGCGAACGCGATGCTGCCGCCGACAATCTCGCCGTCCTCCTGCCCGAGGATCCCGGAGATCGCCTTCAGGATCGTCGACTTCCCGGCACCGTTGGAGCCCAGCAAGGCGACGATCCGGCCCTCCTCGATCTCGAGAGACACGTCCCGTACGGCCTCTATCGTGTGATCGTAGAGGACCTGAACGTTCGACAAAGCGAGGAGCGCGCTCACGATGACGCGCCTCCGTCTCGGCCTGCCCGGGCCATGAGGGTCTCGAGGCGGTCGGCCACGCGCTCCAGCCGATCGGCCGTCCCCGGCTCAGCCTCGCACCGGGAACCGATCCCGGACAGGACGACCCGCGTCAGGTCGTCGGCGAGTTCCTCCACATGAAGTCCGCCGCGGCCGCACACGTAGTCCCAGGTATGGTGCTCGATCGTGCCGTAGATGATGTCGCGCACGAGCCGCACGGGAATGTCCGGCCGGACCTCACCTGTGGCGATGCCCTCGCGCAGAATGGCGACCGCAGCCCGGGTGTAGCCGCGGTTCAGAACATGCAGGTCGGAGGCGTGATATTCGCCGGCGGCCCGCACCTCCAGAAAGAACACGCGGCACAGCGCCGGTTCGGTCGCGATGGTCTTCAGGTGCCGCCAAATGACAAATCGAAGCCGACTTCGGGTCCCGACAATGCCGGCAAGCTGGTCGTTCTGGTCGGCAACCATCCCCTCGTACCAACGCGACAAGACCTGGTTCAGCAGATCTCGCTTGTTGGCGAAATACTTGTAGATCGTCCCTTCCACCACGCCGGCCTGCTCGGCGATGGTGGACATGCCGGCATTCTCGTAGCCGTGCTCCGCGAAGACCGATCGCGCCGCATCCAAGATGTCGCCGACGCGACGCTCGCGCGGGAGGCGGGCGAAGCTGCGCCGTGCCGTCACGGCGCATCTCCCCTGCGGGATCGGCCGGACGGCGCCAGATCGTCTTGCGCGACCACGTCCTCGCGAAGCGTGTCCCATCCTGAGCGCCGCATGGCGTGGGACCGCCACCGGCGAGCTATCTTCCAGGTTTCGGAACGACCGCTGTTGAGCTTCATTCATTAGCTGCCGAGCCCGGTCGCGACCGACATCAGGCTCGATCGGGCGGCAAGACAGCGGCGCAAGGCGAACCGTTGCAGTGCAACATGATTTCCTCCCTTTGCTTGTCGCTGATCGGCCTGATCGGCCCTGCCGTCGCGATTGTTGACAGACAGCATCTGCCGCCGTCTATTGAATTGAGCTCATTAAGTGAGATCGCGATGGGCATGTCAACGGGGAACTCCTCGTCGCCCGCCTTGCCCGACGACAAGCGGAGAACACTTACCGTGGAGGCACAAACGGCCGGGTTCGGATTTTCCGATGCTGAACTCGCGGCTTACCCGACCGTCTACCGCTCCGACCTCTTCTCGACTGCGACGGTTCTCGTGTCGGGCGGAGGAAGCGGTCTCGGCAAAACGATCGCGTGGCTGTTTGGCCGGCTGGGCGCCCGCGTCGTGATTTGCGGCCGCCGGCCGGACAGGCTTGAGGCGGCGCGCGACGCGATGCGCGCGGCGGGCCTGAACGTGGAGGCGCTCCCGTGCAACATCCGGAAACCCGAGGAAGTGGAAGCCCTTCTGGACAGCGTCACGGAGAGCGGCGGGCTCGACGTGCTCGTGAACAACGCCGGCGGACAGTTTCCGCAGGCCGCCATCGACTTCTCGGCCAAGGGGTGGAACGCAGTCATCGACACGAACCTCAACGGCACCTGGTGGATGATGCAGGGTGCCGCCAGGCGGTGGCGCGACGCAGAGCGCCCGGGCGCCATCGTCAATGTCGTGACGGTGGTGGAGCAAGGCATGCCGGGCGTGGGCCACACCTGCGCGGCGCGGGCCGGTGTGATCGGCATCTCGAAGACCGTCGCGGTCGAGTGGGCACCGCTCGGGATCCGGGTGAACTGCGTGGCGCCGGGGGCAATCCAGAGCGAGGGCCAAGCGGTGTACAGCGAGGAGGCTCGGCAGAGCTACAAACGCTCGAACCCGATGCTGCGCTTCGGAGACGCATTCGACGTCGCGGAGGCCTGCGTCTACCTGGCAGGGCCATCCGGGAAGTACGTCACAGGCGAGACACTGACCGTCGACGGAGGCGGCCGCCTCTGGGGCGAGTTCTGGGCCATCCCGAAGCCCGACTATTTCCGACCCTGAACCCCGCGTGGCGAGCGCTCACCGGCCGCGATCGGACACCCTGATAAGGCCGGCTGCCAAGCCGCCGGGCCCGCACCAGTGGATGCTGTCCGGCGACCTCGCCTGCATAACGTCGCGCTCAGGGCCCGAGGCCCTGGTCCGAGAAGCGCAGGATGCTCCCGATTCCAGGCCGGCTTCAGTGGCGCAACAATTCCCCGCTGATGATCATCTTGCGGACCTCTGTCGTTCCCGCGCCGATCTCAAGGAGCTTCGTGGCGCGGAACAGCCGGTTGATCTCAGATTCCCAGATGTAGCCCGATCCGCCGTGGATCTGGACCGCATCGTCCAGCACACGGGCCATGGTCTCGGAGGCGTGCATCACCGAGGCCGCCGTGAGGGCGTGGATCTTCCCGCGCCCCCCGCCGCCGATCTCGAGGTCGTTCGAGGCTGCGAGAACGCGGTACGTGAAGGTGCGCATGGTCTCCACGCGCACGTACATGTCCGCGATCTTGGCCTGGATCATCTGGAAGTCGGCGATCGGGCGGCCGAATTGCTGGCGCGTCTTGGCGTATTCGATCGACAGTTCTAGCGCGCGCTCGCAGATGCCGAGGCAGATCGGCGAGATCATCGCGCGCTCGAGGTCGAGGCCGCTCATGATGACGGACGCGCCCGCATCCTCGCGGCCGACGAGATTGGCGGCCGGGACCCGGCATTCGTCGAAGACGAGCTCGGCGGTCTGGCTGCCGCGGAAGCCCATTTTGACGAGCTTCTGCGCGACCTTGAAGCCGGGGAAGGCCTTCTCGACTACGAAGGCCGAGATGCCCTTGGTCCCCTTGCCGGGATCGGTCTTGGCATAGACCAGCAGGACGTCTGCGACCGGCCCATTGGTGATGTAGAGCTTGCTGCCGTTGAGGACGTAGTGGTCGCCCTCGCGGCGCGCGGTGGTCCGCATCGAGCCGAGCGCGTCCGAGCCGGCGCCGGGCTCCGTCAGCCCGAGCGCCCCGATGGACGAGCCGTCGCAGAGCCCTGGCAGATAGGCCTTCTTCACTGCCTCGTCGGCGTTGCGCGCAATGTTGTTGGCGCAGAGATTGTCGTGCGCCACCCAGGACAGGGCCAAGGCGTGATTCCAGCGCGCGAAGGCCTGAAGCACCAGGCCGCTCGTCATCAGATCGGAGCCGAGCCCGCCGTACTCGGCCGGGACCGTGATGCCGAGGTAGCCGGCCTGCCCGAGCTTCGGGAACACCTCCTCCGGCCACCATTCGTCCGCGTCCATACGGGCCGAAAGCCCATACAGCTCCGCCCTGGCGAAGCGGTCCGCTGCGTCGAGGGTCGCGATCGCATCCTCATCGAGGTCGAAGGACGGTCCGTGATTGGTTCCCGTTTGACCCATTCCAGCCTCCCGAGGGACGGATTGATAAGTTCGGCACAACAGGGCCAACCTCTTTGATATCGGACATATCCAGGCTCTCCGAACTTGACAACGTAGAAAATAGTGAGCGTACCTCACTTCGGTTGCGGAGGACGGGAATGGCCGAGGACGTGGTCGTAGAGCGCCGGGGCATGGTGACCTGGATCACCATCAACCGCCCCGAGCGTCGCAACGCGATCAACGAATCGGTCGCAGCCGGAATCGGCCGAGGATTGGACGAGGCAGAGGAGTCACTCGATTGCCGGGCCGTTGTGCTGACGGGTGCGGGTGACCGAGCGTTCTGCGCGGGTGGGGATCTGAAGCCCCGGGCAACCGCGCCGTTCGAGGTCGCTCCATCGGATCCGCGCAACTTCGTGGTGGCGCTTCTGAGAAGAATGGCAGCGTGCCGCCTGCCGATCGTCGCCCGTGTGAACGGGCACGCGCTCGCCGGCGGCTTGGGCCTTCTTTGCGCCTGCGACTTGGCCGTGGCAGCGCCCGGCGCGCGGTTTGGCACGCCCGAGAGCGGCATCGGGCTGTTCCCAATGATGATCCTGCCCCAGATGCAACGCGTTCTGCCGGCGCGCCATCTCCTCGAGATGTGCATCACCGGGGAGCAGATTGGCGCGGAGGAGGCCCGTTCGATCGGCCTGGTCAACCACGTGGCCGAAGAGGGCGCGCTCGACGCCAAGCTCGACTGGCTCCTGTCGCGGATCGTCAACAAGTCGCCGACGGCCATCCGCCTCGGCAAGATGGCGTTCGGGGCGATGCGGGACATGTCGCTCGACCAAGCGTTCGAATACGCCCAGCTCATGCTGCCCATGATGGGAAAGACCCAGGACGCAGCGGAGGGGTTTGCTGCCTTCCGCGAGAAGCGTGCCCCGGCCTGGACGGGGCTGTGAGGTGAGCAATCCCGCCCCGCCGCGCTCGAGCGCTCCCACCCGGCTGCGAGGACAACCGGCAGCCAGGCCCCCTGTCAGGCAAAGACAACGGGCGGGCCGCCTGCCCCCAGAACGGCGCGTTGCCGCCATCCTGGAGGCGGCTCGCGGGGTGTTCCGGGTCAAAGGTTATCAGGAGACCAGCGTCGCCGACATCGCCGCCGAGATCGGCGTGGTCGAGGGGACCATCTATCGGTACTTCACCACCAAGCGGGACCTACTCGTCGCGGTGGTGAGCGACTGGTACGAGCGGATCCTGTCCGACTACGACCGGCACCTCGCTGCCTTTACGAACACGCGCGACCAGCTCCGCTACATGGTCTGGCGTCACCTTGATCTGATCCACAGTGAGCCGGACATGTGCCGGCTCGTGTTCGGCGAGCTCCGGGCCGGGGCCGATTACCGCCAAACCGCGGTCTTCGACCTCAACCGTACCTATACCCGGCGCACGGTCGAAATCATCGAGGCTGCGGTCGAAAAGGGCGAGTTCCGGGCCGGTATCTCGCTTCCGATCGTCCGCGACCTGCTCTTCGGATGCGTCGAGCATCACAGCTTCGCCTATCTGCGAGGCGAAGGCGACTTCTCGTCGGACGCTGCAGCCGATGCCATTGTCGACATTGTCTATCGCGGCCTTGTCGCCGAGCCGGTTCCTGCGCCCGCTGATAGCAAGCTTCTCGACCGTCTGACCGCGATCGCCGAGCGCATGGAGCGCGCCGAGGCCACGCGGAAACCGAAAGGTGCCGCGTGATCGCCTCCGTCCTGGTAGCCAATCGTGGCGAGATCGCTTGCCGCATCCTCAGGACCGTCCGGCGCCTTGGGATGAGAGGCATCGCGGTGTACCATTTCGCCGACCGCAACGCTCCGCACGTGGCCATGGCGGATGAGGCCCTGGAGCTGACCGGCTCCGTTCCAACGGCCGCCTATCTCGACCAGGCGCAGATCATCCAGGCCTGCCTCCGTGCGGGAGTGGATTCGGTTCATCCCGGATATGGATTTCTGGCCGAGAATGCCGCATTCGCGGAGGCCGTTGCAGCTGCCGGCCTTGTCTTCGTCGGTCCAGACGCCGACACCATCCGACTGATGGGCGACAAGATCGCCTCACGGAACTTCGCCCGGGCGCAAAACGTCCCGGTAGCGCCGAGCGCGACGGACGAGGGAGATCCCACCGCGTTTCTGCGTCAAGCCGCTGCAATCGGCTTCCCGCTCCTCATCAAGGCCTCGGCAGGGGGCGGTGGAAAAGGCATGAAGATCGTCCGGTCTGCGGACGAGCTTCAGGAGAACATCAGAGTCGCGGCCAGTGAGGCGCTGCGGTATTTCGGCGACGGCCGAGTGTACGCAGAGAAGCTGGTCGAGGCCCCCCGGCATATCGAGGTCCAGGTCTTGGGCGATGGAGAGGGTTCCGTCATCCATCTCCACGAGCGTGAGTGCTCGATCCAGCGGCGACACCAGAAAGTGATCGAGGAAGCTCCGGCTCCGCGGCTTCCTCCCAGTGTCAAGAACGCAATCTGCGATGCCGCTGTCCGGCTCGCGACAGCCGCCCGCTACCGCAATGCCGGGACGATCGAGTTCATCCTCGGCGCCGACGGGGCGTTCTATTTTCTCGAGATGAACACGCGCCTGCAGGTCGAGCATCCCGTGACGGAGGAGATCGTCGGGCTCGACCTCGTCGAGGAGCAGTTGCGGATCGCAGACGGGAAGGGACTGTCCCGCCGCCAGGATGAGATCCGAATTTCCGGCCACTCCATCGAGGTCCGGATCTGCGCCGAGCAGCCCGAGCGCGATTTTCGCCCCGCCACCGGCGTCTGCGGCGTGCTGCGCTGGCCCGCCGATGCGCGGGTCGAAGCAGGGGTGGCCGAAGGGCAGGAGGTGACCGCCGCCTTCGATTCGATGCTCGCGAAGATAATCACGACCGGCTCCACCCGCCTTGAGGCGGCGGACAGGATGAAGCACGCATTGGACGAATTCGTCCTCCTCGGCGTACCAAACAACGCCGATTATCTGGCCCGCATCGTCGCGCACGAGGCGTTCCGCGAGGGGCGGCTCGACACAAATTTCCTCGTCGAGCACTCGGCGGATCTACTCCCGGCGCAGCGCGCACCGGAGCCGGCTGCGATCCTAGCCGCGCTCATGGCGGATGCCGGATTCAGGCGGGTCGTCGACGACGTACCGGCCCTGCACGCCGCTATCGGGCGCTGGAGAAACTGAGCATGCCGACCACGCTTCTCCACGACGACACCCCCATCCTGGTCGACATCGTTGCTCGGGTCCCGGAACTCGCCGTCGAAATCGACGGGGTTCAGCACCGGGTGGCGGCGCGATCCTCGGCCGATCCACGCGCGTTCTCTCTGCTGATCGACGGCGCAGCGCATGAGGGCTGGGTCTATCGCGGCGCGACCGAGATCCACGTTCGCCACGCCGGCCGGACCACGATCTTCGCTGTGCCGCAGCGGAGCGCGGCAGGGAGCGCGCGCGCAGGCAACGACATCCGCGCCGACATGCCGGGAGTTGTCGTCTCGGTTCACTGCGCTGCCGGACAGGCGGTGGGGGCAGGCGAGACGCTCCTGACCGTCGAAAGCATGAAGCTTCAGGCGGCTCTCTCCGCCCCGCGCGACGCCGTCGTGGACCGTGTCCACGTCGTGGCCGACGAGGCTTTCGAGCGGGGTGCCGTTCTTCTGTCGTTTCGGATCGAGGCCGAGTAGCCAGGATGATCCTTCGCTCCGCCATCAGCACAGCTTCGGAGGAATTCCGACTCCGCTACCGCCACAACGAAGCCGTGGTCGCGGACTTCCGCCGTCGCCAGGACGAGGCCCGCACGGTGCGGTCGGAGCAGGCCCTGGCCCGGCTCGCGTCGCAGAGAAAGATGCGACCGCGGGAGCGGATCGACCTCCTGCTCGATCCCGGCACGCCGTTCCTGGAGCTTTCGTCCCTCGCCGCGAACGGCGCCTATGACGGAGAAGCGCCTGGCGCCAGCTGCATCACCGGTATCGGCATCGTCTCCGGTCGAGAGGTGATGATCCACGCCGACGATCCCACCGTGAAAGGCGGCGCCTGGTATCCCCTCACGGTCAAGAAGATCGTACGGGCCTTGGACATCGCGATCGAAAACCGGCTTCCGGTCGTGCACCTTTGCGATTCCGCGGGCGGCCAGCTGTATCACCAGTCGCAGGTCTTCCCCGACAAGCAGATGGCCGGCCGCATCTTCCGGAACCAATCCATCCTCAGCAAGCTCGGGGTCAAGCAACTCGCAATCGTGTTCGGGCACTGCACGGCCGGCGGCGCCTACATCCCGGGTCTCAGCGATTACAGCGTGATCGTCCGGGGCACGGGCGCCGTGTTCCTCGGCGGTCCGCCTCTTGTGAAAGCCGCAACCGGGCAGGTGATATCGGCCGATGCCCTCGGCGGTTGCGACCTCCACACCCAGGTGAGCGGGACCTGCGACTATCCGGCCGACGACGAGCCACACGCGATCACGATCGCCCGTGAGGTCGTCGCTCAATGGCAGCAGCCGACCAAATTCCTCTCGCGCGAAACGGAGGTGGAGGCGCCCGCCTACGATCCGCGCGAGCTCTATGGGATCATTCCGCGCGACATCAAGAACGCCTTCGACATGCGGGAGGTCATCGCCCGCATCGTGGATGGCAGCCGTTTTCACGAGTACAAGCCGGCCTGGGGCACCACGTTGATCTGCGGCTTCGCCCACCTCTGGGGTTACCGGATCGGCATCCTGGCCAACAACGGCATCCTGTTCAATGACACGGCCAAGAAGGGCGGCCACTTCATCGAGCTCTGCAACCAGAACGAGACCCCGATCCTCTTTCTGCAGAACATCACCGGCTACATGATCGGGGAGGAATACGAGACCGCGGGCATTACCAAGGACGGCGCCAAGATGATCATGGCGCAGGCCTGCAGCCACGTCCCCAAATTCACGGTCATGTGTCACGCCTCCTTCGGGGCCGGAAATTACGGCATGTGCGGACGCGCCTTCGATGGCCGCTTCCTGTTCACTTGGCCGAACCACCAGATCGGCGTGATGGGAGGAGAGCAGGCAGCGAACACCCTCGCCGAGGTGAAGCTGCAGCAGCTTAAGCGCCGTGGCGTGACTGCGACGCCCGAGGAGCTCGGGGCCATCCGCGAGGAGGCGCTGGCCGCCTATCTGGACCAGATCACGGCCTACCACTCGACATCCGAGCTGTGGGACGATGGGATCATCGACCCGGTCGACACCCGCAACGCGCTCGGGATTGCGATCTCGGCCTCGGCAAATGCCCCACTCGGCGCGCCGGGAAACGGCGTTTTCCGCTTTTGAGCGACCAAACGGACGGAATCTGGCCGGGAACACGCAAACACCCAGGGAGAGCAGCCGTGCCGGCCCCACATAGCAGCACGTCACCGTTTCGGGCTCGCTCGCTCCTGTTCGTCCCCGGAGACAACGAGAGGAAGCTGCAACGCTCGGAAACAAGCGATGCCAACCTGATCCTGATCGACATCGAGGATGCAGTTGTGCTCGAACGGAAAGCGGCGGGGCGCGACACCGTTGCAGCCTATGGCCTGTCGCATCGCGAGCGGACCTGTCCGCTCTGGGTCCGCATGAACCCGCTGGGCGGGGAGAATGCTCTTCTGGACCTTGCCGCAACCGTGCATGCGGCGCCCGACGGATACCTTGTCCCGGAGGTCCGCTCGGCCGCGGACCTCCGCGTGCTGGACA
>JAQGJJ010000135.1 GCA_028290695.1 Enterovirga sp. | reverse complement strand
CCGGCGCGTGGCGGATATGAGCGGGGCGTCCCTGCTGCGCTACACTGGCGGCATGTGCGGAAGCGTCATCCAGGCCAGCCCCCCCGACGTCCTGTCGCTCCAGATCGTCGAGGGGCGCGGCGGCGCCGGCGACCGGGCGCCCGACCGGCTGCGCAACACCCCGCCGCGCCTCAACGGGGCGCCGAGCCAGGAGCTGTGGGTCATCCGCCGCAACCCGGCCACCGGCGAGCGCTCGCTCGACCTGCTGCGCTGGGGGCTCGTCCCGGCCTCCTCGCCGGAGAAGCCGAAGAAGCCGCCGATCAACGCCGCGGCCGAGCTCCTGACCAGGCGCGTCGAGTTCGCGCCCGCCTATGCGCGGCGGCGCTGCATCCTGCCGATCGACGGCTTCTACGAATGGAAGGCGGTGGAGGGCGAGCGGATCAAGCAGCCCTTCGCGGTCGCCATGAAGGACGGGGCGCCGTTCGGCCTCGCGGGGCTGTGGGAGAACTGGAAGGATCCCGCGACGGGCGAATGGATCCGCACCTTCTGCGTCGTCACCACCCGGGCGAACAGCCTCGTGAAGCCGATCCACAACCGCATGCCGGCCATCCTGAAACCGGCCGATTACGACCGCTGGCTCGGCGACGAGGAGGATCCGCGTGGCCTGCTCGGCCCGTTTTCGGCCGAGGCAATGATCGCCTGGCCGGTCTCGACGCGGGTCAACTCCGTCCGAAACGACGACCGCGCCCTGGTGGAGCGCCATCCCGAGGCGGACGGGACCTGGCCGCGCGACGGAAACTCGGCCTGAACACGGGGCGCGACCGGGCGCTACGGCGGAGCCCGGCGCCTCATTCCATCACGGCGGCCTTGAGGATGCACACCATCGTGGCCCGGCCCTCGCTCGTGCCGATGCAGCGAACCGTGTGGGGACGATCGCAGCGGTAGCGCAGGGTCTCGCCGGCGCGCGCGGTCTGCACGACGCCGCCGACCTCGACGGTGAACTCCCCCTCGAGCACGGACAGGCACTCGACCGAGCCGCGCTGGTGCGCGTCGCTCTCCAGCACGCCGCCCGGCTCCGAGGTCAGGTCGTACCATTGCAGCCACTCGACGGTCTTGATCCAGCCGATGATCGCCAAGCGCATGCGGCCGTCGTCCGAGACCAGCATGGGCGTGTCGGGCCGCGACGACTTCTCGATGAAGGGCTCCTCGTCGACCGTCGCCAGCACCCGCTCGATCGAGATGTCGAGAGCCTGGCTCAGCCGCCAGATGGTGGCCAGCGTCGGGTTGGTCTCGTTGCGCTCGATCTGGCTGATGATCGACTTGGCGACGCCGGACTGTTCCGCCAGCTCGGACAGCGACAGGCTGTAGGCCTTGCGCAGGCGCTGGATCGTCTTGCCGAGCTGGCCCGAGAGCACCTGCGCTCCCGCTTCCAGCTCCCTCGCCCGCTCGCGGCCCTCGACAGCCATCCTGTCCCACTTCTCCGTCCGGGGACCAGCGCCGCCCCTCCGGCGACAACATCGTGCCCCGGCGCAAAGATCAAGGCGGCGGTCAGGCGTCGCGGGTCGGCCAGAGCGCGTGGAAATGATGCACCGGCCCGGAGCCCGCGCCGATTGAGAGCCGGTCCGCCGCGGCCAGCGTCTCCTGGAGGTAGGCCTTGGCGGTTCGGGCGGCACTCCCGAGCTCCGCTCCCTTTGCGAGTTCCGCCGCGATGGCCGAGGACAACGTGCAGCCGGTCCCGTGCGTGTTGCGGGTCGCTATCCTGGCGCCTGCCAGGCGCGTCACGCGCCCCCTCTCGACCAGGAGGTCCACGCTCTCCGGGCCGCCGCCATGGCCTCCCTTGACGAGCACGCTCCGGGCCCCGAGCGCGAGGAGCCGCTCGCCCTGCCGGGCCATCGCCTCCTCGTCGGCCGCCATCGCCTCACCGAGGAGCGCAGCCGCCTCCGGGAGGTTCGGGGTGACGACGAGCGCCAGCGGCAGGAGGCCGTCACGCAGGACCGCGACGGCCTCGGCGGAGATGAGCCGGTCGCCGCTCGTCGCCACCATGACCGGGTCGAGCACGACGTTGCGGGCGCCGTGCCGGCGGAGGCCGTCCGAGACAGCCGTGATGACCTCGGGCCGGGACAGCATGCCGATCTTCACCGCCCCTACCGGGAGGTCGGAGAACACGCTGTCCATCTGTTGCGCGACGAAGTCTGCGGGAACGTCCTGGATCGCCTGCACCCCGCGCGTGTTCTGGGCGGTCAGAGCGGCGATCACCGAGGCGCCGTAGACGCCGAGCGCGGAAAAGGTTTTCAGATCGGCCTGGATGCCGGCCCCTCCGCCGGAATCGGAGCCCGCGATCGTGAGCGCAATGGCGGTCATCGTTCGAGCCTCAGGTCGGGCGCTGCGACGACGTTTCCCGCTGCCGCACGCGGTCGAGCCCGAGTCGGTGCTCGCGCCAGATCACGAACACGCCGGAGCCCGCCACGATACCGCCACCGGCCAGCACCGCCGCGCTCGGAAGCTGGCCGAACACGAACCAGCCGATCAGAAAGGCCCAGATCATCGTTGTGTAGTCGAAGGGGGCGATCAGCGAGGCATCCGCGTAGCGGTAGCTCTGGGTCATCAAGATCTGGCCGATGCCGCCCAGGATCCCGATCAGGACGAGCAGGCTGAAATCGGCCGTGTTCGGCATGCGCCAGCCCAGCACGAAGGTCGCGGCGCCGAGCGTCGTGGTCAGCAGGGTGAAGTACAGGACGAGGGCGGCGGTCGTTTCGCGCTCCATGAGGCGGCGCACCTGGATCGTGGCCCCGGCGGAGCAGCACGCGCCGAGCAGCGCGAAGCCGACACCGATGGCCGTAGCGCCCCCGGGTGACGGCGAATCCAGCCCGAGCTTCGGCCATACCATGATGACCACCCCGACGAAGCCGACCGCGACGGCGCTCCAGCGGTAGATCCGAATGCGTTCGCGCAGAATGACGGCTGCCAGCACGACCGTGATCAGCGGCGCGGCATAGCCGATCACCACGGAATCCGAGAGGGGCAGGTAGGCGAGCGAGATGAAGCCGGCGAACATCCCGCAGCTGCCGATGAGGCCGCGCAGCACATGTCCCTTCAGGTCGCCTGTTCGTGCCGCCCGGAAGAGGTCGCCCCGCCAGCTAAGCCAGACGGCGAGGGGAACAAGGGCGAAGGCCGAGCGGAAGAACACGATCTCGCCGGTCGGGTAATCGGTGCCGACCCACTTGATGCCGGCCGACATGAAGGTGAAGGCGAGCGCCGAGACGATTTTCAGTCCGACGCCAAGAAGTGGGTTCACGGCAAGATCAGCCTCGCTGATCGGCGCGGCGCTCCGCAGGGTGAAAGCCAAGACGGGTCTCTCGCTCCGTACGCGTCTGAGCGTGTCGCAAGCGTACAGCGAGCTGTTCTGGGCCGAGATTGGTTAATCACGTGAAAAGCTTCAAACGCTCCCGGATCGGAAGCGCATCGATGGCGGCCAGGGAAGCAGGGATGGGGCCGGGGAGACGCCGCGGATGGGCTACGGCGGCTGGCGAATCATGGCGGAGTTCGGGTGGGGCGGAGGACGGCACCGGCTGCGCGGCGTCATTCGCCCGTTCCGGGACGGCTGCGCGATCCACGATCACGAAGTCGATATCGTTTTGGCTCAAGCTCTCGCCCGCGAGCGGCATCGGGCTGTGTGTCGCTAGCCGGGCCTGTGCCGGGCCGACCATGTCGGACAGGTGCGTCTCTATGATCCTGAGGGCGTCCAGGATTTTGGCCATACGTTGCGCCGTCAGGTCTTGAAACGCGCAGGCGGTGTAGATCTGCGTCGCGCGACCGTCGAGCTCGTCGCAGATGTCCGTGTCGACGCCACGCTCGCGAAGCGTCCAAGCCGCTTCCTGCATGCGCTCGGTCGCATCCAGGATATCGGAGGTGGCCCGTTCCGTTGTTCGAACAATACGGGCGAACACCTCGGACGTGGGTGTAACTGGGCCTGACGTGTCCTCGGGAGAGCCCAGCACCGCGATCTCCGATCGCGCCCGCTCGATCGCCTCGCTCATGGCCGCAAGGCCGTCCTGTCCCGGTCCGGAGAGCCCGTCCCCCCCGCTCGGGCCCGCGACGGTCACCTCGAGCCGCCGGATCGCCTCCAGAAGGACTCCCGTATCGGCGTTGCGGTTCCGGCGAGTGAATTCCCCCAGGAACCATCGTCCTCGGGCAGTCTCCAGCACGGCCGCCTCGATGGCCTCGAAATCCTGCCCGAACCGGGCAAACGCGTCGTCGTCCGGCATCCTACCCCCACAGAGCCGGGGAAGGCGGGTAGACGACACTACCCTCATAGCGGAGCCCCCCCTCGCGCTCCCGGGCAAGGAGGAGGGGGCCGTCGAGATCGACGAAACGTGCCCGGGGCGCGAGCAGCAGCGCCGGCGCCATGGCGAGTGACGTACCCAGCATGCAGCCGATCATGAGCGAGAACCCGAGGTCCTGCGCCTTTGTGGCGAGGGCAAGAGCTTCGGTCAGTCCTCCCGCCTTGTCGAGCTTGATGTTGATCGCGTCGTAGCGACCGACGAGCGCTTCGAGACCGTGTCGGTCGTGCAGGCTCTCGTCCGCGCAGAGCAGCACGTCATGCGGCAATTCGGCCAGAATCGCGTCATCAGCCGCCGGGAGCGGCTGCTCGATGAGCGAATAGCCGTGATCGGCACACGCCTTCAGGTGGTCGGCGACGTTGCCGGACCGCCAGCCCTCGTTGGCGTCGGCGATCAGGGTCGCCTCCGGGACGGCCCGCCGCACGGCAGCGATCCGGCTGAGATCGCCGTCAGGCGCACCAAGCTTGATTTTCAATATCGGCCGAGCTTCCGCCCGCCGGGCCGCGTCGGCCATCGCTGCCGCTTCGTCGAGGCTGATCGTGTACGCGGTCGTGACGGGCGGCAGCCTGTCCGTGCCCGCAGTCACATGGGCGGGAACTCCCGTGAGTTTGGCGTCGAGGTCCCACAACGCGCAATCGAGGGCGTTGCGGGCCGCGCCGGGCGGGAGTGCGTCCTGCAATCCGACACGATCGAGGCCTGCTTCGAGGGGTCCGCGCACGCTCTCGATCAGGGCGGCGACGCTCTCGACGCTTTCGCCGTAGCGTGCGTACGGAACGCATTCGCCCCGACCGACTGCAGTGCTGTCCGCGATCGTCGCCGTGACCACCACGATCTCTGTTCGTGAGCCGCGGGCTATCGTGAACTTACCCGCGATGGGGAAACGCTCCACCTCGACCGTGAGCCTGCGCGCCATGCGGCCTCCGACGCGCTCGACTTCTGCGCCATCGGCGCGCTATCACCCTGTCGGCAATGTGCCAAGGGACTATCCAAGTTTGCGGCAGGAGACCACGGTCAACGAGCCTCTCGTCGAGCTGGATACGTCCGGCAACGAGCTGCGCGCCCGGCTTTCCGGAAGCTGGACGGTGGAGCACGCCGGTGCGGTAGAGCGCCAGATCGAGGAGCTGTCCGGCGCGGCTGAGAGCACGGGGAGGGCGCTCATCGACCTTTCCGGGATCGAGCGGCTCGACACGCTCGGCGCCTGGGTTCTCGACCGGACGCGGCACGATTTCGGCGGGAAGGGCCTCGCGGCAGATTTCGTCGGCGCCCGGGCCGAACACCACATCCTCCTGAACGAGGTTGCTTATCGGGGTTTCCAGCCGGAGCCCGTCAAGCGCAAGTCCCGCCTCATGGACGTGCTGGTCGACATCGGCGAGGCGGTCGTCAATGCCGGCAAGGACTTCGCCCAGGGGATCAGCCTGCTCGGCGAGATTGTTACGGCGCTCGTCCGGGTGATCCTCGTCCCCAGCCGGTTCCGCCTGCCCGCGCTGACGAACCAGATCGAGCAGATCGCCTTCCGGGGCGTGCCGATCATCGTGCTGATCTCGTTCCTGGTCGGCTGCATCGTGGCGCAGCAGGGCATTTTCCAGCTCCAGCGCTTCGGGGCCCAGACCTTCGTGGTCAACCTCGTCGGCATCCTCATCCTGCGTGAACTTGGCGTCCTGCTGACGTCGATCATGGTGGCCGGCCGCTCAGGATCGGCCTTCACGGCCGAGATTGGCTCCATGAAGATGCGCGAGGAGATTGACGCGCTACGGGTCATGGGACTCGATCCGATCGAGGTTCTGATCGTCCCCCGGGTTTTGGCCCTCGTGATCGGACTTCCAATCCTGGCCTTCCTGTCCTCCATCGCGGCTCTGGTCGGTGGAGCGCTGGTCGCCTGGATCTACGGCGACATCCCGCCGGACGCCTTTCTCGCCCGCCTGAAAGCAACGATCACGATGAACACCTTCCTGGTGGGCATCATCAAGGCGCCTTTCATGGCCATCGTGATCGGCGTGATCGCGTCGATCGAGGGCATCGCTGTCGAAGGCTCGGCCGAGTCGCTCGGCCGCCACGTCACCTCGTCCGTGGTGAAGGCCATCTTCATGGTGATCGTCCTGGACGGCTTCTTCGCCATCTTCTTCGCCGCGATCGACTATTAAGGACCGGATGAGCGCCCCTGTGAACGAAGCGCCGACGCATGATCAAGAAGCGGTCATACGGGTACGGGACATCCAGGTCGGGTTTGGTGAGAAGCTCGTTCTGAAGGGACTCGACCTTGACGTGTTCAGGGGCGAGATCCTCGGCTTCGTGGGCCCGTCGGGGCAGGGAAAGTCTGTCTTGACCCGAGCGATCCTCGGTCTCGTCCCGAAGCGTGGTGGCACGATCGAGGTCTTCGGGGAGAACCTGGAGGAGCTGTCCGCCGCCTCCCGCAAGGCGGTCGAGCGGCGGTGGGGCGTGCTGTTCCAGCAGGGAGCACTGTTCTCGTCGTTGACCGTCCGCCAGAACGTCCAGGTGCCCATGCGGGAGTACCTGAAGCTCTCAGACCGGCTGCTGGACGAACTCGCGATGCTCAAGATCGAGATGGTGGGTTTGAAGCCGGACGCCGCCGACAAGCTGCCGTCCGAGCTCTCCGGCGGCATGATCAAGCGCGCCTCTCTCGCCCGCGCTCTGTCGCTGGATCCCGAAATCCTGTTTCTGGATGAGCCGACCTCGGGCCTCGATCCGATCGGGGCGGGAGAGTTCGATGAGCTGATCGCGACCCTTCAGCGCACGCTGGGGTTGACCGTTTTCATGGTGACTCACGACTTGGACAGCCTCTATACCGTCTGCGACCGCATCGCGGCGCTCGGTGATGGTCGCATCATCGCCGATGGGCCCATAGATGCGATGCTCGCCTCGGAAGACCCCTGGGTTCGCGCCTACTTCCACGGGAAGCGGGCGCGCTCGGTGGCGGGCGCACACTGAGAGCAATGGATGGAAACGCGAGCTAACTACGCGATCATAGGCGCCTTTACGCTGGCCGTGATCGCTGCTGCGTTCGGCTTCGTGTTCTGGTTCTCGGGTTCCGACAGCGGCAAGAAGCGCGCGACCTACAAGGTCGAGTTCGCCGGCTCGGTCGCGGGCCTCTCGAAGGGGGCGCCGGTTCTCTTCAACGGCATCCGGGTCGGAGATGTCAGCAACGTCTTCTTCGACGCGACGAAGCCGCAGCAGGCCTTCGCCGTCATCGAGGTCGATCGCGAGACCCCGGTCAGGCAGGATACCAAGGCCAGTCTCGACGTGGCCCTCCTGTCCGGCACGGCCGTGATTGCGCTGACCGGGGGCGACCCGAACACTCCTGCTCTTCAGACGCGCCCGCCGGAGGACATGCCGGTGATCGTCGCCGAGCGTGGCGGCCTTGGCAGCATCATCGAGACGGCGAAAGGCACGGCCGAGCGTGCCAACCTGCTGATCGAGAACCTGAACACGATCGTGGAGGGTAACCGAGAAGGTATCAACCGAACGATCCGCAACGTCGAGACGTTCTCGACCGCGCTCAGCCAGAACGCGCCGCAGATCCAGCAGGCGCTCGCGTCGGTCGCGCAGGCCGCCGAACGGATCGGCCCTCTTGCCGGGAAGCTCGAGGTTCTGACGGACGAAACCACGGGGCTCATGCGCTCGGTCGACCGTCGACGCGTGGCAAACATCGTGGCGAACGTGGACAACACGCTGCAAACCGTCAGTGAAAGCCGCTCGAAGATTACCGACATCGTGCAAGACACCTCGACGCTGGTGCGCCGTTTGGCCGATATCGCGCCGGGGTTGCAGCAAGCCGTCGGCGACGCCGGCCGTGTCCTGGCGGCGGTGGATCCGGTTAAGCTCGGTAACACCGTCGATGGAGCGAGCCGCTTCGCCACGGCACTCGGGAATTCGAGCCGTGACGTCGAGAACGCGATCCGCAATGCGAACTCGCTCACCGCGAAGCTCGATGCCGCCGCAGGTCGGATTGATGGCGTGCTGAAGGCGGCTGAGAATTTCCTCGGCTCGGCCGCGGGCGCCGAGGGAAAGAGTACATTCGCCTCGATCCGGGACGCGATGGAGCGGTTCGGCGCGGCCTCCGACAACCTCAACCGTCGGGCGACCGAGATCGCTCAGGGCGTGACCCGCTTCACTGGATCGGGATCGCGCCAGGTCGAAGGCGTGGCTGTAGACGCACGGCGGACCATAAACGATGTGGGCCGAGCCGCGCGGAACTTGGAACGAAACCCGTCTTCAATCATCTTCGGTGGGCGTCCCTCGCTTCCCGAGTACGGCGGCCGGTAGAGCGTTTACAGCATGCAGGATCAGCTTCGAGCCGGGCGATCTCGCTCGGCCCTTCAGACTGGGGGCAGACGTGCGCTGGTCTGGATCGGGATGGCCGGGAGCCTCGTGCTCGGAGGCTGCGGCTCGACCCCGGACACGGCGTACGACCTGACGGCCCCTCGTCCTCGCGGCGCGATCGGGCTCGGCACCCAGCTCGTCGTCACCGAGCCCGCCGCGCTCCAGGCCTTCGAGAGCGAGCGGATCGCCGTGCGGAGTGCATCCGGCACGGTCTCCGTTCTTCCCAACGGGCAGTGGGCGGACCGCCTTCCGCGGCTCGTCCAGGCCCGGATCATCCAGACCTTCGAGAACGGCTCCCGCACCCGGTCGGTCGGCCGTCCGGGGGACGGTCTCACCCCCGACACCCAGCTGAACACGGAGCTTCGGACCTTCCAGTTCGACGCGGGACGTGGCGAGGGGGTCGTCGAGATATCGGCCAAGCTGGTGGATTCGCGTTCCGGGCGGGTGCTCAACTCACGCATCTTCTCGTCCCGGCAGCCGGTCGGATCGGGAGGCGTGGCCGAGGTCGCTCCGGCGCTCGACCGTGCGTTATCCGCCGTCCTCCTCGACATGGTGCGCTGGGTCGGTGCGAGCCCGAAAGGCGCGCCTCCGGCCGCCGCTGACGCCAACCTCAGAACCGGTTCGCTCTAGGCGCAACCTCGTACGGTCGCCGCCAGACCGAAGGGTCATCCCGCTGCCGAAATAAAGCTTGGTCGAGGATGGCCGGCGAGCGGGCGTCCGCCCAGCAGGCCATACCGAGCCCGCGTGAGAGCGCCGGAAGGCTGCCGAGCGAAGGGCTTTGATCGCATTCGCCCGGCTCGCCTGTCCCCGTCGGATCAGCTAGAGCGGTTTCGGCTTAATCCGGCTCGTAGCCTGCGGCTCTGAAGTAGTTTGCGCATTCAGCGGGCGTGAAGGTGCCGAGGACGTTGCCGATCCTGTCCCAGAGTGCGCCAACGGTTCGCTCGGCGGCTTTGCGCAGG
>JAQGJJ010000133.1 GCA_028290695.1 Enterovirga sp. | reverse complement strand
CCCGCCCAGCCCGGCCCCGATCACCGCGATGCGTGCCGTTCGATCCATCGGACCTCCTCGCTTGCACGTCCGCTCGGTCGCGCAGACCCGAGCAGTGCCGCAAAAGTCATTCCATGTCGAACGATCTTGTGCTGGCCTGCTCCGCTTCCACCGCGTCGCCTCGCTCCGACACGCTCGAAATCGCCTCGGCGAAACGGGTAAGCTCGTCCACGAGAGAGCGGAGACTGTTCGCTCCGAGCGGGATGATGCGGCGCCACTGAGCCTCGAAGACGAGAGGGATCGCCTGGTTCACCAGGGCCTCGCCCGCCGCCGTGAGCTGCACGCGGACGGTGCGGCGGTCCGAAGGCTCCGGCAACCGCGCGATCAGATGGAGGGCCTCGAGTTGGTTCAGCCGACTGGTCAGGCCGGCACCGCTGAGCAGGAGATGGCGCGCGAGCTGTTTCGGGGTGAGGGAATAGGGCACGCCGACGCGACGAAGAGCGCTCAGAACATCGAATGTGCCGCGGACCAGTCCGAGCGGCGCCAGGACCTCGTTGATGAAGGCCGTCGATTGCAGGTGGATCTGACCGATCAGCCCGTAGATCCGCACCGGCGTCGGATCGATGTCGGGCCGCTCCGAACGCCATTGCCGGAAGATCTCGTCCACCTGCTCGTGCGCGGCCCGGCGTCCGGCGGCGGTTCCCGCCGGAAACCCACGTCGCGCGCCCCGCTTCTTCGCTGGGCCACCCCCTCGATCCTGGTGGTCGGGTCCGCCTGTCATTCGGAATCTAACATCCACTCGTCTGCGGCCAGACTGCGCCACCACGACGCCGCAGCCAATCAGCCGTCGCATCTTTCCCACGCGCTGCCTCTGTTTCCAGCAGGGCGCGACCGGATTCATCGATCGCTGGCGGGAGTTGCTTAGATTTGGTTCGACGGCATGATTGTGCGGCCGGCTACGGGCCGTTACGCAAGTGTTCGGGCTCGAACGATTTCCGAACACTCGGCCTCGAGCTCCGTACCAGAAAGCGAGAGGCGTGTGATGAAGCCAAGGCTCACCCGGTTCGCAGCTCTCGCGTCTCTGGCGGCGCTGCTCCTGCCCAGCCTCGCGGCCCAGGCCGAGGAGGTCAACTTCATCACCGATTTCGGCTTCAACGGACGCCACGCCTACTTCTACGTCGCGCTCGAAAAGGGCTATTACAAAGCCGAAGGGCTGGACGTGAAGATCCTGCGCGGGCAGGGCTCGGCCGACGCGATCAAGAAGGTCGCCGCGGGAACGGCGGAAATCGGCTTCGCCGATGCAGGCTCACTCGTCCTGGCGCGCGCGAACGACGCCATCCCGGTGAAGCTCGTGTCGATCGTCTATGCCTCTCCGCCGCACGCGATCTTCGCCCTCGCGGATAGCGGCATCAAGACCGCAAAGGACCTGGAGGGTCGGACCATCGCGGATAGCGCCTTCAGCGCCATGCCGGTGATCTTCAATGCATACGCGCAGGCATCCGGCGTGGACCGCACCAAGGTCAAGTGGATCTCGGCCGAGAGTTCCTCGCTACCCTCCCTTCTGTCGACCGGGCGGGTCGACGCCATCGGCCAGTTCACCGTGGGCGAGCCCCTGCTGGCGGCCGCGGCAGCCCCAAAGGGGCTGGTCCGGCTCGCTTACAAGGATCCGGGGCTCGACTATTACGGCAACGGAATCGTCGCGGCCGAACAGACCATCCGGAACAAGCCGGACATGCTGAAGGGCTTCGTCAGGGCGACGCTGAAGGGGATGCGGGACGCCTTCGCCGATCCGACCGAGGCCGGCACGATCCTCAACAGGTTCCACAAGCAGATCTCGCCGGAGGTCGCCAAGGGCGAAACGGAGCTCGTGCGCGAACTCGCCGTCGTGCCGGGCCAGCAACTCGGGCTGATCGACCCGGCCCGGATCAAGAGCACCATCGACATCATGTCCCGGTCCTATCCGCTGAAGGAGAAGGTCGAGGCGCAGGACATGTACGTGCCGGGCTTCGTGAACTGACGCAGAGGCGGGCGCCCCCGAGATGGCTGCCGCTTCACTTTCGCTGTCCGGGGTCACCAAGGTCTATGGCCGGACGGGCACCGAGACGCATGCTCTCGGTCCCATCGACCTGACGATCGAGCCGGGCACGTTCGTTTCCGTTGTCGGTCCGTCCGGCTGCGGAAAGTCCACCCTGCTTCGCTTGGTGGCCGGGCTGGAGCCGGCGTCGGACGGTCGCATCGAGCGCGACGGTGCCCCGCTCACCGGCCCGTCGCGCGAGGTCGGCATCGTCTTCCAGGACCATGTCCTGTTTCCCTGGGCGAGCATTCTGGAGAACGTGCTCCTGCCCGCGGAGGTGCTCGGGCTGCCCAAGGCGCCCGCCCGGGCTCGGGCGCTTCATCTTCTCGAGATGACGGGTCTGAAGGATTTCGCCGGAGCCAGGCCTCAGATGCTGTCCGGCGGAATGAAGCAGCGGGCGGCCTTCTGCAGGGCCCTCCTGGCCGACCCGAAGATGCTGCTGCTGGACGAGCCGTTCGGGGCCCTCGACGCGCTGACCCGTGAAGAACTGTCGCTCGAGCTGTCGCGCCTCTGGCAGGAGCTCGGCCGCACGGCACTTCTCATCACGCATGACATCGAGGAAGCGATCCTGCTGGGCGACCGGGTGATCATCATGTCCGCGCGTCCCGGGCGCATCCGGGCGGACATCCCGGTCGACCTGGCGCGTCCGCGCGACGTCAGGACGGCCCAGCACCCCCGCTTCATCGAGATCAAGCAGCAGGTTCGCGATCTGATCTTCGCGCGGCCCAACGATTGAAGCGCCCGATGGCCCGAACCCCGCGCCCGGCGATGGCGGATCGCCTCACGACTCCCATCATCTACCTGGTGCTGCTCGTCGCCTGGGAAGCGTGCACGCGGTATTTCAGGGTTCCGGGCTGGGTCCTGCCGATGCCCTCCGCGATCGCGACGACGGCGTGGGAATGGGCTCCCGAACTCGCCTCCAACACGCTCGTCACCATGCGGGAAACGCTTGTCGGCTTCGTGCTCGCCCTGGTGCTGTCCGTGCCGCTGGCGGTCGTGATCGCCTTTGCCCCGGTCGCACGGCGGATCCTGTACCCGATCCTGCTGGGGCTGCAGTCGATCCCCAAGGTTGCGCTGGCCCCTCTGGTCATCCTGTGGCTCGGCATCGGCGAGTGGCCGAAGGTCGTGATCGTGGTTCTGGTCTGCTTCTTTCCGATCCTCGTGAACGTCGTCGCCGGCCTCGAGGCGGCACCGCGCAACATGCTCGACCTGATGCGCTCGCTCACGGCGACGCAGCTGTCGATCTTCCTCCGGCTCCGCCTGCTGGTTGCCCTTCCTCCTCTCTTCCCCGGCTGCAAGGTGGCCATCACGTTCGCGGTCATCGGCTCGGTGATCGGGGAGTTCGTCGCTGCCCAGGACGGTCTCGGGTACCTGATCCTGACCTCGACCGCGCAGTCGCAGACACCGCTGGCCTTCGCCGCGCTCCTGGTCCTGACCGTGCTGAGCGTGGTGTTGTTCTACGCCATCGAGGCGGTCGAGCGCCGGGTCGTGACCTGGACCCCGTAGGTTCCCGCGGGCCGAACGCGGCGCCGGGGCGAGGCCGAGGCAGGCTCGAGGCGGTGGCCGGACGACCCGGCCTCGCGCGGCGCCGGGTCTACTCCCGCAATCGACGCCCAGCCTCGCCGGTGCTCGGATGCCGCCGCCATGCCGCGCACGTCTCGGCGGGCGCGGAACACGCCGCGTTCGTGATCGCGAGCGCAAGGGAGGCGGCCCGCTCCAGGTCCGGCCGCGGCACGAGGTCCCGTGTGTCCGCCGCGGTCAGCACGAGCCGGGTCGCGGCCATCGGATCGTCGAAACCCGCCACCAGGCGGAAGGCTGGGATCCCGGCCTTTGCGAAGTTCGCATGGTCCGAGTTCTCCATCAGCGGGCGTACGAGCCTGAGCGGGATGCCGCATTCCTCGGCCGCGGCCATGAGAAAGGGCTCGATGCCCGCATACCCGCTCGTCAGAGCCGCCAGATCCGGGCTCCCGGCAACCGAGTCGAGATTGACGTTCACGACGATGCGATCTCGCTCCTCGGCCGGCAGGGCTGCCACGTACTGGGCCGAGCCGGTCAGCGCCCATTCCTCGGCGCTGAACAGCGCGAGCCTCAGGCCGCGCCGCATGGTTCCGGAGCAGGTCGCGAGAGCGCGGGCGATCCCGGTGCGCGCGGCCGACCGGTGTACCTCTGCTTCGACATGGACGTGTTCGACCCCTCCGTCGCGCCAGGCGTGGCATCGCCGACCTGGGGCGGCCTGACGGCCCGGGAGGGGATTGATCTTCTGCGAAGTCTGGACGGCCTCAACATCGTGGCGGTCGACTTCAATACCGTGTCGCCGCCGCACGACGTGAACAACATGGCTGCGCATCTGTGCGCGCACATGATCTACGAGGCCATGGTCCTCCTGTCCCGCAGAAAGGCACCGGTGGGACCGGGTTAGAGGGCGGGCCAACCCGAAACGGTCGGCGGAGACGCTTGCACGGCGCCCCCGGGAAGTCTCCACCAGCCGGTCCGCCTGCTCGGTGACGAAACCCTATGTCGGTTCGCCCAGGAAGAGCTTGCGGTCCGCTCTCACGCCGTCCGCGATGAAATCGGCGACGGTCCGGTACCTGGCAAGGCGAGCCATATCCGGGTGGGTGAGGAGCCAGAAGTCGCGCTCCATCGAGACCTCGCCGGGCAGGACCGGCGCAAGGCTCGCCACGTTGGCGGTCATGAAATAGGGCAGGACGGCGATCCCGATGCCCTGAATGGCGGCACTCATCTGGGCCACGAGGTTTCCGCTGCGGAAATGCGCCGAGATCCCCGGGTGGACATGGTGCAGGTAGTCCAGCTCCGGTGTGAAGACGAGTTCGTCGATGTAGCCGATGAAGCGGTGGCTTAGGAGATCGTCACGGCACCTGATCGGCGCGTTGCCGTCGAGGTACGCCCGGGAGGCGTGAAGGCCGAGGCGGTAGGTCGTGAGCTTGCGCGTGAGAACCCTGCCTGTTTCGGGAAGCGCCACCGTGATTGCCATGTCGGCGTCCCGCCGGGACAGGCTGAAGAGCCGAGCCGTCGCCACGAGCTCGATCTGAAGATTGGGGTATGTTTTCGCCAGATCGGCGAGGCGCGACGGGAGATAGAGGCTTCCGAAGCCGTCCGGAGCGCCGATCCGAACGGGGCCGCTCAGGTCGTAGGCGGTGCCCGTCAGGTCGTCCTGGCCGGCCAGGATCGCGGCCTCGATGATCTCTCCGGTTTTCATGAGCCGTTGCCCGGCGTCCGTGAGCTCGTAGCCGGAGCGGCGCTTCACGAAGAGGCCTATCCGGGCGTCGCGCTCGAGGCGGGCGACGCGCCGAACCACCGTCGCGTGGTCGACCTTGAGGACCTTGGCTGCGCCCGAAACCGTCCCGGCCCGCGCCACCGCCAGGAAGAATCTGAGGTCCCCCCACTCCAACTCCTCGCGCCGTTCAGGCATTTGTGCACACTTGATCTGCGGTAATCGCTCTTCCTTACCGCGATTACGCAGCGCAGGAGACGGGCACAAAGGATTCGTTCATGCGCGAGATTGGTCATTTCAT
>JAQGJJ010000126.1 GCA_028290695.1 Enterovirga sp. | reverse complement strand
ACGAGGCTCTCGAGGAGACGTTTCCGGCCAGCGACCCGATCTCGCCGAAGCGCATCACCAAGTAGGCCTCGGGTCAGTCGGCCCGGACGACCGCCCCGTCGGGTGCAGCCGGCAAGGCGCGGCCCTTTCTGGCCGCCCTGATGATCGGTGGGACGGACAGGAGAATGCCGGAGACGAGGATCGCCACGGCGACGAGCCGGGCCGGCATCGGCCCGACCTCCGCCTCGAGCGAGAAGCGGTCCCCGACCCGGACCCGAAGAGATGCGCCGCGCGTGTCCGTCATGCCGGGCTAACGGCCGAAGGCCGCGACGGTTGCGGCCAGACGGATCAGGGCCGCACGGCGGGCGTTTCCATCGCGAGTCCGGCGGCCCGGCCCATCAGGTAGGCTTCGAGGTCCACGAGTTCGGGCGCGTCGAACCGGTACGGCTCGGCCCTGACGCCGCTCATGCAGTTGCGCAGCCGCCGTTGCAGGGAGCCCAGCGCCTGCCATTCGAGCCGGTATGCCGGATACCCGACTGGGTGTCCCTGCGGGATCGGGGACCCGGCGAGGCGCTTGCCCCAGTTGTCGTCGTGGCAGGCCGCGCAGGACAGGTCGAGCTGTCCGATCCGCGCGGTGAACAGCCGCCGACCGCGCTCGCGGGCCGCCGCGGTGCCGGGATCGTCGGGGGGCGAGATCGGCATCCCACGCGACTGGTGCGCCACGTAGGCGGAGAGCGCCAGTAGGTCCGGGCTCTCGGCCGGGAGCGGCGGGGCGCGCTGGTTCTCTGTGCGGCACATCTCGATCCGGCCCGTCAGGTCCATCGGTGCCCCGCTCGCCTTGTTCCAGGCCGGGTGGCGGGCGGCGACGCCCCGCATCCCGGTCGCCGCCGGCCCGTGGCAATCGGCGCAGGACCGGGCCGCGTCCCCCGCCCTGGTGTTCCACAGGGCCTCTCCGTCCAGCACGGACAGCATGCCGGGATTGGCCGCGTCGTCCGCCTGCATGGCACGGAGCGCCGGGCTCATCGCGATCGTGTCGGAGCGCCGGTCCGGCGGGGCGATCTCGGCCGCCGCTGCGATCGATGGGCCGAGCACCGCGAGGACGGCGGCAAAGGCCAGGATGCACCCCGTCACGCGACCTCGATGAGAGCCGTCTCGACCTGTCGGAAGCCGTTGTCTCCCGTCCAGGTCAGGGTGATCGGGCCGCTCTCCCGCGCTTCCAGCGTGAACGCCAGATAGGGGTTCGCCGAGACGGCCGGGTGCAGCTCGGCCGAGAACACCTCCTCGCCGCCATATGTGCAGGTGAACCGGCTGATGATGTCGCGCGGCAGGATGCGGCCGCTCGGTCCGGGGCGATAGCCGGTCTCCATGGGGTGAGCGATGAGGGTCTTGACCTCGATCACCTCGCCCCGATGCGCGCGCTTGGGCACGTTGACGAGAGCGCGCGCCATCGCGTCAGCCCTCCACGCAGGCGGCGAGCGTGACGATCACGTCCGCGCTGGCCGACCAATAGGTGCCGTCGCTCATCTCGGCGACCGCGGTGATCCGTTGCGAGGTCGCGAGGCGGATCCGGGTGCCGAGGCTGGCCCGGCCGGAGCGCGGGCCGAACGCGGCCGTAACGACGTTCGGCTGCGGATTGCGCTCGTTGAACACCGCGATGCGGCGAACGTGGTCGGCGTCCGTCATCGGGCTGTCCACCTCCACGCCGAGCGGAGCGGCGTTGCCGTTCTCGACGAGGGGCGGAAGGTCGAGCTTCACCCGTCCGTCCCGAATTTCGGCGCCGCCCGCAAAGGCCCTGATCGCCTCCGCGCGCTCGTCGGGTGTCGCGAGCACGGGCGTGACGAGGAGGCTTGCGGCCGCAGCGGCGGCGCCCGTGCGGAGCGCGTGGCGGCGTGTCAGCGGCTTGGCCATCCGGTGCTCCTTCAGTCCCGCAGGGTCACCAAGTAGGCGACCACGTCCTCGATCTCCTCGGCGGTCAGGATCGTGCGGCCGCCCCAGGTCGCGCCGACGCGCCGAAGCCCATCCGTGCGATAGTAGGACGGCATGATCGTGTCGGGATCGAGCCGCTTCGCATCGACCATGCGCATCCTGAGCTGGCCGACCGAGCTGCGGCCCCCCGCTCCGGCGAGATCCGGGGACAGGTTGCCCTGGAACAGCTGGTCCGGAAAGGGGCCGGCATGGCAGAGTAGGCAGAGGCCGCGGGTCCGGTCCGCCACGATCGCCCGACCGCGGGCCGGGTCGCCGGGGCGCCCCGTGAGCGAGTCCGGGATGGCGTCTCCCACCATCCGGTACGGCGCGGGTGCGTCGGCGGCAGCCGGGCACAGGCCGACCGCGAGGAGCAGCAGGGTCGGGCCGAGGCGTGCCGGGACAGTCACGGGCCGAACACCTCGCTCGTGACCGTCCGGAACCACGCCTCCGCGTAGCGTGCCTCCTGTGCCCGGACGGCCGGCTCGGCATCGAGCGGGCTGATCCCACCCGCGCCCGGAACGTCGGCCAGGAGGCCGCCGGCCGGCCGGTACACCCCGGCGACCGAGATGCCGTAGTCCGGCGCCACGAGCGAGTAGCAGGTGTTGACGAGCCGGGGCTCGGCCGGCTGCCGGCCGCGCAGCAGCTCGACGATCGCGGCGGCGCAGACCTTGGCCTCCGCATTGGCCGCAAACGCCGATTTCGGCACCGCGCCGCCGATGGCGGCATCGCCGATCACGTGGGTGCCTGGCTGCAGCCGCGACTCGAAGGTCGTGGGGTCGACCGGGCACCAGCCCGAGCGGTCGGCAACGCCCGCGGCTGCCGCGATGGCGCCCGCGCGCTGCGGCGGGATGACGTTGGCGACGGCCGCCCGGTAGCGCTCAAAATCCGTCGCCACTGTGCCGGTCGCCGGCTCAACCGAGCTCACCTGTCCGCCAGCCGCCAGCGGCACGTATTCGAGATGGGCCGGATACAGGTCGGTCCAGGCGGCCTGGAACAGCCGCTGCTTGGAGAACGTGTCCTTGGCGTCGAGCACGATCAGCTTCGAGCGCGGCTTCCGGGACTTCAGGTAATGCGCAATCAGGCTCGCTCGCTCATAGGGTCCGGGTGGGCAGCGGTAGGGATTCGCCGGTACCGTCATCACCACGAGGCCGCCATCCTCCATTGCGGCGAGGCGGTCGCGCAACAGGATGGTCTGGGGGCCGGCCTTCCAGGCATGCGGCATGAGCGTGACGGCCGCCTCGTCGTATCCGGGAACGGCGTCGAACCGGATGTCGATCCCCGGTGCCAGGACCAGACGGTCGTACGGGAGCGCGGCACCGGTTGCGAGCGTGACCCGGCGGGCGGCCGTATCGACGGCCCGGGCGGTGGCGTGCACCACCTCGACCCCGTCGCGCCGGCACGCCTCGTAGCCGAAGACCTGCGCTTCCATCGGCCGGGACGCGGCGATCACGAGGTTGCTGAACGGGCAGACGGTGTAGCGCTCGTCCGCCTCGACCAGAGTCACCGCGAGGCCCGCTTGCGCCAGCAGGCGGGCCGCGGTGGCGCCCGCGAAGCCGCCGCCCACGACCACGATCCTGGCCGCAGCACCCTGTGCCACGGCCGGGCGCGCCAGGGCCGACGCCCCGAGCGCCAGGGTCGTGCCGAGAACGGCCCGGCGATGCGGTCGCGCGCTCATCGGGGCGGCGGCGCCTGCGCGCTGAGCCACTCGGCGATGGCTCGGCTCTCGGCCTCCGTGAAGCCGGGGGCGATGCGGTTCATCACGGTGGCCGGGAGCCGCCCGCTCCGAAACCCGTCGAGCGCCGCGACGATCTCGGCCGCGGGCCGGCCG
>JAQGJJ010000100.1 GCA_028290695.1 Enterovirga sp. | reverse complement strand
AGCAGAAAGGCGGCCGCGCCGACGATCGCGCCATGCAGGGTGCCTATACCGCCGAGCACCACCATGAAGATGAGGTCGCCGGAGCGCTGCCAGCTCATGGTGGCCGGGCTCACGAACTCCGTCTGGTTCGCGGTGAGAAAGCCCGCGACCCCGGCGATCGCTCCGGCGATCGCGTAGGCGACGAGCCGGTAGCGGAACGGCTCGAAGCCGACCGCCTCCATGCGGACGGCGTTCTCGCGGGACCCGCGCAGAACGCGCCCGAAGCGAGACCGGACAAGTTGCCGAGCCAAGAGGTAAGCCACCAGGAGGGTGCCCAGGGACACGTAGTAGAACGCGACGTCGGCCCTCAAGAGCGGCTGGCCGAAGAGCCGGCTCCGGCCGGGCAGCGTCATTCCGTCATCCCCGCCATAGGCCGCGAGCGAGGTCGCGAGGAAGAACAGCATCTGCCCGAAGGCCAGCGTGATCATGATGAAATAGACGCCCTGAGTTCTCAGCGCGATGGCCCCGCTGGCGAGGGCGAACACCACCGAGCCGCCGACCGCGACCGCGAGCTGAAGCAGCGCGTCGTCGAAGCCGTGACTGGACAGGATGCCGACCGCATAGGCGCCGATGCCGAGAAAGGCCGCGTGCCCGAAGCTGATCAGGCCGCCGAACCCGATGAGGAGGTCGAGCGACATCGCCGCGAGCCCGACAACCACGACGCGCGTCATCAGCGATATGACGAACCCTTCCGCGCCGAGCCGGGCGAGGAACGGCACCAGCGCCAGGAGCGCGAACAGGGCGAGCGGCAGCCACTCGCGGGGGGACAACCCCGCTCTGCCGGCCGGCGCCGCGAGACGGTCCCCGCCCTGCCGAGGGGGATCCCCGGGACCAGCCCCGCTCACGCGCGGATCCTTCCCCTGCAGGAGGAGGCGACAGGTTCCCCGGCCCCGCCAGACCGGGGCGGCACCGCCGTCACCGTTTCACCGGGAAGAGGCCGGCCGGCCGAACGAACAAGGTCGCGGCCATGAGCAGATAGATCAGCATCGGGGCGAGGGCCCGGCCGGTCTGGCTGGCGGCGGAGGCGTCCAGCACCGTGCGGAGCAGGACGGGAGCGAGAAAGCGCCCGACCGTGTCCACGATCCCGATGAGAAGGGCGGCCAGGAAGGCTCCCCGGACGGAGCCGATGCCGCCGATGACGATCACCACGAACGCGAGGATCAGGACGTTGTCGCCCATGCCGGGCTCGACCGACAGGATGGGTGCCACCATGGCGCCGGCGAAGCCGGCCAGCATGGCGCCGAAGCCGACGACCAGCGTGAACAGCAGCCGGATGTTCACGCCGAGCGCGGAGACCATCGGCGCGTTCGTGGCCCCGGCCCTGACCAGCATGCCGATTCGGGTGTGGTTCACGAGCAGGTAGAGCAGGCCCGCGACCCCGAGCCCGGCCGCGATGATCGCGATCCGATAGATCGGATAGTTGATGCCGCCGGGTAGCTCGATGAAGCCCGCCAGGGCATCCGGAACCGGCACGCTGAGCGGAGCCGCGCCCCAGATCACGCGCACGCCCTCGTTCAGGAAGATGATCACCCCGAAGGTTGCCAGAACCTGGTCGAGGTGGTCGCGCTCGTAGAGATGCCGGAACACCACGAGTTCCAGCACGAGCCCGAAGACCAGTGCCGTCGGAAGCGCGAGTGCGAGCCCGGCCAGGAACGAGCCCGTCCAGGCCGTGAAGGCGGCCGCCAGATAGGCGCCCACCATGTATTGCACGCCATGGGCGAGGTTGATGAAATCCATGACGCCGAAGACCAGCGTCAGCCCTGCCGCGATCAGAAACAGGATCAGCCCGAACTGCAGCCCGTTCAAAACCTGGATGGCGAGGAGCGTGGCAGACAAGCTCTGGCTCTCTTCAACATCCGGCGCTGAGGCCGGACCCCACGTCCCTCGGTGCGCCTCGAAGGACCCGAACCGGATACCGCCTGCGCGAGGTCCCCGGGCCCCAGCCCCGGGGCACGACCGGTTCGGATCAGTTCGTCAGTGCGCAATCCTTGCCGTACCCGTCGGCGTAGTTCGAGAACACCTTTTCGACGATCTGCGTCTCGAGCATCCCGTTGGCCCTCTTGCCGACCTTGGTCAGATAGAAGTCCTGAACCGGGAAGCCGTTCGGGCTGAACTTGAAGGGGCCCCTCAGCGAGGTGAAGTCCGCCTTCCGCATCGCGGCCCGTACCGCGTCCTTGTTGGACAGGTCGCCCTTGACCCCCTTCACGGCCGAGTCGATCAGGAGAGCGGCGTCATAGGCCTGAAAGGCGTAGGACGCCGGGACGGCCTTGTACGCCGCGACATAGGACTCGACGAACTTCTTGTTTTGCGGCGTGTCGAGATCGGGCGCCCAGTTGGAACCCGCGAACATGCCGAGCGCCGCTTCGCCCTGTGCGGGCAGGGTCGCCTCGTCGACCGTGAAGGACGAGAGAACCGGCATGGTGAGGCCGGCCTGCTTGAACTGCTTGACGAAGTTCACGCCCATGCCGCCCGGCATGAAGGCGAAGATCGCGTCCGGTTTCATGGAGGCGATCTTGGCGAGCTCGGACTGGAAGTCGAGCGTGTTCAGGGGGACGTAGGATTCGTCGAGGATCTCGCCCTTGAAATCGAGCTTGAACCCGGCGACCGAATCCTTGCCGGCCTGGTAATTGGGAGCCAGCAGGTAGACCTTCTTGTAGCCGCGGGCCTGCGCGACCCTGCCGGAGATCTGGTGCACCTGATCGTTCTGGTACGAGGTGACGAAGAAGAACGGGCTGCAGGCCTTGCCGGCGAGAGCGGAGGAGCCCGCGTTCGGGCTGATCAGGAAGGTGCTGGAATCGGTAACCGGCTTCACGATGGCGCCGAGCACGTTCGAGAATATCGGACCGACGATGAAGTCGACCTTGTCACGCTCGATCAGGCCTTTGACCTTCGTGACGGCGACGTCGGGCTTCAGTTCGTCGTCCACGACGACCAGCTCCGCATCCTTGCCGCCGAGCTTGCCGCCGAGGTCCTTCAGGGCCAGTTCGATGCCGTTCCTGGCCTGCTGGCCGAGCACGGCCGACGGGCCGGACAGCGTCAGAAGGACACCGACCTTCACCTTGTCCTGCGCCTGTGCGCTGCCGGCGACCAGCGCCCCGAGCGCCGCCGCGAGCCCCAAACCTGCGATCCGCGTCATGCCTGAACCCCGTCTGTTGAGCCCTGCCTGATGCCGGAGGGCCTGCCCGGGTCGGCTGCTGCCCGGCGTGCTCCCGCCGCTTTGCAGGAGCCGTGCCGGGTGTCTTGCCAGCCGATGTTTGAAGCTTAAAGTAAAGCGGCTTCCGGCTGCAAGTGTCGCGGTCGGAACCGCAGGAGTTTGGCGGTTGCCGAATCCGCTCGCAGAACGACATGCGCTGGTGACGGGCGGAAGCCGCGGCATCGGCCGGGCTGTGGCGGCCGCTCTCGTCGCGGCAGGAGCGTCCGTGACGATCCTGGGCCGCGATGCCGGCCGTCTCCACGAGGTGGTCGCGGCCGGGGATGCGCACGCCTTCACGGTTGCCGACGTGACCGACCGCAACGGGCTCGGCCACGCGGTCGCCGCCCTGCCCCGCTCCGTTGACCTCCTGATCGCGAATGCCGGCGAGGCCCTATCGAAGCCGTTCGCCAAGATGGCGAACAGCGATTTCGCCGCCATGCTCGGGGTCAACCTGATGGGCGTCGTCAACGTTGCCCAGGCCGTCCTCCCCGGCATGACCGAGCGCGGCTTCGGGCGGATCGTGGCGGTGGCCTCGACGGCGGGGCTGAAGGGCTATCCCTATGTCACCGCCTATTGCGCCGCCAAGCACGCGGTGATCGGACTGGTGCGGTCGCTCGCCCTCGAGACCGCCAGGACGGGCGTGACGGTGAACGCGGTCTGCCCCGGCTTCACGGATACCGAGCTCGTCGCGACCTCGCTGGATCGGATCGTCGCGAAAACGGGCCGCTCCCGCGACGACGCCCTGAGCGAACTGACGAAGCACAATCCACAGGGGCGCCTCGTTCTGCCGGCGGAGGTGGCGGACGCCGTTCTCTGGTTGTGCGGCGCAGGTGCCGGCTCCGTGACCGGACAGGCGATCGCCGTCGCGGGCGGGGAGGTCTGACATGGACCGGCTGCCCGACGACATCGTGCAGCTCGACGCCGAGACGTTCGCCTCCGAAGGCTCGCAGCATCACCGCGAGGAGTTGCGGCTGTGGCTGCGGCTCCTGACCTGCACCACCATGATCGAGGGCGAGGTGCGGCGGCGGCTCCGGCGGGACTTCGACGTCACCCTGCCCCGCTTCGACCTGATGGCGCAGCTCGACAAGAGCCCGGCGGGCCTGACGCTCTCCGACATCTCCAAGCGCATGATGGTGTCCAACGGCAACATCACCGGGCTGGTCGACCGCCTCGTGGCCTCGGGCCACGTCACGCGCCGCGCCTCCGAAACCGATCGGCGCGCCCAGGTGATCCGGCTGACCGAGCTCGGCAGGGCCGAGTTCCGGCGCATGGCGGACGCGCACGAGGGCTGGATCGCCGACATGTTCGCTGAGCTGACCCGGGACGGTGTCGACGATCTGATGGCTCTCCTGGGCCGCACCAAGGACTCGGTTCGCAAGGCGTGCTGCAATGCCTGACGGGACTTTCCTGACCTGGCCGTTCTTCGACGAGCGCCATCGCGTCTTCGCCGCCGCGCTCCGGACGTGGACGCGCGAGACGGTGCCGGGCCTCGTGGACCATCACGACGTGGACGGCTCCTGCCGGCGGCTGGTCGCGGCGCTCGGCGAGGGTGGCTGGCTCGAGGCGGCCGTGCCGGGCTCGGACGGGGGCGCTGCGGCGCACGACGTCCGCACGCTCTGCCTCGCCCGGGAGATCCTGGCCTACGAAAGCGGGCTCGCGGACTTCTCCTTCGCCATGCAGGGGCTCGGCTCCGGCCCGATCGCGCTGTTCGGATCGCCCGGGCTGAAGCGGCGCTACCTGCCAGCCGTCGGCGAGGGAACACGGATCGCGGCCTTCGCGCTGTCCGAGCCCGAGGCCGGCTCGGACGTCGCCGCGATGGCGACGACGGCCGAGCCCGACGGCACCGCGCATGTCCGCCTCGATGGCGTGAAGACCTGGATCTCGAACGGCGGCATCGCCGACCATTACGTGGTGTTCGCCCGCTCCGGCGAGGCCCCCGGCGCACGCGGCCTCTCGGCCTACCTGGTGGACGCCGACATGCCCGGGCTGACCGTCGCCGAGCGCATCGAGGTGATCGCGCCCCATCCCCTGGCCACGCTGCGGTTCGAGGGCTGCCGCGTCCCGGTCGAGAACCGCATCGGCGGGGCGGGCGAAGGCTTCAAGGTCGCCATGGCGACGCTCGACGTGTTCCGCTCCACCGTGGGCGCCGCCGCGCTCGGTCTCGCCCGCCGGGCGCTCGACGAGGCGCTCGGCCACGCCTCCCGCCGCACGCTGTTCGGCGCCCCGCTCGGCGACCTGCAACTGACCCAGGCCGGGCTCGCCGACATGGCGACGGCAGTCGATGCCTCGGCACTTCTCGTCTACCGGGCCGCCTGGACCAAGGATTGCGGCGCGGCGCGGGTCACCCGCGAGGCCGCGATGGCCAAGATGCACGCGACCGAAAGTGCGCAGGCCGTGATCGACCGGGCCGTCCAGATCTTCGGCGGGCTCGGCGTCACGAAGGGCGTGAAGGTCGAGGAGCTGTACCGCGAGATCCGGGCGCTCCGGATCTACGAGGGCGCGACGGAGGTTCAGAAGGTCGTGATCGCGCGGGATCTTCTGAAGAGCGCGTCCGCGGCAAGGCCGGATCGGGCCGCCCAATAACACCATGCGGAACGGGACGGGCGCCGAAACCGGAACACGAGGACCGATCGATGACGCCCTCAGCCCATCTCGACACCTTCGCACGGGACAACCTGCCGCCCCGTGAGCAATGGCCGGAGATCCTCTCCGACCACCCCGCCTACCGCTATCCCGAGCGCCTGAACTGCGTCGTGCCCCTGCTCGATCGCTGGATCGAGGAAGGACGCGGCGACGAGCCCTGCCTGTTCAGCCCGGAGGAGGCCCTCACCTACCGGCAGCTCTTCGAGCGCGTGAACCGCATCTGCAACGTGCTGACCAAAGACCTCGGCATGGCGCCGGGCGCACGCCTGTTCCTGCGCTCGGCCAACAATCCCTGGATGGTCGCGACCTATCTGGCGGGGCTGAAGGCCGGCATGGTCGTGGTCGCCACGATGCCGCTGCTCAGGGCGAAGGAGATCGCCTACCCAATCACCAAGGCGAAGATCGCGGTTGCGCTCTGCGACGCCAAACTCGCCGACGAGATGGAGAAGGCCCGCCCGCTCACACCGGGCCTCGAGCGGGTCGTCTATTGGGGCGCCGGCGGACCGGATTCGCTCGAGGCGCTGGTGGAGCAGGCTTCTCCCGACTTCGCCGCGGTTGACACGGCGGCGGACGACGTCTGCCTGATCGCCTTCACGTCGGGCACCACGGGCGAGCCGAAGGGCTGCATGCACTTCCACCGCGACATGCTGGCCGTGTGCGACGGCTTTTCCGGCATGATCCTGAAGCCCGCATCGACGGACCGCTTCGTCGGCTCGGCGCCGTTCGGCTTCACGTTCGGCCTCGGCATTGTGCTCTTTCCGATGCGGGTCGGCGCCTCCTACGTCGTCCTCGAGCGGGCGGGCCCGGACGACCTGCCGCCTGCGATCGAGCGTTTCAGGGCGACGATCTGCTTCACGGCGCCGACCGCGTACCGGGCCATGATCCCACGGCTCGCACAGCACGACATGTCCTCGCTGCGCAAATGCGTGTCGGCCGGCGAGTCGCTGCCGCGCAGCACGTTCGAGGCTTGGCTGAAGGCGACCGGCATCAAGCTGATCGACGGCATCGGAGGAACGGAGGTCCTGCACATCTACATCAGCGCCCCCGAGGAGGAGATCCGGCCGGGCTCCACGGGGCGTGTGATCCCAGGATACCAGGCCAGGATCGTCGACGACGACGGACGCGAGGTTCCAACCGGGACGATTGGCAGGCTCGCCCTCCGGGGTCCGGTCGGCTGCCGCTATCTCGACGATGCGCGCCAGACCAAGTACGTCCAGCATGGCTGGAACCTCCCCGGCGACAGTTTCGTGCAGGATGCAGACGGATATTTCTGGTACCAGGCGCGGTCGGACGACATGATCATCTCGTCGGGCTACAACATCGCCGGGCCGGAGGTCGAAGCCGCGCTTCTGACCCACCCGGCGGTCGCCGAATGCGGGGTGGTCGGCGCGCCTGACCAGGATCGCGGCTCGATCGTGACGGCCTACGTGGTGCTGAGCCCGGGCCAGAGCGGCGAGGCCGCCCTGGTGAAGGCCCTGCAGGATCACGTGAAGGCCGAGATCGCGCCCTACAAGTACCCTCGCGCCATTGTCTTCGTGGACGCGCTGCCGAAGACGCCGTCGGGCAAGCTCCAGCGGGTCGAGCTGCGGCGCCGTGCGGAGGCCGAGCTCGGATCGGCGCACGTGTCGGCATGAATGCGGCGGTGCCCGGGCGGATCAGCCCGCCGCCCTTCGAGACGCTCGCGCCGGCTATCTGGCGCACGAACGTCCGCATCCGGTTCTCGCATTGCGACCCGGCCGGGATCGTCTATTTCGCCCGCTACTTCGACATCATCAACGGAGTGGTCGAGGACTGGTTTTCCGCCGCCCTCGGTCTCGATTACGGCGAGTTCATCGGGCCGCGCCGCATCGGGCTCGGCTATGCGAACTGCACCGCGGACTTCGTCGCCCCGGGCTTCATGGGGGATACGCTGACCTTCGCGGTCCTGATCGCGAGGATCGGGGGCGCCTCGCTCGGTCTCGAGGTTCCGGCCTATCGGGACGGCGCGGCCGTGCTGCTCGGCCGGATGACGATCGTGACCACATCGCTCGTCGAACACCGGGCGATCCCGCTGCCCGACGACCTGCGGGCGGCCGTGACCCGATACGAGGGAGAATGCCTTGAGCCCCGCTGAGATCGCCGAGCCGTCCCCGGACGGAGGCGACGACCTGCCCACCATCCTGCACCCGCGCGGCTGGCCGAAACCCAAGGGCTACTCGAACGGCATGATGGCGGAGGGCCGCATCGTGGTGACCGGGGGCATCGTCGGGTGGGATGTGAAGGGAGAGTTTCCGGACGGGTTCGTGGCCCAGGCCAGCCTCGCGTTCTCCAACATCCGGGCGATCCTCGCCGAAGGGGGCGCCGGGCCGGAGCATCTCGTGCGGCTCACCTGGTACGTGGTGGACATCGAGGAATATCGTTCAGCCGGCCGGGATCTCGGCCGGGCCTACCGCGACGCCTTCGGTCCGCATTATCCCGCGATGGCGGTCGTCGGCGTCACGCGACTGGTCGAGCCGAAGGCACGGCTCGAGATCGAGGCCACTGCGGTGCTTCCGCTCCCGGCGCAGCCCGTGCGTCGGACTGCCTAGCCGGACGGCACGCCGGATCCTTCAAGCCTAAACTATCTCCTTCAGCCGCTGCATCGCCATGGTAGGCTCGGGCATGATCGCCATTTCGGGGGTGACGAAGACCTTCCAGCGTCGAGGAGGAGGCACCCATCTCGCGATCGATGCGATCGACCTCGACATCGCCGAAGGCGAGTTCGTGTCGATCCTGGGCCCATCGGGCTGCGGGAAGTCGACGCTGCTCTACATCGTGGGCGGCTTCGTGGCGCCCTCCGGCGGCTCGGTCTCGGTCTCCGGCAGAGCGGTGACCGGCCCGGGCCCGGATCGCGGCCCGGTGTTCCAGGAATTCGCGCTCTTTCCGTGGAAGACGGTGCTCGGCAACGTCGCCTACGGATTGCGCGAGGCCGGGCTGTCGCGCCGCGACGCCGACGCGAAGGCGACCGCGCTGATCGCGACCGTCGGGCTGAAGGGCTACGAGACCTTCTACCCGAAGGAGCTCTCCGGTGGCATGAAGCAGCGGGTCGCCATCGCCCGGACGCTCGCCTACGGCCCCGCGATCCTGCTGATGGACGAGCCGTTCGGGGCGCTCGATGCCCATACCCGGCTGCGGCTGCAGAACGAGCTCTTGCAGCTCTGGGAGCGCGACCGGAAGACGGTTCTCTTCGTGACGCACGCCGTCGAGGAAGCCGTGTTCCTGTCCGACAGGGTCGTGGTGATGACCCGCCAGCCGGGCCGCATCAAGGCCGTGGTCGACATCGACCTGCCGCGGCCGCGGCGCCGCGACGAGCTTCTCCTCAACCCGCGCTACCAGCGGCTCGTGATCGACCTCGAACGGATGATCGAGGATCCTCCCGAGGAGATGCGGGCGTGAGCGGAGCGCTTCTCCGCGCAGGGGGGACGCTGAAGCCCGGGCTGCCGCCGGTCTTCGCATGCCTCGGGCTGCTGCTCGTGTGGCAGCTCTATGCCCGCACCCTCTCGGTCGGCGGCATCCCGGACGCCCTGTCGACCGTCCGGGAACTACCGACGATCCTGGGCGACCGCGAGTCCCTGTACGACATCCTCGACTCGCTGCGCCGCATGGCGATCGGCTTTGCGATCGCGCTCGCCTTGTCGGTGCCGCTCGGGCTCCTCATGGGGCGCAGCCGGCTGTTCGCCGCGCTCGTCAACCCGCTGCTGATGGTCAGCTACCCGGTGCCGAAGGCCGCGCTGATGCCGATCATCATGCTGTGGCTCGGGGTCGGCGACGCCTCGAAGCTGCTCGTCATCGTGCTCGGGGTGAGCCTGCCGATCATCTACCATGCCTACCAGGGTGCTCGGGCTGTCGAGGAGAAGATGCTGTGGTCGGCGAGCGCCATGGGCATGTCCGGTCCGGCCCGGCTCGCCCGGATCGTGCTGCCGGCCGCCCTGCCGGAGATCCTGGTCGGCTGCCGCACCGGCATCGTGCTGGCGCTCATCACGATGATCACGAGCGAGATGATCGCGCGCCAGAGCGGGGCCGGGAACATCCTGTTCAGCGCGCTTGACATGGCCCAGTACGAGACCGTCTACGCGATGATCCTCGTGATCTCCGCGCTCGGCATTCTTCTCGACGTCGCCTTCGAATATGTGCGGGGCGCGCTGGTCGGCTGGTCCGAGCCCCGCCACGACCTCGCGCCGATCCCGGCATGAGCGCGCTGTCCCGCAGCGAGGGGCTGATCGGCATCGTGCCGATCCTGGCGCTGCTGCTCCTGTGGCAGGCGGCCGTGTCGACCGGGATGGCGCCCCCGGCGCTGCTCCCCTCCCCACTCGCCGTTCTCGCCCGGTTCGCCCAGAACATGGCCGACCCGGCGTTCCTGGCCCATGCGGGGATTACGCTGTACCGGCTGTTCGCCGGCTTCCTGATCGCGCTCGCGCTCGGCGTCCCGCTCGGCCTTCTCGGCGCCACCAACCGGGGCGTCGGCGCCGTGCTGAAGCCGCTCGTGCGCGTGCTCGCGCCCGTGCCCAAGATCGCGCTCTACCCCGCGCTCATCCTGTCGCTCGGCTTCGGGGATGCGTCGAAGATCGTGCTCGTGGTGGCCGACGCGCTGTTTCCGATCCTGCTCGCCACCTACCAGGGCGCCGCGATGGTGGAGCCGAAGCTCGTCTGGTCGGCGCGCGCCGCCGGGACGTCGCGGGGCGGCACGCTCTTTAAGGTGATCCTGCCGGCGACGCTGCCCTCGATCCTGACCGGCAGCCGGATCGCGCTCGTGGTCGCCTGCATCGTGGTGTTTCTCGCCGAGATGATCACCTCGACGGACGGGCTCGGCTACGTCCTGGTCCGGGCGGTGCGCAATTTCCAGACGGTGGAGATGTTCGTGCCGCTGATCGCGATCTCGGTGATCGGCCTGGCGCTGAACGGCGCCCTGGCGCTCGCCCGCCGCAGGCTCCTGGCGGGCTTTCCGGACGAGGATTGAGGCGGGCGGGCTCCGTCCGGTCAGCCGGTGACCGCCGCCGGCGGGATCGGCCGCGCCTCGTCCCGGCCCTCGGCCTCGGCGCCCTTCCGGCGCAGGCTGCGGGCTTTCAGGATGTAGTGGGTGGCTTCCTGCAGCCCGTAGAGCTCGTCGAGATCGCTCAACGCCATGCTCATCATGGTCTCGACCACGGCGGCACGCGAATAGCCGACGCCGATCAGCCGGTCGCTCACCGCGCGCCACGCTGCATTCAGCTCTGTTCGAATTTCCGGCGTATCCGATGACATCAACACTGGCCCTGATCCGAGCTATGATAGACCTGTTACTTCGCGTTTGAAGATCGTGATTAAGCCTTGGTTAATCTGCCCTGTTTCGGCCGATGACGGCGGTTGCGAGCGCTTGGTCGGACTTTCGGAATCGTGGCCGGGCGGCGGCGACGCGAGGCGGGAGACGGTCGAGGCCGGCGTTCCAATTCTCGCCGATGGCGCCTATGAGAGGTCTCCTTCGACCTTCTACGAGCCCTCGATGCGTATCCTCACCGTTGCTGTTCTTCTTGCCGCTTCTCAGATCCTGGCGGGCTGCCAGAGCGCCGGGGAGAGCGCGGGCGATGTTGGGTCGAGCTTCGAGGGCGGGCTCGGGCGCGACACCTACGGGACCAATCGCCGGCTCGACGTCTATGGCGGCACGACCTCCCCGACCCTGCCGTCCATCGGCGTGCCCGGCCGCGGCAAGTAGCGCGGCGAGCCCGAACGGTCCGGCCATGCGCGCCCTTCTCAGCCTGCAGCCCGGGGGTCCCGAGACCCTCGTTCTTCGCGAGATGCCGGACCCGGAGCCCGGGCCGGACGAGGTCCGGGTCGCGGTCCGGGCCTGCGGCGTGAACTTCCCGGACTTCCTGGTGATCCAGGACAAGTACCAGTTCCGCCCGGAGCGGCCCTTCGCGCCCGGCGCCGAGATCGCCGGCGTGATCGAGGCGGTCGGCCGCGACGTGACCAACTACAAGCCGGGCGACCGGGTCATCGGCTCGCTGCTGTCGGGCGGCATGGCCGAGAAGGCCGTTCTGCCGGCCGCCAAATGCCTGGCCATGCCGGACGCGATGCCGTTCGACGAGGCCGCCGCCTTCATCCTGACCTACGCGACCTCGTATCACGCGCTGAAGGACCGGGCGAAGATCCAGCCGGGCGAGACGCTGCTCGTGCTCGGCGCCGCGGGCGGCGTCGGCCTCTCGGCGGTCGAGCTCGGCCACGCCATGGGGGCCCGGGTCGTGGCGGCCGCCTCGTCCGAGGACAAGGTCGCGCTGGCGAAGCGGCACGGCGCCGATCTCGGGCTCGTCTACCCGCCGGGGCCGTTCACGAAGGAAAGCTCCAAGGCGCTCGCCGATGCCTTCAAGGGCGTCTGCGGCGAGGGCGGCGCGAACGTGATCTACGATCCGGTCGGCGGCGATTATGCCGAGCCGGCCTTGCGCTCTGTCGCCTGGGAGGGCCGCTACCTCGTGGTCGGCTTTCCGGCCGGCATCCCCCGCATGCCGCTGAACCTGGCGCTGCTGAAATCCTGCCAGATCGTGGGCGTGTTCTGGGGCGGTTTCGCGCGGCACAACCCGGCCGGAGACGCCCAGAACAACCACGAGTTGCTCGCGCTCTACACCGCCGGCCGCATCAAGCCCTACGTGTCCGAGCGCTACCCGCTCGAGCGCGGCGGCGAGGCGATCCGGAAGCTCGCGGACCGCGGCGCGCAGGGCAAGCTCGTCGTCACCATGGGGGACCCGTCCTAGCGGACGGCTTCCCGGCGGGCAGCGTTGCGCCCGTCATTCAGGCACGCGCCGTCCCTCCCCGGCCCGGGGTCTGGTGGATCTGCCGTGTCAAAGAGCGGCAAATTCAAGCGAGGGGCGTGGGACGCCGAAACGCTCGATCATTTATTTTTGTGAGAGCCTTCCGGCGTCCCCGCGACCGGAACGGGTCCCGGCCACGTCCGGCCTTGCGGCCGGCACGGGCGGCGATTTCGGACCGGACCTGCCGCTCGTTACGGAGCAGACTTGGCGACGGGGGTTGTCCCTCCACCGTCCCGCATCGCGGGCCGGGATTCGCGACACCTGATCCACCGCCACGCCCGCCGCTCAGCCGCGTTGCACCGGCGCCCCGACCGTAGTGTCGGGAGGACGACGTTGGCCCGGCCTCCCGAGTCCCGGTTCGCGAAACCG
>JAQGJJ010000092.1 GCA_028290695.1 Enterovirga sp. | reverse complement strand
GGCCATCGGCATCCGGGTGCGGCGCTGGGTGACCTTCCACGGCATCAGCCTCAACGTGGAGCCAGACCTGTCGCATTTCTCCGGCATCGTGCCCTGCGGGGTCAGCCTGCATGGCGTGACGAGCCTCGTCGATCTCGGCCTGCCGGTGACGATGCACGATGCCGACGTGGCGCTTCGGTCCGCCTTCGAGTCGGTGTTCGGCCCGACGGTCGGGGTGTGAGCCCGCGCGCCTTCCCTCGGGGGGCCGGTGTACATCGGCGATGTCGGAGCGCGCACGCCGAGGTCTCCTGACGAGGCGGGACCGCGCCGCGGCATCCCCTCGCGGGCGAGGCGGGCGCACCCGCCCACGCGCCGTCCGTCCCCGGCCCGGGGTTTGGTGCAGCGGCGGTTCAAAGAGCGGCAAATTCAAGCGAGGGGCGTGGGACGCCGAAACGCTCGATCATTTGTTTTTGTGAGAGCCTTTCGGCGTCCCCGCGGCCAGGACGGGTCCCGGCCACGTCCGGGCGTTTGGCCCGGCACGGGCGGCGATTTCGGACCGGACCTGCCGCTCGTTACGGAGCAAACGGGTGATGGCGGGGGCTCCCTCCACCGGCTCTCGCCGGGATTCGCGAGCCTGAACCGCCAGCCCGTCCGCCGCTCAGCCGCGTTGCACCGGCGCCCCGACCGTAGTGTCGGGAGGACGACGTTGGCCCGGCCTCCCGAGTCCCGGTTCGCGAAACCGGGCCGCAGGCGCCGCATCCCCTTCCGCTCTTTTGACGCCTCGCGAGAGCGCCCCTCGGCGAAGAGGATGCTTCCCTTATACGGCATAAAATCCTAGATGTCAAGAGTTCTGGCGCAGGGCGCTCCGCCGCGCACCCCCTCCCGTGTGGGAGAGGGCCGGGGTGAGGGCAGGACCTCGTCGAATAGAGCGCCGAGGCGCGGTGGGTTCGGTCAGGAGGCGGAACGCTCGGCTGCACCTGTCCGGAACTCCCAGCCACCCGGTGGTCATGCGGAGGAAGTCCGGCGCGGTTGTTCCGCGCCCGGGCCCGCGGGCCCGCTCACACCATGTACTGGCCGCCGTTGATCGACAGGGTCGAGCCGGTGATGAAGCCCGCGCCCTCGCTCGCCAGGAACACGACCCCGCGGGCGATCTCCTCCGGCTCGCCGAGGCGGCCGACCGGGATGTGCGGCAGGATGGACTTCTCGACCACGGCCGGGTCGATGGCCTTCACCATCTCGGTCGCGATGTAGCCCGGGCAGATGGCGTTCACCGTGATGCCGGCCCGCGCGCCCTCGAGCGACAGCGCCTTCACGAAGCCAATGTCGCCGGCCTTCGAGGCCGCGTAGTTCACCTGGCCCGTCTGGCCCTTCTGGCCGTTGATCGACGAGATGCAGATCACGCGCCCGAACTTGCGCGACCGCATGCCCTCCCAGACCGGCCGGGTCATGTTGAACAGCGAGTTCAGGTTGGTGTTGATAACCCCGTACCACTGGTCCTTGGTCATGCGGTGGAACATGCCGTCCTTGGTGATGCCGGCATTGTTCACCAGGACGTCGACCGGGCCGAGATCGGCCTCCACGCGGGCGACGCCGGCCGCGCAGGCGTCGAAATCGGCGACATCCCACTTGTAGGTCTTGATGCCGGTTTCGTCCGAAAAGGCCGCGGCAGCCTGGTCGTTGCCGGCGTAGCTCGCCGCCACGCTGTGCCCGGCTTCCTGCAAGGCCTTCGAGATCGCCGCGCCGATCCCGCGCGTTCCGCCCGTCACCAATGCCACGCGTGCCATGTGAGCGTCCTCCTGGTTGCCTCGCGCCGGCTCTTGGTGGCCGGACGGCGAAACGGCCCGACGAGGCCGGGCCGTTCACCATTCCTAACGCGCCCGCGACGAACCCGCCTCTCGGCCATTCGGCGTACGGGCGGGGTCTCCGGGCGGTCGCAGCGTCAGCGCTCGAGACACATGGCAACACCCATGCCGCCGCCGATGCAGAGCGTCGCCAGGCCCTTCTTGGCGTCGCGCTTGTTCATCTCGTAGAGCAGCGTCGTCAGCACGCGGGCGCCGGACGCCCCGATGGGATGGCCGATCGCGATCGCGCCGCCGTTGACGTTCACGATGTCGTCCTTCCAGCCCATGTCCTTGTTCACCGCGCAGGCCTGGGCCGCGAAGGCCTCGTTGGCCTCCACGAGGTCGAGGTCCGAGACCTTCCAGCCGGCCTTCTCCAGCGCCTTGCGGGATGCCGGGATCGGGCCGGTGCCCATGATGGCCGGATCGACGCCCGCGGTGGCCCAGGACACGATCCTGGCGAGCGGCTTCAGGCCGCGCTTCTCGGCTTCGGCGGCCGACATCAGCACGAGCGCGGCGGCCCCGTCGTTGATGCCGGAGGCGTTGCCGGCCGTGACCGTGCCGTCCTTCGAGAAGGCGGGCTTCAGCTTGCCGACGGCCTCCAGCGTGGTGCCGGGCCGGATGTACTCGTCCTGGTCCACCACCACGTCGCCCTTGCGGCTCTTCACCGTCACGGGGGCGATCTCGTCCTTGAACTTGCCGGCCTTCTGGGCGGCCTCGGCCTTGTTCTGCGAGGAAACCGCGAAGCTGTCCTGCGCCTCGCGGGAGAGCTGCCACTTCTGGGCGACGTTCTCGGCCGTGTTGCCCATGTGGTAGCCGTGGAAGGCGTCCATGAGGCCGTCCTTCAGCATCGTGTCCACGAGCTTCAGGTCGCCCATCTTCTGGCCGCCCCGCATGTGCTGCGCGTGCGGGGCCATCGACATCGATTCCTGGCCGCCCGCCACGATGATGTCGGCGTCCCCGTTGGCGATCTGCTGCATGCCGATGGCGACGGCGCGAAGCCCCGAGCCGCAGAGCTGGTTCAGCCCCCAGGCGGTCTTCTCCTGCGGGATGCCGGCCTTCATGGCGGCCTGGCGGGCCGGGTTCTGCCCTTCGCCGGCGCTCAGGATCTGGCCGAGGATGACCTCGTCCACGTCGGCCGGGTCCACCTTGGCGCGCTCGAGGGCGGCCTTGATGGCGATCGCGCCGAGCTCATGCGCCGGCATGTTGGCGAAGGCGCCGTTGAAGGAGCCGACCGGGGTGCGGGCCGCCCCCACGATCACGATGTCGGTCTGAGCCATGCCTCGTCCTCCCGGGTCCAGATGCAGGGGCCGGCGCAGCCGGCGATGGCGCGATCAACTCCCGGCTCCCGGCCGAGTCAAGCAGGGTCGCCGCATCGTCATCGTGCTGATTGCGGCGGCGCAGCGTCCGTGAAACAGTCCGGATGTGCACACGGGGGAGGCAAGGCAGGGCGCGATGGCGACTGAGAAAGCTCCGACGATCATCAAGAAATACGCGAACCGTCGCCTCTACCACATGGGCACATCGACCTACGTCACCCTGGAGGACCTCGCCACGATGGTCCGGGCCGGCGAGGATTTCGTCGTCAACGACGCCAAGACCGGCGAGGACATCACCCGCTCGGTGCTGGCCCAGATCATGTTCGAGCAGGAGAGCAAGGGCGGCCAGCAGACCATGCTGCCGACCACGTTCCTGCGGCAGCTCATCCGGTTCTACGGGGACAGCATGCAGGCGCTGGTGCCGCGCTATCTCGAATTCTCCATGGACCACCTGACCCGCGACCAGGGGAAGCTGCGCGACCAGATGGAGAAAACGTTCGGGCCGAGCGCCTTCCACGCGATGGAGGACCAGGTGCGGGCCAACATGGCGTTCTTCACGGACGCGATGCGCATGTGGTCGCCGTTTCCCGCCGTGCAGGCCGAGGCCGAGGCCGCCGCCAAGCCCGAGGACGCGGCCGGCTCGAGCGACCTCGAGCAGCTCAAGCGTCAGATGGCCGACATGCAGCGCAAGCTGGAATCGCTCACGCAGAAGCCTTAGCGGACGCCGAGTGCGGCCCTCCGAGGAGGGCCGGCGCGCCGCAATGGTCGCCCTGCAGGTAGTCGACGCCCCAGCCGGCCAGCAGCTTGGCGGTCTCCTCGTCCTCGACCCATTCCGCGACCGTCGCGAGCCCGAGATGATGGGCGAGGTCGATCAGGGTGCGGACGAAGAAGCGGTCGTTCGGGGTGCGGACGAGGTTCTGCACAAAGGCGCCGTCGATCTTCACGATGTCGATCGGGAAGTTGCGCAGGTGCCGGAAGGAGGTGTGCCCGGCGCCGAAATCGTCGATCGCGATGGCGACGCCCAGCGCCTTCATGGCCTCGAGCTTGCGGCGAGCCGCGTCGGGGTCGCGGATGGCCAGCGTCTCGGTCACCTCGACGATCAGCCGGGCCGCGAGGCCGGGCCGGCTGCCGACATGGGCGGCGAGCGTCGCGAGCCAGTCCGGGCTGTCCAGCGTGAGCGGCGAGACGTTCACCGACAGCCGCTCCTCCGGGTGCGCGGCGAGATGCTCCGTCGCGAGCTCGAGGATCCGCATGTCGACGAGCGGCACGAGGCCGCTGCGTTCCATGGCCGGCACGACGTCGCCCGCGCTGGCGACGCGGCCGGTCGGGCTTTCCACCCGCAGCAGCGCCTCGGAAAACACGGTTTCGCGCGAGTGGGCGTCCACCACGGGCTGGCGCGCGAACACGATGCGGCGGGCGTTGAGGAGCCCGATCACGTCGATCGCCCCCTCGGCGGAGCGGCCGCGCTCGGCCGCTCGGAAGATCTCGGGGTCGTACAGCACGAAATTCTGGCCGGCCCGGCGCTTGGCCACCGCCAGGCTCTGCTCGGCGCGCCGCAGCAGGCCCGCGCCCTCGAGGGCGTGGTCGGGAGCCGTGGCAGCCCCGATCAGGAGCCGGGCCGCCACCGGGCCGGTCGCGGTCTCGATCGGCCGGGCCGCGATGGCCTGCTCGATCCGGCCCGCGGCGACCCGCGCCTGGTCCGGCGCGCAGGACCGCAGGGCGAGCGCGAAGCGGTTGCCCGAATAGCGGGCGAAGCCGTCGCGCCGGCGCATGACGCTGCGGATGCGGGCCAGGATCTCGGCCACCACCCGGTCGCCGCCCTCGAAGCCGAGCTCGTCGTTGAGCTGGGCCAGGTTCTCGACCGACACCACGAACACGGTGAGCGGCCGGCGCGAGCGGGCCGCTTCGGCGACGTCGCCGGCGATCTGGCGCAGAAAGGCGGTGCGCTCCCGCTGGCCCGGCGCCCCGGAGCCCGTGCCGTCCTGGCTCGTGACCCGCAGCATGCCGTGCGCCACGGCCGGGGTGCCGTCCGCGCCGCCGTACCAGCGCCCGGTATCCTCGATGCACAGAACCCGTTCGGGCGTCGGCCGCAGGTCGTACCGGGCCGCGAACGGAATGCCCGTGCCCTCGTCGCGGCGGTCCGAGGCCAGGATGGCGTCCGGGCGGGTCGGCCCGGAGCCGGGCTCGACCAGCTGGGCGAAAT
>JAQGJJ010000219.1 GCA_028290695.1 Enterovirga sp. | reverse complement strand
CGCTGCGGGTTCTGGCCGAGCTCGTGCCGGAATACGGCCGCCCCGGGGAAGGCCCTCGGGAAGCCGGACCGGGGGCGCGGGCTCCGGCCGCGCGGGTCGGAGCGGGCTAGCCGCCGCTCACCCGAAGGAGCGTGCCACCGACTGGATCATGTCGGCGGTGCCGACGAGCCCGCCGATCTCCTCGGCCGTGACGCGGGCGGATTCGTCGATCTGCGCGTCGGTGTGTTCGGAGGTGATGAAGAACCGCAGCCGCGCCAGGCGCTCCGGCACCGCCGGGTGCAGGATCGGCATCACGTTGAAGCCGCGCTGCGACAGCCGCTCGGACAGCATTGCGGCCTTCAGCGACTCGCCCAGGATGATCGGCGTCACGGCATAGCCGGCGCTGAACCCCGTATCGAGGCCGTGAGCCTTCGCGGCGTTCAGGAAGCGCTGCCCGTTGGTCCGCAGCCGCGTCACGCGCTCCGGCTCGCGCAGCATCACGTCGATGGCGGCGCGAGCGGCCGCCGCAACCGGCGGCGACAGCCCGACGCTGAACACGAAAGCCCCGACGGTGGTCTTGATATACTCGATGAGGGTGGCGGAGCCGGCGATGTAGCCGCCCGATCCGGACAGCGTCTTCGACAGCGTGCCCATCCAGATGTCGACCTCGCGCGGGTCGATCCCGAGCTGTTCGAACACGCCGTAGCCGCGCGCCCCGAGCACGCCGAGCGAATGCGCCTCGTCCACCAGGAGCCAGGCGCCGAAGCGCTTCTTGATGTCGATCAGCCGGCCGAGATCCGGCCAGTCGCCGTCCATGCTGTAGAGGCCTTCGGCCACGATCAGCACGCGATGGTATTGCCGGCGGGTGCTGAGCAGCAGCTTCTCGAGCGCGTCCAGGTCGTTGTGCGGGAAGCTCCTGCGCTGCGCGCCGGAGAGCTGGGCCCCCATGACGATGCTGTTGTGGCTCAGCTCGTCGTGGATGATGAGGTCCTTCGGGCCCATCAGCTGGCCGATCACGCCCACATTGGTGGCGTGCCCGCTCACCATCACGACGCAATCCTCGGCCTGGTAGATCGACGCCAGGGCGCCTTCCAGGTCGCGGTGGATCGGCCGCTCCCCGGCGACCAGCCGGCTGGCCGAGGCGGAGGTGCCGTAGCGGTCGATCGCGGCCTTCGCGGCTTCCACGACCTCCGGATGGCCGTTCAGGCCGAGATAATCGTAGGACGAGAAGTTCAACAGCGTCCGGTTGCCGATCAGCGTTTCGGCTCCCGCACGCCGCTCGTGCACGCGGAAGAACGGCTCCGGCAGGTCGATGATGGCGGCGAACGAGCGCTGCGTCGCCATCTCCTTGTAGCCCGGCAGGGTGGCGAAGTCGGTCGAACCGTCAGGACCCGGTATGCTTGGCGCGACGGCCTTCGGGGCCGGCGCGTTGGCCCGCCGCCGGCTCACATGGGCGAAGAGGGCTTCCCGATCCGCGTTCGAGAGGCGCCCGGACTTATCGTCCTTCACTGCAGCACGGGCCGGGGCACGCGGCCCTGGACCTGCACGGCTTCCATCGCCTGCGTGACCGCGCCGAGATCAACATCCACCCCGTTGCCGTGGCGCTCGTACAGCGCCTGCGACACCCGCGACTCGTCGTCCACCGGGCCGGCGCTGACCGAGGTGATGACGTGGTCGGCGAGGCCCGGGACGGTGAGCGCGCCGACCGATCCCGTCGGGGGAGCGTCGAGCTCGAAGCGTCCCTGCAGGGCGGTCGCGAGCTCGATCGCCATGAGCGAGTCGAGCCCGATCTCGGACAGGCGCTTGCCGAGGCTCACATCCTGCTTCGGAACCCGCAGCACGGTCGCGATCTCCTCGACGATAACCTCGACCACCTGCTTGCGCAGAACCTCGGGATCGGCCGAGCCGACGAGGGCCCGCAGCTCGATGCTCTTGCGCTCGCTGGTCTCGATCGCTCCGCCTTCCCGCACCAGGGCCGCGAAGGTGGGCGAGGACAGGGCCGGCAGCCTGCGGGCGGCCGACCAGTCGAGCGAGCCGATGGCCATCACGGCGTCGCCCGCACCGTCCGAGCCGCGTGCCAGCGCCAGCACCATCAGGTCCAGCGCCTCCCGGGCCGGCATGGCCTTCACGCCGACGCGCTTGGCGAGCGCTTCGGCCAGACCCTTCTGGCGAGCCAGGACGCCGACATCCGCGATAGCGCCCCAGGCGAACGCCATGGCGGGACGTCCCGCCGCACGCCGCGCCCGGGCAAGCCCTTCGAGGTAGCCGTTGGCGGCCACGTAGGCGGCCTGGCCCGGATTTCCGACGAAGGTCGTGATGGAGGAGAACAGTACGAAATAGTCGAGCTTGTCCGTCCGCGTCAGCCGGTCCAGCAGCTCGGCGCCCTTCACCTTCGGGTTCAGGACGCGGGCGAGCTGGTCGGCCTCGAGATTGGCGACGAGGCTGTCTTCGAGCACCATCGCGGCGTGCATCACGCCCCCGAGGGGCGGCATCTCCTTGCGGATCTGCGTCAGCATGCGGTCCAGCGCGGCCTCGTCGGTCACGTCGCAGGCGAGTGCCCGCAGCTCGACGCCGCGGCCGCGCAGCTCCTCCACGACAGCCTGGGCTTCCGGGCTCTGTGGGCCGTTGCGGCCGGTGAGAACCAGGTGGCGCACGCCCTTGTCGACCAGCCAGCGCGCCGTCTCCAGGCCGAAGCCGCCGAAGCCGCCGGTCAGAAGGTGGGTCCGGGTCGGATCGAAGGCGAATTCGCGCTCGTCCACCATCGCAACCGGCCTCTCGGGCGGGGTCAGGATGATCTTTCCGATATGCCCGGATTGCTGCATCAGCCGGAACGCGTCCACCGTCTCGGCGGCCGGGAAGAGCCGGTAGGGCAGGGGCTTGAACGCCCCCTGCTCGAACAGGCCCATGACCTCCGAGAAGATCTCCGAGGCGCGGTCCCGGTCCGACAGGAGCTGGTCCACGTCGACCCCGAAATAGCTCAGGTTGCGGCGGAACGGCCGGAGCCCGATGCGGGTGTTGGCCACGTAGTCGCGCTTGCCGAGCTCGATGAAGCGGCCGAACGGACGCAGCGTGGAGAGCCCGCGCTCCATCGCCTCGCCGAACAGGCTGTTCAGCACAACGTCCACCCCGTCCGGGAACAGCTTGCGGATGTCGTCCGCGAAGGCCGAGGAGCGCGAGTTCAGCACGTGCTCGACGCCGAGCACCCGGAGCAGCTCGCGCTTCTCGCGCGCGCCCGCCGTCGCGATGACGGTTGCGCCGCGCTGCTGGGCGATCTGCACCGCGGCGAGCCCGACGCCGCCGGCTGCGCCATGGATGAGCACCGTCTCGCCCGCCTTGAGGTTGGCGAGCGTGACGAGCCCGTAATAGGCGGTGAGGAACGGGACCGGGATCGTGGCGGCGGCCTCCGTGGAGACCTCCGCCGGAATGCGGGCGACCACGTTCTCGGGAACGCAGACGGAGCTCGCAAAGGCCGATGGCGCGAACGCGATGACGCGGTCGCCGGCCTTCACGCGGCGGACGTTGCGGCCGACCCGGCCGACCCGGCCCGCGCATTCGAGCCCGAGGGTCGGGCCCGCGAAACCATCCTCGAGGATGTCGTCCGGCAGAAGGGACATTGCCCACATCACGTCGCGGAAGTTGAGCCCGCTCGCCTCGACCAGGATCTCGACCTCGCCATCGGCCGGCGCGGGCGCCTCGATGCCGGTCCAGCTCAGCCCGGCGAGGCCGCCCGACTGGCCCTTTTCGAGCCGCGCGGCTCCGGCCCCGGTGGCGCGCGAGGTGGTGTCGTTCGAGAACGGCTCGATCCGGAGCACCCGGAGGCCACCCGCATCCAGCACGAAGTCCGTTTCGGCCTGCGGGGCGGCCATAAGCCGCCGCATCGCGGCCGGGAGATCGTCCGGCGGCAATCCGCCGGCGGCCGACAGGCGCCGGATGGACAGTCCGGAGACCTCGTTGGCGAGGGTGCGCGAGAAGGACACCAGCCCGACCGCGACCGGATCGGCGAGCGGCTCGTCGTGGCCGCGCGCAACCGTCACGACCCACAACTCCGCCTTGTCGGGGCAGCTTTCCGCGCACGTCTTCAGGTCGAGGCAGAGGTCCTGCAGCAGCCGCGCGTCGCCGCCCTTGGCCGGAAGGTCGGCCAGGAAGACGACGGTGTCCGCCGGTTCGGTGGCACCCGCCACCGGCCCCGACCCGACGGTCGCCATACCGTGCCCGTCGAGCGCCAGGAGGGCGTCGAGCCGGGCGACAAGGCCGCTGCCGGCATCGGAGGCCGACGTGGTCACCTGAATGCGACGCTCCAGGGGAGCCGCGAGGCTGTCCTCGCGCGGCCGTTCGGCCAGCAGTAGGATGGAGGTGTCGGGACCGGTCTCGGCCGGTGAGGCCAACACGGATCCGAAGCCGCTCGATTCGAGGGTCAGCGTCCAGCCGGCCTCGTCCTGAAGCGGGCTGATCGGGAAATCGTCCGCCGCGCCGCCGTCGAACCAGCCCGGCGTCAGCCCGAGCGTCAGGTCGCGGAAATGCGAGGGCGAGGGCTCGACCGCCAGCAGAAGCCCGCCCGGCGCCAGCGCATCCCGCAGCTTCGCGATCTGCCCGCCGCCGACGATCCGGTGCAGCGTCTCCGCCGCCACCACCGCGGCATGGCTGCCGGGCACGAGCGCGTCGACGCTGTCCTTGAGGGTCACGCCCTGGCTCGTCCCGAGCGCGAGCTTGGCGCGCTCCAGTCGGCGAGGGTCGGTTTCCAGGATCTCGAGCCGGAGCTCGCCCGACGCCGCGACGGCGCTGAGCACGTGCGACAGGGGACCGTAGCCGACCTGGAGCACGCTCTTCGCCCCGCCCGACGGCGCCAGCAGGCCTGTTCCGTCCGCCAGACGCTCGACAAGCCGGCTCGCGGCCCGGACGGCGGCGCCGCCGAGTTCGAAGCTCTCGAGCGAGGCGCTGGACACGAGCGGGCCGTCCTCGAGCGCCGAGACGCCGGACCGGATCGCATCCTCGACCGCCGTCGCGAGCAGCAACTCCGCGGACCGGTTCGGGCTTTCCTCCGCCAGCGTCCGCAGGATCACGGAGGAGGCGGGCATCGTCGAGGTCGGGGCGACCGTCCAGCCGGTCTCCGTGCTCTCGGCGAGGCCGCTGAGCTCGAGCGCGCGGAACAGGTTCGCCATCCAGCGGGCCGTCTGCGGCGGAACGGCGGCGAGCCGCTCCTGCGACACGGCGAGGGAAGGCTCGAACGCGCGGGCGATCTCGTACGAGGCCGATGTGGCCCAGCCCTCGAGCAGGAACTGCTCGGAGGTGCCGGCGGAATCCGGCGAGCCGACCAGCCCCATCTCGGCCGCCTTTGCGAGCACGTCCACGGGCGACAGCCCCGCCTGCGCGGTCGCGGCCGCCGGGCGATCCGCCAGGATGCTCCGGATCAGGAGGGCCCGCTCGGGCAGGGTCGCGGTGCGCTGGATGCGGGCGGCCTGGAAGCGGACGTCGTCGAGCCGGGCGATGGCATCGCCCTGGGCGTCGAACAGCGTGAAATCGGATACGATCGAGCGCTCGCCGGACTTCCTCACCTCGATGAGGGCGCGCGCGGGAAGCGCGCCGGAGCGGGCGAGCCTGACATGGCCGAACCGGACCGGCAGATACGCGGTGCCGCGCCGCTCGGCCTTCAGGCCGATGAACAGCGCGAACAGGCCGTGGAAGCAGGCATCGAGGCGAGCCGGGTCGATGCGGTAATCGCCGTGCGGGGCGGACGGCTCCAGCTCGACCACCAGGGCGGCGTCGCCGGCGCGGCGGACCGATTTCAGCAGGCGGAACTCCGGCCCGTAATGCAGCCCGACCGCTTCGGCGGCCCGGTACACGGTGTCGGTGTCGAAGGCCTCGCCCGCCGTGTCCGGCAGCGCGCCCTCGATCGGGTCGGTGCTGCCCTGCGTAATGCGGGCCGTCGCGTGCAGCGTCCAGCCGGACCGGGACAGCCGCGCCCGGCTCAGGATCTCGAGCGTGTTGGAGTTCGGCGAGAGGCGGGCCCGAACCTCCTTGGCCCGGTCGTGTTCGAGCTGCAGCGGCTGCGAGATGTCGAGGTCCAGGATCGCGGCGGTGTCGCTCTCGAACCAGTCCCGCGCCACGGCGAGCGCCATCTCGATGAAGGCGGCCGCCGGCAGGATGGCGTGGCCGCCGACCACGTGTTCGCCGAGCTCGGGGAGGGCGGTCGTGTCGAGCTGGGCGTTCCACTCGGTCGCGTCGCGCTGGCTGCGGGCGCCGATGAGCCGGTGCCAGCGCGCGTCGAGCGTGAAGCCGACCGCCTCGCCCGTCGGGTTCACCCGGAACTCGCGGCGCTGCCACTGGTACAGCGGCAGCGACACGGGCCGGATCGGCTCGGGGCCGAACAGCTTCACGAGATCGGCCGCCGCGCCCCGCGCAAAGGCGGAGATCGCCGCCGGCCGGATCGGGTCCTGGGTCTGCTGCTCGTCGTGCTTTTCCAGCACGCCCATGGCCGAGAAGGGCAGGGAGGTCGGCTCGAGCGTTTCGGTCACGGCCGACAGCAGGACGCTGCGCGGCCCGATCTCCATGAACACGCGCGCGCCGTTGCGGGCCGCGAGCTCGACGGCCGGCGCGAAGCTCACCGGCTCGCGCACGTTGCGCCACCAATATTCCGCGTCCAGGCTCGTGCCGTCGATCAGCTCGCCCGTGACCGTGGACACGAACGGGATCTGCGTCGCGGAGGTGCGCAGCCCCACAAGGTCCTTGGCCAGCGGCTCGCGCACGCAATCGATGAGCGCGCAGTGGAACGGGTAGTCGAGGTCCAGCTGGCGAAACACCATGCGGCGCTTGCGGGCGAGCCCGCCCAGCGTCTTGATCGCGTCCGTCGGCCCCGCGACCGTGAAGGTCCGGGGCGAGTTGACGGCGGCGATCTCGACGCCGGTCGTCTCCTCGAGCAGCGCCTCGACCTGCTCGCGGGAGCCGACCACGACCGCCATGCGGCCGGTGTCGCGCGCCAGCTCCTGGTGTGCGCTGCGGGCGTGGATGACCTTCACCGCGTCCTTGAGGGACAGCGCTCCCGAAACGGTCGCGGCCGCGATCTCGCCGACGCTGTGGCCGAGCACGACGCTGGGCACGATGCCCTCGGCGGCGAGCGCCTGGGCGGTCGCGATCTGGATTGCGAAGATCAGCGGCTGGGCGACGTGGGTGAATTGCAGGCGCTGCTCGAGATCGGGCGCGAACAGCGCCTCGGTCACCGACCAGCCGAACTGACCGTCGAACAGCGCGTCGACCTCGTCGAAGCCCTCCCGGAAGGCCCGGTTGGTGGAATACGCGGCGCGGCCCATGCCGGGCCATTGTCCGCCATTGCCGGAGAACACGAAGGCGACCGGGGCGTCGATCTCCTTGACGGTGCCCCAGGTGATCCCGGCGCTCTCGTCGTCCTTGTCCGCGATGCGCTCGAGCTTGCGGCCGAGGTCGCGCGGCGAATCCCACTCGACCACGACACGCTCGGACAGCATCTCGCGCCGGTGCACGGCGGCGGCCGCGACCGCATGGACCTCCTCGGGGGAGGCGGTCGCCAGGCGCCCGCAATACTGCCGGGCGAGGTCCCGGACCGCGTCGCGGCTCGCGCCGGACAGGGCGAAGCGCTCCAGCGTGCCGGCGCGGCGCTTCGCGCGCTGCGGGACAGGCGGCGGATCGGCGATAACGACGTGCGCGTTGGTGCCGCCGAAGCCGAAGGAGTTCACGCCGGCGTAGCGGATTCCGTTCTTTCGCGGCAGCGGGGTCGGGGCCGTGCAGATCTCGAGGTTGAGCTCGTCGAACGGGATCTCGGGATTGGGTTGCTCGACGTGCAGCGACGGCGGCAGCATGTCGTGCTCGAGCGCCAGCATCGCCTTCAGCATGCCGGCAAGGCCGGAGGCCGGCTCGAGGTGGCCGATATTCGACTTGATGGAGCCGATCCGAAGCCGCTCGCTCCGCTCCTTGCCCAGGACCTCGCCGATGGTGAAGGCCTCGATCGGATCGCCGACGCGGGTACCGGTCCCGTGCGCTTCGACGAAGGACACCTCGGAGGGCTTGATGCCGGCCTCGGAATAGACCTGGCGCAGGAGCTTGGCCTGCGAGAAGCGGGACGGCAGCGCGATGCCGTTGGTGCGCCCGTCCGAGTTCACGCCCGAACCGGCGATGCGGGCATAGGCCCGGCTGTCGCCACGGGCCGCCCGCTCGGCGGTCTGCAGAACGAACACGACGGCGCCTTCCGACCGGACGTAGCCGTCCGCGCCGGCATCGAAGGTCCGGCACAGCCCGCGCGGCGACAGCATGGAGGCCTGCGAGAAGATGACGAAGCCGAAGGGGCTGAGCAGCAGGTTGATGCCGCCCACGATCGCCGTGTCGATGCGGCCGCTGCGGAGCGCCTCCATGGCTTGGTGCAGGGCCACGAGCGAGGACGAGCAGGCGGTGTCGACGGTGAAGCTCGGACCCTGGAAATCGAACGCGTGCGAGATGCGGTTCGAGATGATGGACACCGCGCCGCCGGTCGCCGTGTAGGCGTCGCCGCTGGCGATGTCGGTGTTGCGGATCACCGTGTATTCGGGCGAGGACGCGCCGACGAACACGCCGACATCGGTGCCGGCGAGCGCGGAACGGCGCAGGCCCGCATCCTCCAGCGCCTCCCAGGTGAGCTCGAGCATCAGCCGCTGCTGCGGGTCCATCTGCTCGGCCTCGCGGGGCGAGATGCCGAACACGGACGGATCGAAGCTCCAGATGTCGTCGAGCACGCCGGCGGCCCACGTATACGCCTTGCCGGGCTCCTTCGGACGCGGATGCCCGTGCTTGCGCTTGGACCAGCGATCGTCCGGGACCTCCGTCACGGAGCAGCGCCCGTCGATCAGGTTCGACCACAGGGCGTCGACCGACGGCGCGCCGGGAAGGCGGCACGACCTCCCGACGATCAACACGTCCTGCCGCTCAGACGTTCGCACCAATCGCGCTCCGACTTGTTGAGTCACTACAACCTTTGGCGAAGTCTCTTAGACGCGGAACGCCCATGCAGCAACGCCAGGCGCCCCCGCGACAAGACCCGTATCGCCCAGGGTGGCAGGTCATCCCAAAGAAACTGTGATCCGAAGGCCATGTCCACCGGGGGAGGAGCTTCGGTCTACTGGCCGCCCTGCCGAGCGGGTCGGGAGAGAGACCCGCCGTGATCCATCAGGTGCCGATGGCTGAGAACCAAGCTTGGCGATCAACGGGAACTCACACGCAGCACTGGTGTTTTATCGCCATCGCCGCCCTTGTCGGCTCGAACTGAGGCAACACCATGATTGGCTGGGCTCTGACTTTCCTGCTCGTCGCGCTCGTCGCGGCAGTGTTCGGCTTCGGTGGGATCGCCGGCACGGCCGTCGAGATCGCGAAGCTCATCTTCTTCGTCGCGATCGTCCTGTTCGCAATCTCCGCGGTGGTCGGATTGCTGCGGGGCCGATCGCCCACGGTGTGACGGACCGAGACGTCGCCCGGTCTGCCGGGCGGCGTCTCACGCTCGTGCGGGAGTCATAAGCACCGCGCGCGAGCCATCACGACAGGTCGGTTCAGCCCTTGGACCCGCCGCTCTCGCCCAGCTGGCTCAGAATCGCGGCGAGACGGTCCGGAACGGGCTGCTCGACCAGCTCGGTGTACATCGCACGGAGCTTGTCGCCGATCTGGGCCTGGATGACGCGGTCCAGCGCCGGCCCCTCGGGAGCGCCGCCGTTCACCGCTTCTTTTTTCGTGCCGGTCTCTCCAGCAGCGATGGGACTTTTGCCGTCCCGTTTCGCTGAACCCGCCATACACGACCCCATCACGACAGCAAAAACCGGTTCTCAACGCCTCGCGTCGCCCCGGGGTTCCTGGTTGCCTGGAACTTTCCCGAACCTTGCGGGTTGAGGGGCGATTGTCTAGCACCCCACCATCCGGTTTGGGCAGTCGTCTCAGGGGCTTTTGAATGTCGGCAGCGCAGCTTGTTGTGCAGTTTCTACCGTATCTGCGGCGCTATGCCCGCGCGCTGACCGGAAGCCAGGTCGCAGGCGACGCCTATGTGGCTGCCACGCTCGAGACCCTGGTGAGCGACCCGTCCTCGGTCGGGGGCGGCGCTAACGTCAAGGTCGCCCTGTTCCACGTCTTCACCCGAATCTGGAACTCTCTGGCCGTGAACGGCGAGAGCGACCAGGTCGCCCGCGACCTCCCGGCGGAGATCCGGCTGGGGCAGATCACCGCGCTGCCGCGCCAGGCCTTCCTGCTCTCGAGCCTCGAGGGTTTCACGGAGGAGGAGGCGGCGATCATCCTCGACACGGACGTGGATCGGGTCCGCGAACTGGTGGACGAGGCCGGCCGCGAACTCGCCGCCGACATCGCGACCGAGATCATGATCATCGAGGACGAGCCGCTGATCGCCATGGATCTCGAGACCCTCGTCGAGGGCCTCGGCCACAAGGTCACCGGCATCGCCCGCACGCGCGCGGAAGCGCTCAAGCTGGCCGAACGGCAGCGTCCGGGACTGATCCTGGCCGATATCCAGCTGGCCGATGGCAGCTCCGGGCTCGACGCCGTGAACGACCTCCTCGAGACATTCGAGGTGCCGGTGATCTTCATCACCGCCTATCCCGAGCGCTTCCTGACAGGGGAGCGCCCCGAGCCGGCCTTCCTGATCGCGAAGCCCTTCCAGCCGGCCCACGTCTCGGCCGTGATCAGTCAGGCGCTCTTTTTCCAGCAGACTGCGCGCCGTCCCGCTCGGGTGGCGCTCTGACGCGACACCCGGCGGCCGTCCGCGGCCACGGGGTCCGAGGGCTGACAGCCGCTTTCCTGGTGGCCGGATCGCCCATCGTTCCGAGTTGGGACGCGGCCAAAGAAAAGGCGTGACCACGAGGTGGTCACGCCTTGAAAAGGTGCCGGCCGATGGGGGCAAAGCGGGGCCGGTTACCGTGACAACGGCTGCCGCCCGGATGTTGTTCCGGATGATCGCACCTTTTTCCGATCTGCCGCTGCGGCGAGTTCGCTTACGTGTCGATCAGGTGTGCCGGGTGGTGCCGGAGGCCTGCCCGCCCTTCCGACCCGCCTGCGACGCGAGTCCGCGATTCTGTGAGAAGGACCGCTTCTCCGCCGGCACGCTACGGCCGCCTTTGCTTGCGATCTCTTTCTGGCGTGCTTCGCCCATCGACGCAAAGCCGCGGGTCGACGCCAATTGATCTTTCGGCATCATGGATCTCCCTCCAAGTATTCGGGTCGTCAACCCACGGCCGATTTGCTAGTTCCAGGCTCCGTTCATCTTCGACCATCACGTCCGGAGCGAGCGGAAGGTCCGGCACAGGGTCGCTGGGCGGGACGGACGCGGAGCGGCCTGGTCCTCTTGACATTTCCTGATTTTAGTCCTAAATCATCGTCATCTCGTCTCCGGCGAGGGAACGGCGGTCGACACCGGGCACCGTTGGCGGAGGCGGGAGACGGGTCCTGAGGTCGGCCTCCGGTGAGGCAGGCTCCCAGGCGGTCGGCAGAAGCGCCCAATGCG
>JAQGJJ010000066.1 GCA_028290695.1 Enterovirga sp. | reverse complement strand
GGGCGCCTTCCGGGAGGAGGCGATCGCCCGCATCCGCGAGCAGGTCGGGCAGGGCCGGGTGATCTGCGGCCTGTCCGGCGGCGTCGATTCCGCCGTGGCGGCGGTTCTGATCCACGAGGCGATCGGCGAACAGCTGACCTGCGTGTTCGTGGACCACGGCCTTCTGCGCCAGGGGGAGGCCGAGGAGGTCGTCGGCCTGTTCCGCGACCATTACAACATCCCGCTCGTCCATGTCCGGGCGGAGGACACCTTCATCTGCGCGCTCGAGGGCGTCACGGACCCGGAGGCCAAGCGCAAGACCATCGGGCGGCTGTTCATCGAGACCTTCGAGGCCGAGGCCAAGGCGGTGGGCGGAGCCGAGTTCCTGGCCCAGGGCACGCTGTACCCGGACGTCATCGAGAGCGTGTCCTTCTCGGGCGGCCCGTCCGTGACGATCAAGAGCCACCACAATGTCGGGGGCCTGCCCGAGCGCATGAACATGAAGCTCGTCGAGCCGCTCCGCGAGCTGTTCAAGGACGAGGTGCGGGTGCTCGGGCGCGAGCTCGGGCTGCCGGCGGCCTTTGTCGGCCGCCATCCCTTCCCGGGTCCGGGCCTCGCGATCCGCTGCCCGGGCGAGATCACCCGCGAAAAGCTCGAGATCCTGCGCAAGGCCGATGCCGTCTACCTGGACGAGATCCGGCGGGCCGGCCTCTACGACACGATCTGGCAGGCCTTCGCGGTGCTGCTCCCGGTCCGCACCGTCGGCGTGATGGGCGACGGCCGCACCTACGATTTCGTGTGCGCGTTGCGCGCCGTCACCTCCGTGGACGGCATGACGGCCGACTTCTTTCCCTTCGACATGAACTTCCTCGGCCGCGTTTCGGCCCGGATCGTGAACGAGGTGAAGGGCATCAACCGGGTCACCTACGACGTCACGTCGAAGCCCCCCGGCACGATCGAGTGGGAATAGGCCCGCGACGACGCCGGACCGCAGCGTCGGGCCCGGCGGGCCGCTAAACGAAGCTCAGGAGCGTCGAGCGATGACGGAGAAGGCGCCGGCCGAGCCGGAGGGCGAGCTGACGGTCAGGACGATCGCGATGCCAGCCGATACCAACGCCAACGGCGACATCTTCGGTGGCTGGGTGATGTCCCGCATGGACCAGGCCGGCGGAATCGCCGGGGTCGAGCGCTCGCAGGGGCGCGTCGTCACGGTTGCCGTGGACGCGATGACCTTTATCCGCCCCGTCCGGGTCGGAGACGTCCTGTCCGTCTATACGCGCCTGGCCGGCACCGGCCGCACCTCCCTGAAGATCCAGATCGAGGCGTGGGCCACCCGCTTTCAGTCGCGCCACCACGAGAAGGTGACCGAGGCGACCTTCACGTTCGTCGCCATCGACGACGAGGGCCGCCCGCGACCGTTGCCGGTCCAGCCTTGATCGACAGCAGCCTGTCTCGGACCGTCGGGTGAGACCGTCCTGGCCCGACCTGCGGGACCGGTCGCTGCACGCGCTGATGAGCGCGATGCCGATCGACGCCTGTTCCGCCCTCGGCGCGCGGCTCGCACCGCGCCTCGGCAAGCTGGCGAACCCGGTGAGCCACGAGCGGGCGACGAGGCTGTTCGAGCAGCTCGTGCCGTCTGGCCCGCAGGCAGGCGTGGACCGGCTCTGGGGCAATGTCGGACGCACCTTCGCCGAGTTCGCGGTGAGCCACCGCATGCTCGACGCGGGCCGGGTGGCGATCGACGGCGAGGAGCACCTGGACGCAGCCCTCGGCTCGGGCCGGCCGGTGATCGCGGTGTTTCCCCATCTCGGCAATTGGGAGCTCGCCGAGATGCAGCTCGGGTTCCGGGCGCCCGGCCGGGTCGCCGTGATCGTGGCCCCGCCGGCAAACGGCGAGCGGGCCGCCATCGCCCAGCGGGTGCGGAGCAAGGTGCCGGCCGAGCTCCTGGTGAACTCCCGGACCGTGTGGCGGCACGGCCTCGCGAAGCTGCGCCAGCCCGGCGGGATCTTCATGGTGGCAGTCGACGAGAGCGCGGCCGGGCGGGTCTGGGGGCCCTTCCTGGGCCGCCCGCCCCGGGTCGACGGCAACATGGGAAAGGTCGTCCGGCTCGCGCTGTCCACCGGAGCGATCGTTCTTCCCTTCCACAGCGAGCGGGTAAGGGGAGCGCACCTGCTGTCCCGATATCTGCCGGCGCTCGAATTCGGGGGCGATCCCCGCGACCCCGACACGGTTCTCGAGGGCGTTCGGCGGTTGAACGAGGTGGTCGAGGCCCCGATCCGGCGCCTGCTCGACCAATGGTACATGGCGCTGGCCTTCCGCGGCTGACCCGCCCGTCCGTCCCGGTGCGCCTGCCTCCGGGCGGTGCGGCGCGGGACGCCCCTGGACCTCTCGCCGTTGAACAACGCTCCGGCCGCGTGAGCTGGGGCCATAGCTCAACGCTGCTCCCCTCCGCCCGATGCTCTGGCGGCCCTGCGCATCGGCGGCGGTCCCGGCGGCGTGCCCGCCGGCATCCGGGACGCGGTGGATGCCGGCCTGGACCCTAAGGCGCGTCGAAAACGGCAGGGCGGGCCGGAGAACCGCATTTCCTCAAAGCCGGACACGAAAGAAAATTTGCCTCAATCCGCGAGTAAATTCGCAATATTGCCCGCATTGACCGCTTGCCGACAAGTGGTGATCTTATCCGTTCCCGAATACGCCGTCAGTTGTTCGGTCGATGCGTTGAATGCGTTGCTGGCATCTGCAGCGTTTCAGTTGATGGCACCGGGGCGCAAGCGGGCCATGTCGGGGCGGATCGGGATTCGTCTGGGCAGGGTCGGGACGAGAGAGGCATTCATGACGGGTTTCACGCGACGCGGGATCATTGCAGTCGGGGCCGGTGCGGCGCTCGCCCCGGCGTTGTCCGGCGCCCCTCGGGCCGAGGACGGGCCCAAGGAGTTGCGCGTCGGCTTCCAGAAGACCGGCCTGCCCGTGATCGCCCGGCAGCAGGGCCTGATCGAGAAGCGGCTGGCGGCCCGGGGCACGAGCGTGCGCTGGGTGGAGTTCACGGCAGGCCCGCCTCTGCTCGAGGCCATGAATGTCGGCTCGGTGGATGTCGGCTGGACCGGGGACGCCCCACCGATCTTCGCTCAGGCTGCCGGGGCCGCAATCGTCTACGTGGCCGCGCTGCCCTCGAACGGAGCCGGCGAGGCCCTGATCGTGAAGGCCGGTTCGCCGATCGCGACGCTCGCCGACCTGAAGGGGAAAAAGATCGGGTTCACCAAGGGCTCGAGCGCGCACAACCTGACCATCGTCGCGCTCGAGCGGGGCGGGGTCGCCTATTCGGACATCACGCCAGTTCATCTCAGCCCGGCCGACGCGGCCGCGGCCTTCGCCCGCGACTCGATCGACGCCTGGGCGATCTGGGATCCCTTCCTGGCCATCGCCCAGGGTCGCCAGGACGTCCGGCTGCTGGTCACCGCGAAGGAGGCCCTGAACGTCAGGACCTATTTCCTGGCCAACAAGGCGTTCGCGGCGAAGCACCCGACCGTGCTGACGGACGCCGTTGCCGGTCTCGGCGAGGCGGCCGCCTGGGCCGACGGTCACCGGGACGAGGTCGCGAAGTCGCTGGCCGAGATCACCGGGGTCGCCTTCTCGGCGCAGAAACTCGCCGCCGACCGCATCGAGTTCGGGGTCGGGCCGATAACCGAGGAGGTCGTCGCCGGCCAGCAGGCGACGGCCGACCGCTTCCACAAGCTCGGCCTCATCCCCCGCCCGATCACCGTCCGGGATGCCGTCTGGACGCCGTCCCAGAGCTGAGCCCCTCGCGCCCAACAGGAAGACCCGCCCCATGAGCGTCACGCCGCTTCGCCCCCAGCCGACCGACCCGATCAGCTTCTTCTGGTTCATCCCGACCCATGGCGACGGGTCGTATCTCGGCTCCGAGCGCCAGCAGCGGCCGGCCGAGTTCCCGTATTTCAAGCAGGTCGCCCAGGCCGTGGACCAGCTCGGCTACGAGGGCGTCCTGCTGCCGACCGGCCAGTCCTGCGAGGACAGCTGGATCACGGCCACCGGGCTCGCCACCGTGACGGAGCGGCTCAAATACCTGGTCGCGCTCCGGCCGGGCGTCGTCTCGCCCACCTTTGCGGCCCGGCAGACGGCGGCGCTCGACCGGCTCTCCAACGGCCGGCTCCTCCTGAACGTCGTGGTCGGCGGCAACCCGCTCGAGCTCGCCGGCGACGGCGTCTTTCTTCCCCACGACGAGCGCTACCTCCAGGCCGACGAGTTCCTGACCGTGTGGCGGCGCCTGCTGTCCGGAGAGACGCTCGATTTCCACGGGAAATACTACCGCGTGGAGGGCGGCCGGATCGACTTTCCGCCGGTCCAGGCACCCCATCCGCCGCTCTGGTTCGGAGGCTCGTCGGAGGCCGGGCAGGAGATCGCGGCCGAGTACACCGACGTCTACCTCACCTGGGGCGAGCCGGTCGCGGGCGTCGCCGACAAGGTCGCGCGCGCCCGCAGAAAGGCGGCTTCCCGGGGCCGCAAGCTCCGCTTCGGCATCCGCCTGCATTTCATCGTGCGGGACACGGAGGAGGAGGCCTGGGCGGCGGCCGACCGGCTCATCAGCCGGGTCAGCGACGAGCAGATCGCCGCTGCCCAGAAGCGCTTCCGGGAGCAGATGGATTCCGTCGGCCAGCAGCGCATGGCGGAGCTCCACGGCGGCCGCCGCGACAGGCTTCTGGTCGGCCCAAACCTGTGGGCGGGCGTCGGGCTCGTGCGGACCGGGGCCGGAACGGCGCTGGTCGGCACGCCCGCCCAGGTGGCCGAGCGCCTGCGCGAGTACCAGGCCGTCGGCATCGATACGGTGATCGGCTCCGGCTATCCGCATCTCGAGGAGGCCTACCGGGTGGCCGAGCTGCTGTTCCCCGCGCTGGGGGTCGCCGGCCGCGGCTCGAGGCTGCGGGCCACGGTGGCGAACGAGTTCACCGTCGGGGACCAGACCGGGGCCCGCGTGCAGGCGGCCTCGTGATGACCCTGGCCGGACGCCTGTCGTCGAGCGCGGTCGGCTGGATCCTGCCGGTCGTGCTCGTCGGGGCCTGGGAGGCGGCCTCGCGGCTGGGCGAGATCCCGCCGAACGTGCTGCCGGCGCCCTCCGGCGTGGTGGCGGCGGCCCTGCGGCTCGGCCGTACGGGCGAACTGGCGCAGAACATCGGCGTCTCCACGCTGCGGGCGCTCTCCGGCTTCCTGGTGGGAGGCGGGATCGGCCTGGCGCTCGGGCTCGCGAACGGCCTGTCCTCCCTGTCCGAGCGGCTCACGGACACGACGCTTCAGATGGTCCGCAACGTGCCCCACCTCGCCATGATCCCGCTCGTCATCCTGTGGTTCGGGATCGACGAGGAGGCGAAGCTGTTCCTGGTCGCGCTCGGCGTGTTCTTCCCGATCTACATCAACACGCTGCACGGCATCCGGGGCGTGGATCCGCACCTGGTCGAGATGGGGCGCATTTACGGCATGTCCCCGGCGCGTCTGTTCTGGACGGTGATCCTGCCGGGCGCCCTTCCGTCGATCTTCGTCGGCCTGCGCTACGCGCTCGGCATCATGTGGCTGACCCTGATCGTGGCGGAGACGATCTCGGCCTCCTCGGGCATCGGCTACATGGCCATGCAGGCGCGCGAGTTCCTGCTCGTCGACGTCGTCGTGCTGTCGATCGTGATCTACGCCCTGCTCGGCAAGCTCGCCGACACGGTCGCCCGCCTGCTCGAGCGGCTCTCGCTTCAGTGGCATCCCGCCTTCCAGACACGCTGACGGACCGCACCATGTTCGCTGCCGCCCTTCGTCGTGCCGACGACACGCTCGACCTTCGCCGCGAGCCGGCCCGGCCGCAACCGGCCTTCGGCGCCGCGATCACGGCGCGCGGGCTCGCCAAGTCGTTCGGACCTAAGACGGTCCTCGCCGGCCTCGACCTGCACGTGCCGGCCGGGCAGTCCGTGGCGATCGTCGGCAAGAGCGGGTGCGGGAAATCGACCCTGCTGCGCCTCCTCGTCGGTCTGGACGAGCCGACCTCCGGCTCTGTCCGGCTGGGGGAGGGGACCGGGCACGGGACGGCCCGGCTGATGTTCCAGGAGCCGCGGCTTCTGCCCTGGCGGCGGGTGTCGGCGAACGTGGAGGTGGGCCTGTCGCCCGCGATCCCGTCCGCCGAGCGGCGCAGGCTGGCGCTTCGGGCGCTGGGCGAGGTCGGGCTCGCGGACCGGGCCGGCGAATGGCCTGCCGTGCTCTCGGGCGGGCAGAAACAGCGTGTGGCGCTCGGCCGGGCGCTGGTCAGCCAGCCGCGCCTGCTGGCGCTCGACGAGCCGCTCGGAGCGCTCGACGCCCTGACCCGGATCGAGATGCAGGGGCTGGTGGAGCGCGTGTGGCAGGCGCAGCACTTCACGGCGCTGCTCGTCACCCACGATGTCGGCGAGGCCCTGGCACTCGCCGACCGGATCCTCGTGCTGGACGCCGGCCGCATCGCGCTCGACCTCCCGGTCGACGTGCCAAGACCACGCCGCCGCGGCGACGCGGCCCTGGCCGCCCTCGAAGGCCGCATCATCGATCGGCTGTTCAACGATCACGGCGCCGGGATCTGAGCGCTCCGGTCCGCGGCCGTACCGCCGCTCCGATCCGCTCCTTGGGCCGCCCCTCGGGGGGCGAGGAACGGATCGATCTCACGTTTCGTTTACCGGCGAGCTAGGATCTGTGAGACGCGCGTCCAGGCGTCGACGCGATGGATGCTCGATGGCTCGGTACTTCCTGAATGTCCGGACCAGCGCAGGCGAACTGATCCGCGATCCGGAGGGCGACGAAGCCGAGTGCCCGGGCGCGGCGCGCGAGCAGGCGATCCTGACCGCTGCGGACCTGATCGCCAATTTCCGCGGGCTCGACTGGCGCGGATGCTCGTTCGAGGTCACAGACGAGGCAGGGCATCTCGTGTTCACGCTCCCGTTCTCGGCCGCGCCCCACCCGAGAGCCGTCTGAGGCGGCACGGCACGGGCGCGAACGGAAGGTCGGCGTTGGTGAGCTTCACGCTGTACGGGATCAAGAGCTGCGACACGGTGAGGAAGGCCCGGACCTGGCTCGACGACCACGGGATCGGGTTCGCGGTCCACGACTACAAGGTCGCCGGCATCGACCATGATCGCCTCGTCCGCTGGTCGGACGAACTCGGCTGGGAGGCGCTTCTCAACCGGGCCGGGACGACGTTCCGCAAGCTGCCGGAGGCGGACCGCGCCGGCATCGACCGGGACGCCGCCCTCGCGCTGATGCTGGCGCAGCCCTCGATGATCAAGCGGCCGGTTCTGGATCTCGGCAACCGGCGGGTCGTCGGCTTCAAGCACGACCTCTATGCTCGCGAACTCGGCCTTTCGGGGCAAGGGTGACGCCGCCGCCCGGCTCGTGAGGGCCGCCCAGGGCCGCTAGTGCGCCGGCCCGCCCCCGCGCGGGGTGCCGAACAGCCGGCCGCGCTCCGTCACCAGCACCACCAGCACGGCCGCGACGCTCAAGGTCAGATAGCCGATCGCCAGCGGCGTCACGGTGCCGTTGAAATGCTGCCCGACGAACCCGCCGACGAAAGCGCCCACAAGGGTCGTGTAGAAGCCGATGGCCGACGAGGCCGTGCCGGCAATGCGGCCGAGCGGCTCCATCGCGAGCGCGTTGAAGTTCGGCATGGACAGGCTGGTCGTGAAGTGGCTCAGCCCCAGCACGAGGCCGAACAGAAGCAGGGGAGGGCGCCCGGCGTAGAGAAGCGCGAACAGCACCTGCAGAACCGACAGGCCCACGAAGGCCAGCATGCTGAGATGCGAGATGCGGTGCATGCCGAAGCGGCGCACCAGCTTCGAGTTGGTCAGGGCGGCAAGCCCCATCATGAACGCCACCGCCCCGAAGGCGAGCGGGAACAGGGCGCCGAGCCCGTACACCTCGCCGGCAAAAATCTGCTGGGCCGAGCCGACATAGGCCATGATCGTGCCGAACATCAGGCCGAACGCCGTCGAATAGCCGAGCGCGGGCCGTGACGTCGCCGTTTCGCGGAACCCGGCGAGGATGTTGCGCAGCGACGCCGGCTGGCGGTTCTCGACCCGCAGCGTCTCCGGCATGCGCTTCACGAACCAGATCCCGAGGGCCACGCCGAGGATCAGCATGGAGCCGAAGATGCCGTGCCAATCGGCGACGACCAGGATCAACCCGCCGATCGCCGGCGCGAAGATCGGCACCGTGATGAACACCATCATGGTGAGCGACATGACACGCGCCATCTCGCGCCCGGCGAACCGGTCCCGCACGATGGCGACCGCCACGACCCGGCCGGCCGCGGCGCCGCAGCCCTGGAGCACGCGGGCCAGGAGCAGGGTTCCGAAATTGGGAGCGAGCGTCGCCGCCACGCAGCCGACGAGAAACACGGCCAGACCGGCCAGAAACGCGGGCCTGCGCCCGAAGATGTCCGAGGCCGGGCCGTATACGAGGTGCGTCGCCCCGAACCCCAGCATGTAGGCGTAGACGAGGAGCTGCAGCTCGTTCGGGTCGTGGACCGAGAAGGTCGCGGCCAGGGCCGGAAAGGCCGGCAGCACGTTGTCGACCGCGAAAGCGGTCAGGCCCATCATGAAGGCGACGAGCGCGACGAACTCGCCGAACCGGGGGAGCTGCTTGGCCCGAATGTCGGGGTGGGGAGGCGCGTGCACGATCCTGGTCCGCCTCCGCCCCGACCCGGAGCCTTACCGCTTCTTCTTCTTCTGCTTGCGGGCCGCGTAGCGCAGGTCGCGGGCCGCCTTCTGGGCCTCGGCCAGCGCAAGCTTCTCGGAGGCCCGGATGGCCGCCTCGCGCTCGCGGCGCTCCATCTCGGCCAGCTCGGCCGCCAGCTTCTCGGCTGCGACGCGCTCTTCCTCGGCCTTCTTGATGGCCTCGCGCTCCAGCCGGCGCTGCTCGCGGGCTTCGGCCACCGCAGCCCGCTCTGCCAGCTTGGCCTGCAAATCCGGATCGTCGAGGGGAGTCCGCGACTTGAACCGCTCCAGCATCGCCTTCCGGGCGCTCTGCGCGTCCTCGCGACGGTCGTTAAAATCCTTGCCTCTCAAAAACGCCATGTGTGCAGAAACCCCTGCCCTCTCCAACCAAGATGGGAACGCGAAAAGCCGCCCCGGAGCGGGCGGCTTCGCAAGACCGGCTGGCTAAGAAACAAGAGCGCCTAGTCACAGCGGGCGACGCGGCGCGATTCCGGGCCAGGATCGACCCTGCTGAGTTAGGCCCGCAAGCCCGCCAATGCAAGTGTAACGGTGCCTCGTGCTAGGTATGGGGAGCGGCCCAGACATGCCGTGGATGAGGTCCCGGGAGACCGCCCGGCCTCTCGACTCTCCAGGCCCGCGGCCGTCAAACTATCCGCTCACCAGAATCGAGACATGGCGCGCATCCTCCGAGACGTCGGCTTCGTGCATTTGCACGTGCATTCGTCCTATTCGCTGCTCGAAGGGGCGCTCAGGATCGCGGACCTCGCCAAGCTGGCCGAGGCCGACCGCCAGCCCGCGCTCGCGCTCACGGACACGAACAACCTGTTCGGGGCGCTCGAGTTCTCGGACAAGCTGGCCGGGAAGGGCATCCAGCCGATCGCCGGCATCCAGCTGTCGGTCGCGTTCGAGCCGCCCGAGCCGAACGCCCGTCCGGGCGCTTCGCGCTGTTCCGGCATCGTCCTCTTGGCCGGTTCCGACGAGGGCTACCGCAACCTCATGCGGCTGGCGAGCCGGGCCCAGTTCGACGTTCCGCTCGGCGAGGCGCCCCGGGTCGAGGCCGGGATCCTGGCCGAGCACGCGGCCGGGGTGATCGCGCTGACGGGCGGGTTCTCCGGGCCGCTCGACACGGCGCTGCGGGACGGCGGGCGGGCGGACCTCGCCGCACGCCGCCTCGCGACCCTGCAGGCGGCCTACGGAGACAGGCTGTATCTCGAGATCCAGCGCCACGGGCTCGACACGGAGCGCCTGGTCGAGGGGCAGCTCATCGACCTCGCCGATGCGCGCGGCGTTCCGCTCGTGGCCACCAACGAGCCCTTCTTCGCCAAGCGCGACGACTACGAGGCGCAGGACGCGCTCCTGGCGATCGCGGACGGCCGGCTGCTCTCGGACGACAACCGCCGCCGGCTCTCGCCCGAGCACCGGTTTCGGACGCGCGCCGAGATGGCGGAGCTCTTCGCCGACCTGCCGGACGCGCTCGCCGCGACCGTCGAGATCGCGATGCGCTGCCCCTTCCGGGTCCGCACCCGCAAGCCGATCCTGCCGAGCTTCGGCATCGCCGACGAGGCGGCCGAGCTGACACGGCAGGCGGAGGAAGGTCTCGCGGCCCGCCTCGCCGCGCACGGGCCGGCCCCGGGCCTCGACGAGACCGTGTACCGCGAGCGCCTGGCCTTCGAGCTCGACGTCATCTCCCGGATGCAATTCACGGGCTACTTCCTGATAGTTGCCGACTTCATCAAGTGGGCGAAGTTGCAGTTCATCCCGGTCGGTCCGGGCCGAGGTTCCGGCGCGGGATCGCTCGTCGCCTATGCGCTCACGGTGACGGATCTCGATCCGCTCCGCTTCGGCCTGCTGTTCGAGCGCTTCCTCAACCACGAGCGCGTGTCGATGCCGGATTTCGACATCGATTTCTGCGTCGACGGGCGTGAGCGCGTCATCGAGTACGTGCAGAAACGCTACGGCGAAACGCAGGTCGCGCAGATCATCACCTTCGGGACGCTGCTCGCCCGCGGGGTGCTGCGCGACGTCGGGCGCGTCCTCGAGATGCCGTACGGCCAGGTCGACAAGCTCACGAAGCTCGTGCCGCAGAACCCCGCCAACCCGGTCACGCTCGACCAGGCCATCGCCGGGGAGCCGAAGCTGCAGGCGGCCGCCGACGAGGAGCCGGTCGTTGCCCGCCTGCTGGCCATCGCCCGCAAGCTCGAAGGGCTGCACCGGCACGCCTCGACGCACGCCGCCGGCGTGGTGATCGGGGACCGGCCGCTGCAGGAGCTGGTGCCGCTCTACCGCGATCCGAAGACCGGCATGCGGGTGACCCAGTACAACATGAAATGGGTCGAGCAGGCCGGGCTCGTGAAGTTCGACTTCCTCGGCCTGAAGACCCTGACCGTCCTGAAGAAGGCGGTCGAGCTCATTCGGGCGAAGGGTGTCGAGATTGACCTCGCAGGGCTGCCGCTCGACGACGGCCGCACCTCCGAGATGCTCGGCCGCGGCGAGACGGTGGGCGTGTTCCAGGTGGAATCCGTCGGCATGCGCAAGGCGCTGTGCGAGATGGAGGCCGACCGCTTCGAGGATCTGATCGCGCTCGTCGCCCTGTACCGCCCGGGTCCGATGGCCAACATCCCGGTCTATTGCGCCCGCAAGCTCGGCCGCGACCCCGAGCCGGAAAGCAGCTGGTACCCGCACCCGAAGCTGCAGCCGATCCTGGCGGAGACGTTCGGCATCATCGTGTACCAGGAGCAGGTGATGGAGGTTGCGAAGCTCCTCGCCGGCTATTCGCTCGGCCAGGCCGACCTTCTGCGCCGCGCCATGGGCAAGAAGATCAAGGCCGAGATGGACGCCCAGCGCGCCATCTTCGTGAAGGGGGCCTCCGAGCGCGGCATCTCGGAGGAGGATGCCGACACCATCTTCGACCTGCTCGCGAAGTTCGCCGATTACGGCTTCAACAAGAGCCACGCGGCCGCCTACGCGCTCATCGCCTACCAGACCGCCTACCTGAAGGCGAACCATCCGGTCGAGTTCCTGGCGGCGTCCATGACCATGGACCTCGACAACACGGACAAGCTCGGCGAATTCCGGCGCGAGGCCCAGCGCCTCAAGATCCGGGTGGAGCCGCCGTCGATCAACCGCTCGGGCGTGACCTTCGAGGTCGAGCGCAGCGGGGAGGGGCCGGGCGCGATCCGGTATGCGCTCGCCGCCATCAAGGGCGTCGGCCGGGGGGCCGTCGAAGCGCTGGTCGAAGCCCGCTCGGCAAAACCCTTCCGGACCACGACGGAGCTCGCGCAGCGGCTGAACCCGCGCATGATCAACAAGCGCACGCTGGAGAGCCTGGTCGCGGCCGGTGCGCTGGACGAGATCGAGCCGGACCGGGCGCGCGCCACGGCCGCGATCGACCCCATCATGGGCCTCGCCCAGCAGGCGCAGGAGTTCCAGACGGGCGGGGCGCTCGACATGTTCGGCGGCGTCGCCGGGCCCGGGATCGAGCTGCGCATCCCGCTGCACCAGACCTGGCCGGCCGCCGAGCGCCTGCGCAAGGAATACGAGGCGGTCGGGTTCTTTCTGTCGGGCCACCCGCTCGACGAATACGGCGACCTGCTGCGCAAGCTGCGGGTCCAGAGCTGGGCGGAGTTCTGCCGCACGGCGCGCGCCAACGGCGGTTCCGTCGGACGGGTCGCGGCGAGCGTGCTCGACAAGCAGGAGCGCCGCACCCGCACCGGCAACAAGATGGGCATCGTGAACCTGTCGGATCAGACGGGTCATTACGAGGCGATCATCTTCTCCGAAGGGCTCGCCATCTACCGCGAGCTGCTGGAGCCCGGGAGGCCGGTGCTGCTGGTGCTCCAGGCCGGGGTCGAGGGGGACGAGGTGCGGGCCCGCATCCAGTCGGTCGAGCCGCTCGACGATGCGCTGGCCCGGCACAAGAACGACATGCGCATCTTTCTGCGCGACGACCGCCCCATCCCGAGCGTGCGCGAGCGGCTGCGGGCCCGCTCGGCGAGCGGCCGGGAAGAGGTGCGCGGGGGGGACGGCGAGGTGTCGCTGATCCTGATCCTCGACCGCGGCGAGCGCGAGGTCGAGGTCAAGCTGAAGGGCCGCTACCCGTCGTCGCCCGCCATCGCGGGCGCACTCAGGTCGGTGCCGGGCGTGATCGACGTCCAGATGAGCTGACGGAGGCCCGCGGGCCTCCATCGGCGGCCAGGTCCGCGACCCGGTCTCGTCTTGCAGGGCCGGTCGGTCGGTGAGCCGGTCGGTCGGTGAGCCGGTCAGTTGGTGAGCCGGTCAGTTGGTGAGCCGGTCAGTTGGTGAGCCGGACGACCTTGTCCTTGCAGATATCCTGCTCGTAGGTCTCGGCCTCGCCCGGACGGTCGAACACCGCAACCAGCGCGACGTTGCAGGACTTGAAGGCCGGCAGGCGCAGCGTCGTGGATTCGCTTGTGGCGAGCTCCTTGCCGAGCTTCGCCGACCGCCCGTCGGCCGCGACCTCGAAGGCCGTCAGGGTCGAGCCGCTCAGGTTGGTGATGCTCAGCGACCGGGCCGGAACCGGACCGCGCGGCTTCGACCGCGCCTTCGGCTTGCGGACCGGGGCGGATTCGGCACTCGCTTCGGGCGGAGCCATGGGGGCCGGAGCCGCGCCGCCGATCGGCGGCTGGGCGAACAGGGACGTCTGCGCTTCCGCGAGCGGTGCAAACAGCACGCTGGCCGCGAGCGACGCGGTGATGAGCCTCAGCCTTGACATGTCTCCTCCCTCTCCTCCGCGCGGCATCGCCGCAGCCGCGCAGGGGCCGGGAGAGTGAACCCAACCGCAACGGGCTGTCCAGCGCGGGCCGACGGCTTTCCCCCCTCAGAAATGCTGGTCCACGAAAGCCTCGTTCACCGGCCGGGCGGGATGGCGGCAGGCCGCCTCGAGCATCGGCAGGACGTCCTCCACGCGCTCGGCGACTTGGTAGTTCAGCTCGAGCCCCGGCCGGATGAAGCCGTTCAGCCGCATATGGGCGAGAAGCGTGATCAGCGGCCGCCAGAACCCTTTGAGGTCGAGCAGCAGGATGGGCTTCGTGTGCCGCCCGAGTTGCGCCCAGGTCATCTGCTCCACCAGCTCCTCCAGCGTCCCGACCCCGCCGGGCAGCGCCACGAACGCGTCCGAGCGCTCGAACATCAGGCGCTTGCGGGTGTGCATGTCCGGGACGACCACCGTCTCCTGCGCGTCGTCCAGCATGTTCTCGCGCCGACGCAGGAAGTCCGGGATGATGCCGGTGACGTGGCCGCCGTTGCGCAGCACGGAGCGGGCCACGATGCCCATCAGCCCGACATCGCCGCCGCCATACACGAGGCCGAGCCCGCGCTCGGCCAGGAGCGCGCCGAAGCGATCGGCCGCCTCCGCGAAGGTGGGGTCCGTCCCCGGGCTCGATCCGCAATAGACGCACACGTGAGCGAGCGTCCTCGCCTGATCCGATCCCGCCGCGCCTCGGACCGTCTTGCTATCGGCCATGCCATGTCCTTGTTGATGCCGTTCTACCAGCGTAAATCGGAATTCCCTCAGGAACTTCCAGCCGTCGTCGGTGTAGCAGGACAGAGATGAGCGCAAGCAGCGCCAGAGCAGCACTCCCGGCCTTGGCGATTGTCGCGCTCGCAGCGGCCCTCGTTTGGTTCTTCGGTTTCCGGCACCAGCAGCCCTCGACCCCTGCCGCGCCGCCGCCTTCGACCTCCGCGGCCGGCCCTGCGGGCGGGGAGCGGCTGGCGGCCGGCAACCCGGCCGGCGGCAGCCCTGCAGCCGG
>JAQGJJ010000064.1 GCA_028290695.1 Enterovirga sp. | reverse complement strand
CCGCCGGGGCCGCTGCGGCGGCGGCGGAGCCTCCGGCCGCCGCCGCCGATCCCCCGGCCCGGCGGGCGGCGAGCCCGGTCGCCACCCAGACCAGGATCGCCAGGATGATGCCGGCGAGCGTCAGGTGCAGCATCAGCTTCAGCGGCGCGACCGCCACCATGCCGGGCTCGAGCCCCGATGCCACCATGATCCAGCCGACCGCCGCCTGGAGCCCCCCCAGGGCCCCGGCGCCGAGCAGCGCGAGCGCCAGCGGGCGGGTCAGCACGCGGCGCCACCAGAACACGGCGAGAGGCAGGAAGAAGGCGAGGCCGATCAGCCGCCCGAGCTGGCGATGGCTCCATTCCCACCAGTAGATGGTCCGGAATTCCGACAGGCTCATGCCGGCATTCAGGTTCCGGTACTGCGAGGAGGCGCGGTACTTGTCGAACTCCGCCGCCCAAGCGCTGTCGGAGAGCGGCGGCACGGCCCCCGTGACCGGCTTCCATTCGGTGATCGACAGCCCGGAGCCGGTCAGCCGCGTCGCCCCGCCGATCGCCACCATCAGCATCACGAGCGCCGCGAGCCCGTACAGCCAGATCCTCACGGCCCGCAGGCCCGGCGCACGCCGCCCCGAAGCCTCCCCTTCGTCCATCCGCAAGGCTGCGACACCCATGCCCAATCCCCCGTGCACCCTTGCCGGCGCGGCGCGACGGACACATAAGGCCGGTGAAACCCGGGAACAACGAAAGCGGCGCCGCAGGTGGCCTGCCGCGCCCAGGGCGGGACGATCATGCCGCGGCGGCTGCGGACCTTCATCGGAACGATCACCATCATCGTGTTCGTCTGCGTCTACGCGCTGGTCGCGATGGCGCTGGCGGAGAGCCGCATCCTGGAAGCGCCGAAGCCGGTTCAGACGATCGCCTACCTGGTGCTGGGCATCGTGTGGATCTTCCCGCTCATGCCGCTGATCCGCTGGATGGAAGGCGTTCCGCGGCGCTAGCCGGCATTGACCCGGCGGCCCCGGTTCCACAGCAGAAACGGCACCCCCGACAGCAGCGCCCGCACGGCGCCCGCGCTCTGGTGCAGCCCGTTCACCGAAACCCGGGGCAGCGCCGTGAGCAGCCCGGCATGCTCCGGAAACAGGTGGCCCGGCCGCGTCGTGACCGCGGTCGCATAGCCGGCCTCCCGCGCCAGTCGGAACTCGCGCGGTCCGGCCGAGGTCGGATCCCCGACCGGGTAGGAGAGATGCCGGACCGGCACGCCGAGGCGGCGCTCGATGGCGCCGCGCGCCTCCACGATCTCGCGCCGGGCGACATCCTCGTCGTGCTTGGCCAGCATGGGGTGGGTGAGCGTGTGGGCGCCGATGGTCAGGCCGGGCGCGCCCGCCAGCGCGAGGAGGTCGTCCCAGCCGAGGCAGAGCCTCCGCACGAGCGCCTCCCGGTCGATCCCGGCCTCGTCGCACCATCGCCCGATCGTGGCGCGGAGCTCCTCTTCCGGCCCGGCCCGGAGGGCCGCATAGGCGGCCGCGAAGGCGGCGCTCTTCTCGAGGGCGGTGCCGGCCGCCATGTCGCGACGGGAGCTCCCCTCGCCGAAGGCCAGCCGGTCGCGCCGGCGCACCACCTCCTCGAGCTCGATCCACCACAGCCGCCCCTGCCCGGCCGCGTAGTCGGTGGTGACGAAGAGCGTCCAGGGCGCGCCGTGCCGCTCGAGCACCGGCTTCGCGTGCTCGACATTATCCCGGTAGCCGTCGTCGAAGGTGAGCACCGCAAAGGGCCGGGAACGGCGCTCCGCCAGGCGCGCCGGCACGTCGTCCAGCGCGACGATGTCGAAGCCGGCGCCGCGGACGAGCCGCAGGGTGAGATCGAGGTGCTCGGGCGTGATCTCGAGCAGCCCGTTCGGTGAAAAGGCGTCCGCCGGCGCCGGCCGGACGTGGTGGAAGGTCAGGATCACGCCGGCGCCGCGGGCGGCGGGCGCGAGCCAGCGGTCCGCGCCCAGCGCGGCGATGCCGCCGAGCCCGGCCCCGATGATGCGATGCTTCAGGTTGAAGCCCATGCTTCCGCTTAGCCGCGACTTAACAAAGCTCCGTTACCGTCCGGCCGCTTGAGCGAGCCCCGGAGCGACCGGGCGCGACCGGCAGGAGCGGCCCCGGATGTCCACCATTGCGGCCGAACGCCCGCACGAGCTCGCCGCGCCCGCGGCGGGCGGCGACGATGTCCGGATCGAGATGCTGCCCAGCCTGGAGGCGGCGGAACCGGCCTGGCGCGCCTTCGAGGCGCAGGCCGTCGCCTCACCGTATCAGCGCTTCGACTGGGTCTGCGCCTATGCGCGCGAGGCCGGCGCCGGGGAGGACATCCGGGTCGCCGTCCTGCGCGACCGCAGCGACCGGACGCTGGCGATCCTGCCGGTCGCGGTGACGCGCCGCCTCGGCCTGCATATCGGCCGCGGGATCGGGGGCAAGCACGCCAATTTCAACCTGCCGCTGATGGCCGCCGGATTGTCCGACCGGGTCGCGCCCGAGGGCTTCCGGGACGTTCTGCGCCGGCTCGGACGCGCGCTCCGGGTCGACGTGCTGAGCCTGCCGGACATTCCGGTTTGCTGGGGCGGCGAGGCCGTTCCGCTCGCCCGTTTCGGCCAGCCGAGCCCGAGCAACGCCTATCAGGTCGCCCTCGAGGCGGACCCGGACGCGACGGCGCTCCGCAGCATGACGACGGAAGCCCGCAAGCGCCTGCGCAACAAGGAGCGCGGGCTCGCCAAGCTCGGCCCCGTCGCCTTCGCCCAGGCCCGGACCGAGGCGGAGGCGGGGCGTCTCCTCGACGCCTTCTTCCGCCAGAAGGAGGAGCGCTTTCGCGAGCTCGGCATCCCGGATCCCTTTCTGGATCCGAGCGTGCGGGCCTTCATCCGGCGCGGCGCCACCGAGGGGCTGGCCGAGGGCCGCCCGGCCATCGAGCTCTACGGTCTGACGGTCGGCGAGGTCGTGGCGGCCGTGCTCGGCGGGGCCGCCGATGCGCACCGCCTGTCCGGGATGTTCATCTCGTTCGAGGCCTGCCCGGAGGCCACGAAATACAGCCCGGGCGATATTCTCGTGTCCCGCGTGGTGCGCGATCAGTGCCTGCGGGGCCGCGGGTTCTTCGATCTCGGCGTCGGCGAAGCGCGCTACAAGCGTACCTTCTGCAACGAGCCCGTGGAGCTCGTCGACGTGGTGCTGCCCTTGTCCGCGAAGGGCACGGTCTACGGCGCCGCCCTGCAGGCCGGCGTCGCGCTCAAGCGCCGGATCAAGCAGAACCCGCGCGCCATGCAGTTGATCGCCCGGCTGCGCCGCGCCAAGGCGGCGAGCACCGGCTGATCCGCGCCCGGAGGCGGCCGCTCAGGCCGCCTCGCTGTCCGCATCGACCGGCGGGGCCTGCTCGCGCGCGACCACCACGTCCTTCGCGCCCGCGCCGTGGGCATCCTCATAGGTGCGCACGAGGTCCTGGTTGGCCGGTTCGAGATTCGAGGCGATCACCACCGCGTCCACCCGAGGCGCCACGAGTTGCATCAGCTCGCGGCTCGAATTCGCCATGAACACGCACACCACCCAGTCGTAGGTCTTGTCGAGCGCCGACAGGGCTACGTCGAGCCCGCCCGGCTCGCCAGTGAGGGCCTCGTTCCTGAGCGACCCCGCGCCGATGCGGTGCAGCTTCGAGCCGGATTCGCGGCGGATCACGTTGGCGAACGACGCCTCCCCGGCGATCAGGTCGGTCAGTCCGATCTCCCGGCTCGGCGCGCTTTCGTCGGGATCGATCTCGATCAGCACGGCCCGCTCGTCCCGGGCCAGGGTCAAGGCGAGGCCGCGTGCGACGTCCTTCGGCTCCCCGCCGCGATCGACGCCGGTGACCAGCACCCGCCGGGCGCGGTCCGCGACCGGTTCCTTCCGCAGCCGTTCGACGAGGTTGCCGAAATCATAGCGAGGGTCGGGCTCGGGCCGTTCGGCCGTCGGCGCGTCGGCGGCCGCGGCGGCGAGCGGGAGCATCGCCCGCTCCCGGTTGAAGCGCGTCATATCGAAGGTGAACACCGGCTCGGCGCGCGGCGCCTCGGTCTCGTCCGGGACGTTGCGGGCCGGGCCCTGCCCGCCCGGATGGCCGTGCACCGGATAGGCGGCCCCCGGAGCGCCGGTCCCGAGCAGTTCCCGGGCCACGATCGCGCCGGCGGACAGCATCAGGGCCGCGAAGGTCGTGATGGCGACGATCGGCAGCTTCTTGGGGAAGGACGGCACCTGGGGAGTGACCGCACGCGAGACGATGCGGGCGTCCGGCGGGGCCGCGTTGCCGACATCGCGGGCCATCGCCTCGCGATAGCGGGTGAGGTACGATTCGAGCTGGTCGCGCTGGGTGCGGGCCTCGCGCTCCAGGGCGCGCAGCTGCACTTCGCTCTCGCTCGCCAGCACCACGACCTTCTTCTGCTGCTCGATCGCCGCCTCGATCTGCTGAACCCGGCTCGCCGCGATACGGGAATCGTTCTCCAGCGTGCGCGAGGTCCGCTCCGCCGCGCCGCGGATCTGCGCCTCGAGGTCCTGGACCTGGGCGTTCAGCTCCTTGATCCGGGGGTGCTGCGGCAGCAGCGTGCGCTGCTCGAGCGCGAGCTGGGCGCGCAGGTTGATGCGCTGCTCGATCAGGCGCCGGATCAGCTCGTTGTTGGCCACGTCCGGGATCTCGAAGCCGCGCCCGTCACGGATGAGATCGCGGATGAGCTGCGCCCTCGCCTGGGCGTCCGTCTGGGACATGCGGGCCTGGGCGAGCTGGGCAGTCAGCTCCGATAGCTGCTGCGACGGCATGGAGGCCGTTCCCGAGCCCGTGAACAGCCCGTTGCGGGCGCGGAACGCCTCGACCTTCGCCTCCGCCTCGGCGACGCGCTTGCGCAGGTCGTCGATGCTGGAGCCGAGCCAAGTGGACGCCGAGCGGGCCTGGTCCTTCTTCGCGTCCTCCTGCAGGTCGAGATAGAGTTCCGCGACCGTGTTGGCCGCCCGCGAGGCGAGGTCGGGATCCTTCGACCTGAACTCGACGGAGACGATGCGGGATTTTCCGACCGGGTAGACCAAGAGGTGGTCGTAGTAGCGCTCCAGCACGCGCTCCTCGGGCGGCCGCGCCTCCTGGGTCCGGGCCATGCCCAGCATGCCCATGATCCGCTGCATCAGGCCGACATCCTGGACGCCTGGATCGAATTCGGGGTTCCCGACGAGCCCGAGCCGCTTGATCGCCGCCCGGGCGAGATCCCGAGACATCACGACCTGCACCTGGCTCGCGACGGCCTGCTCGTCGATCAGCTGCGCCTGGTCGTTCCGGTCCTGTCCGGGGCGGGTGTAGTAGCTCTCGCCCGCCTGGAGCAGCACCTTCGACTCGCCCGTGTAGCGGGGCGCGACGACGCTTACGAAGATCACGGAACCGAGAAACACCAGCAACGTCGGGACGACGATGTAGCGCCAATGCGTCCTGACAGCCCGCAGCAGGTCGCCGATGCTCGCCTCGGATACCGGTTGGGCCTGGATACCGTAAGGGCCGGCGAAAGTATGTGCCATCGAGCTCTTCCGATCACGCGACGCATGCGCAATTCGGAGCGGATCTGAACCAATTAAGGTTGAGAGCTGGTTAAACTGCCGACATGGCTGGACGACCGCCGACACTCGCACGAATACTTACCGAACAAAGAAAACCATCTGTTAACCATGGCCCGGCTAGCTGGACATGCCGATTTCAACCGGGTTGCCATGAACAGGCGCAGCGCTCTTCTCCTCCTCGCGTCAGCCCTTCCGCTGGCCGGCTGCATGCAGCCGCGCTACACGGGCGCCATCGCCGAGCCCCGGGCCGGCGGGGCCTACACGCTCGCCACGGGCGACAAGCTGCGCATCATCGTGTTCGGGCAGGACACCCTGTCGAACATCTATCAGGTGGACGCGTCCGGCCGGATCGCGATGCCGCTGGTCGGCACCGTCCAGGTCGGCGGCTTGAGCACGGCCGAGGCCGGGGTGGCCATCGAGAGCAAGCTCAAAGCAGGCTACATCCGCGAGCCAAAGGTCACCGTCGAGGTCGACACATACCGGCCGTTCTTCATTCTCGGCGAGGTCACGACCTCGGGCCAGTTCGCCTTCGTCAACGGCATGACGGTGCAGACCGCGGTCGCCATCGCGGGCGGCTTCACGCCGCGCGCACAGCGCGCCGCCGCCGAGGTGACCCGGCGTACTCCCCGGGGTATCCAGACGGCCGAAGTTCCGATCACCTATCCGGTCCGGCCCGGAGACACGATCGTGATCAAGGAGCGGTGGTTCTGAGCCGTCGTTCGTGAGGAGGCGGCGGCAAGAGTGCAGAAGCTTCGGATCCTTCACGTCTTTCGCGCGCCGCTCGGAGGGCTGTTCCGCCACGTCGTGGACGTGGCGCGAGGCCAGTCCGAGCGCGGCCACGAGGTCGGCATCTTCTGCGATTCCACCACGGGCGGCACCCGGGGCGACGCGGCCCTCGCCTCGCTCGCGCCGGAACTTGCTCTGGGAGTGACCCGGGTGCCGATGCGGCGCCTGCCGCATCCGCTCGACGCCGCGGCGGTGGCGAAGCTCACCTGGCTGTACGGGAGGACGCGCCCCCACGTGCTGCACGGGCACGGGTCCAAGGGTGGGGCCTTCGCGCGCCTCGCGACCCATCCGGCACTCGATCGCACGACGGTGCGGGCCTACACGCCCCACGGCGGCAGCTTCAACTACCGGCCGGGCACCCTCGCGCACCGGCTCTACATGGGCGTCGAGACCCTGCTGGCGCGCAGAACCGACGTGTTCCTGTTCGAAAGCGGCTACGTGAAGGGCCGCTTCGATTCCTTCGTGGGCGAGACCAAGGCGCTGTCCCGCATCGTCCACAACGGCATCGAGGAGGCGGAATTCGAGCCCCTCGAGCGTCCGCCCGACCCGTTCGACCTCGTCTATATCGGGGAGTTGCGCGAGGCGAAGGGCGTGGACACGCTCATCGACGCCCTCGCCACCATCCGGAAGGAGAACGACCTGCGCCTGACGCTCCTGGCGGTCGGATCGGGGCCGAGCGAGGCCGAGTTCAAGGCCAGGGCCAGAGCCTCCGGCGTGTGGGATTCGATCGCCTTCGTGCCGCCCCAGCCCATCCGCACGGCGCTCTCGCGCGGGCGGGTGATGGTGATCCCGTCCAAGGCGGAATCGCTGCCCTACGTCATTCTGGAGGCGGCAGCGGCGGGCCAGCCGCTCGTGTCCACCAATGTCGGAGGCATCCGCGAGATCTTCGGCCCCTACGCGGACGAGCTCATCCCGGCCGGCGACCCGGCCCTGCTCGCGGCCAAGATCCTGCAGGCGGTCCGGGAGCCCGAGGAGGCGAGGCAGAGGAAGGCCGCGGCGCTCCGCCAGTTCGTGCATGCCGGCTTCCGCATCGACCGCATGGTGGACGGCGTGATGGCCGGCTACGCGGATGCCCGCATCGCGCGCGGACTCGGCCCGACCCGGTAGGGACGGTCTGCTGTATCGCGTTGAGCCTTCTGAAAGGCCGGCCCGCTACCGTGCATGTCGTGAAAGGCTCGTCCGTCTCGGGCGGGGCCTCCAGGAACATGCAGGGACATGGCCGGATTTCACGTGCGGGATCTGCTCGGCGCCGTTTCGGGAACGGCCGGCCCGACGCCGATGGACCGCCCCCAGCTCGGCCAGTCCGATCTTCCCCGCCCCCCCATCGTGCGGGGTCCGCGCGTGTCGCCCGTCGTTCTGTCCGGGATCGTCCGCGGGCTCGAGGTGTTCCTGGTCGCGCTGACCGGGGTGGCGATGCACGCGGCCTATCTGCGGGGCGCGGTGCCGTTTGGGTGGTCCTACGGCGGCGCCGTGGTGGCCATCGCGGCGCTGGCGGCCGTGGCGTTCCAGGCGGTCGGCGCCTACTCGGTTGCGGCGCTCCGCTCCCTGCTCTCGACCGGGATCAGGATCGCGGGCGCCTGGACCTTCGTGTTTCTGTGCGCGATCGCGCTCGTCTTCTTTCTGAAGGCCGGCCATTCCCTGTCGCGGGTGTGGCTGGTGAGCTGGTACGCGGCCGGGCTCGCCGCGCTCATGATCGAGCGCATCGGTCTGTCCGTGATCGTCGGCCGCATGACCCGGGCCGGCCGTTTCGACCGCCGCACGGCCATCGTCGGCGGGGGTGAGCCGGCCAACGATGTGATCCGGGCGCTGCAGGCGCAGCCGGAAACCGGCATCCGCATCGTCGGCATCTTCGACGATCGCGACGACGGCCGCTCGCCGCCGGTCGTGGGCGGCTACCAGAAGCTCGGCACGGTCAGCGACCTCGTCGAGTTCGCCCGCCAGACGCCGCTCGACCTCGTCATCTTCACGCTGCCCATCTCGGCCGAGAACCGGCTGCTGCAGATGCTGGGCAAGCTCTGGATCCTGCCGATCGACATCCGGCTCTCCGCCCATGCGAGCAAGATCCGGCTGCGGCCGCGCAGCTACTCCTATATCGGCTCCGTGCCGGTGCTGGACGTGTTCGACCGGCCGATCGCCGACTGGGACCTCGTCCTCAAATGGCTGTTCGACAAGGTGGTCGGGACGGCCCTGCTCGTGGTCACCCTGCCGCTGCTCCTCGCGGCGGCGGTCGCCGTGAAGCTCGATTCGCGCGGCCCGGTCCTGTTCCGGCAGAAGCGATACGGCTTCAACAACGAGCTCATCGAGGTCTTCAAGTTCCGGTCCATGTACACGGAGATGTCGGACGCGGCCGCGTCCCGTCTCGTGAGCCGCGACGATCCCCGCGTCACGAAGGTCGGCCGCATCCTGCGCAGAACCTCCATCGACGAGCTGCCGCAGCTCCTGAACGTCGTCTTCAAGGGCGACCTGTCGCTCGTGGGGCCGCGGCCCCATGCGCTGCAGGCGAAGGCCGAGAACCGGCTCTACGACCAGGTCGTGGACGGCTACTTCGCCCGCCACAAGGTCCGCCCCGGCATCACCGGCTGGGCGCAGGTGAACGGCTGGCGCGGCGAAACGGACACGCAGGAGAAGATCCAGCGGCGCGTCGAGCACGACCTCTACTACATCGAGAACTGGTCGGTGTTCTTCGATCTCTACATCCTGGCCGCGACGCCGTTCTCGCTCGTCAAGTCGGACAACGCGTACTGATGCAGGCCATGAGCAGCGCCCCGGCCCTCGCCTCCCCGGCCCTGTCCGGGCGGGGCTTTCCCGGCTCGGGCTTCCCCGGACCGGGCGGCGGCACGTTCCGCCGGCTCCCCGCCCGGCAGGCGGTCGAGGGCGCGGGCTACGGGCTGTTCGCCCTCTTCATCTTCTTCACCTGCTTCACCTTCGTCAGGCCGTCGCCCTACGACTTCATCGCCCTTCCGGCGATGACCGTCTGGGTCGTGCTCGGCGTCCGGCTGCACCGGGCCGTGATGCCGTTCGTGGCGCTGCTCCTCGTCTACAAGTTCTCCCTCGTCGCGGCGCTGATCCCCTACTTCGCCGAGGTCGACCCCACGGTGTGGACGCTGCAATCGCTGTATCTGATGATCACGGCGTTGTTCTTCGTGATGTTCTTCGGGCACGAAACCGGGCGGCGGGTCGAGCTCGCCTTCAAGGCCTATCTGGCGAGTTGCCTCGTCGCCGCCGTGGCCGGCATCGTGTCCTACTTCACCGATACCGGGATCCTCTTCGTGATGGACGGGCGCGCGGCCGGCGTGTTCGAGGATCCGAACGTGCTCGGCTCGTTCCTGATCCTGGGCGTGCTCTACCTGCTCCGCGACCTGCTCACCGGCGAGGGCCGCCATCCGGTCCTGGCGGCCTCCGGCCTCCTGCTCCTGCTCAGCGCCCTGTTCCTGTCGTTCTCACGCGGCGCCTGGGCGGCGAGCGTGATCGGGATCGCCCTCACGGTGGCGTTCACCATGTGGAGCAAGCCCGGCCGCATCCGGCGGCGCATCGTCGGGCTCGCCATGCTGGGGGCGATTGCGGTGGCGCTGCTGCTCGCCGGCCTCCTGTCGATCGGCGACGTCGCGGAACGCTTCTCGGACCGGGCCCAGCTCACCCAGGATTACGACGAGGGCGTGACCGGGCGCTTCGGGAACCAGCTCCGCTCGATCCCCATGCTGCTCGAGCGCCCGGAGGGCTTCGGGCCGCTGCGCTTCCGCCTCGTGTTCGGGCTCGAGCCGCACAACTCCTATATCGGCGGCTTCGCCAACGGCGGCTGGCTCGGGGGCCTCGCCTTTCTGGGGCTGGTTCTCGTCACCGTCTATGTCGGCCTGCGGCTGTGCTTTCTTCCATCACCATACCAGCGCCAGGCACAGATCGCGGTGCCGACGGTGATCGTGTTCTTTCTGCAGGCGTTCCAGATCGACATCGATCACTGGCGCCACGTCTACATCATGCTGGGCGTGGTCTGGGGCCTGGAAGCGGGCCGCGCACGCTGGGAACTGGGGCGCCGGCGGCGCCTCGCCGAGGACGCCGCGCCTCCCGGAGGCCCCTCCGACCGGGTGTTTGCCGCCTGATCGCGGCAAGATGCCTGCACACGTCGGAATTTGTGCGCTGACGTCGCAAATGATCGAAAGTCCTGCTTGACCTCTTTCCAGGGCGTGGCAATGATGGCTGTGTCGCCCTCGATCCAAGTCGTGTCTCGCCGTTGCACGCTATACACCGATCAGATCAGGCGCTTTCCGACCCGGAGCTGCATTCGCGAATCGACCTTTGGACCCAACGCGCCATAGAGCGGTCGGGCAAATCCGGGCAGCGTCAACCTAGCCGAGCAGGCCTTCGCACGAGTTTATGAGATGAGCAGAGGACGAGATTTTCGTGAGCCGCGCAAGCGCGGATTTGGGGACGACTTCGGATCAGATCGCGGCCCGAGCCCCTATGATTCTCCGCCCCCGCGCGCGCCCATGGGCGGTGGTGGCGGCGGTGGACGCCCCCCGATGGCGCCGTCCGGTCCCGAGCAGGAAGCGACGGTGAAGTGGTTCAACCCGGAAAAAGGCTTCGGCTTCGCCGAGCTCTCCGACGGGTCGGGCGACGCGTTTCTGCACGTGCGTGCGGTCGAGGCGACCGGGCACACCGAGCTCGAGCCGGGCACCAAGCTCGTCGTGAAGGTCGCGGCCGGCCAGCGCGGCCCGCAGGTCACCGAGGTCGTCAGCGTCGACACCTCGACGGCTGAACCCCGTCAGGCCCGCCGCAGCGGCGGCTTCGGCGGCGGCGCCGGTGCCGGCGGTGGCTACGGTGGCGGCGGCGGTGCCGGTGGTGGCGGCGGCGGTTTTGCCGGCGGCGGTTATGCCGGCGGCGGTGCCGGCGGCGGCGGATACGGCGGCGGCGGCGGCGGTGGTGGCTTCGGAGCCGGCGCGCCCCGGCGCTCCGCCTACCCGAGCGCCCCGCGCGAAACCGGTCCGGTCGAGAACCTGACGGGCGTCGTGAAGTGGTACAATCCGGCGAAGGGCTTCGGCTTCATCGCTCCGGACGACGGCGGCCGGGACGTGTTCGTCCATCGCTCCGCACTCGAGCGCGCGCGCCTCGCCGACCTCCAGGAAGGCCAGCGCGTCCAGATCGGCGTGACCCAGGGCCAGAAGGGCCGCGAGGTCGCCACCATCGACGTCGTCGACTGATCCACCGACACATCGTCGGTCCAGGGAAAGCCCGCTCGCGAGAGCGGGCTTTTTCGTATCCGGCACAGGGGCGGCGCATGCCGAAGCGAAGCGCGGGGCTGCTGCTGTACCGAACGGCCGGGGGCCCGACGGAGGTCCTGCTGGTTCATCCGGGCGGGCCGTTCTGGGCGCGGCGGGACCTCGGGGCGTGGTCCATCCCGAAGGGCGAACTCGACCCAGGCGAGGACCCTCGGGCCGGCGCCCTGCGGGAGTTCGCGGAGGAGACCGGAACCGCCCTTCCGGCTCTCGCGCTGATCGATCTCGGGGAAGCCGTTCAGCCCAGCCGGAAGATCGTGATCGCGATGGCGGCCTGCCATGACCTGGATGCCGGCGCGATCGTGAGCAACCAGACCGAGATCGAATGGCCGCCGCGCAGCGGCCGCCGGATCCTGATCCCGGAGATCGACCGGGCTGCCTGGTTCCCCCTGGACGAGGCCGAGCAACGCATCCTTCCCGGCCAGCGCGTGTTTCTGACCCGGCTGCGCGACGCCGTTGCGGCGCTCGCGCCCGATCGCGCCGCCCCCGAGCAGCCACCCTCGGTGCCCGCGAAAGACTGACGGTCGGCCACTCGGACGGCGGGCGACCGAGGGACAGCCCGGGTCCGGCCTGTCTCGGCCCGTGGCCATCGTCCGGAACGCTCCACAGGGTATGACGATGCGGGGCCGGCCGGGCCTGTCCGGAACGTGCTCTTGCGCACATAGCCGCCATGCAGGCGGCACGGGAGACTAACGGAGGGGCTGCCTGTTCTTATATGCAGCGCACCATCTTCCTCGGTAGGACCTCACACGATGCCCGATGCCTCTCCCTTGTTTCAGCCGCTGAAAGTCGGCGACTTCTCGATCTCGAACCGCATTGCCATGGCGCCCCTCACCCGCAACCGGGCCGAGAAGGGCAGCGACGCACCCCGCGACCTCAACGTCGAGTATTACCGTCAGCGCGCATCGGCGGGCCTGATCGTCTCGGAAGGTTCTCAGATTTCCCAGCAAGGCCAGGGCTACGTCTGGACGCCCGGCATCTACACGGACAAGCAGGTCGCCGGCTGGCGCCGGATCACCGACGCGGTTCACGCCGAGGGCGGCCGCATCGTCATCCAGATCTGGCATGTCGGACGCGTGTCGCACGTCTCGCTGCAGAAGGACGGCGCGGCTCCGGTTGGCCCCTCCTCGGTTCCGGCCAAGACCCGCACCTATGTCGAGACCGGCTTCGTCGACGTGTCGCAGCCGCGCGCCCTTTCGGCCGAGGAGCTGCCCGGGATCGTGGCGGATTTCGCCCGCGCCACCCGGCTCGCCAAGGAGGCCGGCTTCGACGGCGTCGAGATCCACGGCGCGAACGGCTACCTGCTCGACCAGTTCCTGAAGGACGGCGCCAACCAGCGCACCGATTCCTATGGCGGCTCGATCGAGAACCGTATCCGGCTGCCGCTCGAGATCGCGGAAGCCTGCGCCAAGGCCTGGAGCCCCGGCCGCGTCGGCATCCGGCTGTCGCCCGTGACGCCCGCCAACGGCATTTCGGAGAGCAACCCGCAGCCGCTCTTCGAGAGCCTCGTCGGCAAGCTGAGCGACCTCGGCCTCGCCTTCGTGCACGTGATCGAAGGTGCCACCGGCGGGCCGCGTGACAACGCGCCGTTCGACTACGCGGCGCTCCGTCAGGCGTTCAAGGGTGTCTACATCGCCAACAACGGCTACACCCGCGACCTCGCCATCGACGCGGTGGCGTCCGGGCATGCCGACGCGATCGCGTTCGGCAAGGCGTTCATCGCCAACCCGGATCTGGTCGAGCGCCTGCGCCAGGGCGCCCCGCTGAACGAGTGGGACCAGAACAGCTTCTACGGAGGCGACGAGCGCGGCTACACCGACTACCCCACCCTGAAGACCGCCAAGGCCGCCTGAACCGGGCCGCTCGACGAACGCCTGCCCGCATTGCGCGGGCGGGTCATCGCGCAGGCGGAGATCCCCGCCGGCGCGATGGTCAGACCTTCGCCGCCCAGGTGCGGCGGGTCGGTTTGAGGACGAACAGGGCGAGCAGCCCCGTCAGCACGTCCAGCACGATCACGATCGCGAAGACGGGGAGCCAGGACCCGAACGAGTCGCGCATGAGGGCCGCAACCGGCCCGCCCAGGATCGAGCCGATGCCCTGGGCGATGTACAGGAAGCCGTAATTCGTCGTCGCGTGCTTAGTGCCGAAGCTGTCCGTCAGCGTCGAGGGAAACAGGGAGAAGATCTCGCCCCATCCGAAGAACACGACCCCCGACAGAAGCACGAACATGAACGGGTTCTCCCGGAAATAGAGGAGCAGCCCGATTGCGACGCCCTCGAGAATGAAGGCGATGCCCATCGTGTTCTCGCGGCCGATGTTGTCCGAGACCCAGCCGAAGAACGGCCGGGTGAAGCCGTTCATGATCCGGTCGAAGGTGAGCGCCAGCGGCAGCGCCGCGAGCCCGAACACGACCGCGTTCGCCACGCCGAAATCCCGGGCGAAGTTGGCGAAGTTCGACGTCACCATGAGCCCGCCCGTCGACATCATCGTCATCATGGCGAACATCAGCCAGAAGAGCGGCGTGCGGAGCATGTCGCGCGGCGTGGTATCGCGCCCGGTCACGAGCGCGGCTGAGGCCGCTTGCGGCACCTCGCCCGGCTCCGGCGCCCGCAGGCCGAGGGCCGCCACGACGCCAACCACGCCCAGGATGACGCCGAAGGTGGTCAGGGTCGCCTGATAGCCGGAGCTCTCGAGCATCGCCGTGATGGGGAAGCTCGTGAACATGGCGCCCATGCCGTAGCCGGCCGCGACCAGCCCGGCCGCGAAGCCGCGCCTGTCGGGAAACCAGCGGACCATCAGGCCGACGATGCCGACATAGACGATGCCGGTGCCGATGCCGCAGAACAGCCCGTAGGTGAGATAAAGCCCGAACAGGCTCGTGGCATGGGCCGACAGCACCCAACCGAGCCCGGACAGCGCCGTGCCCAGCGCGATCAGGAGCTTTGGGCTGAAGCGGTCGATCAGATAGCCCTGGGCCGGCGAGAAGAAGGTCTGCAGCACGATCAGCAGCGTGAACGTGACCTGCAGCGCCGGGAGCGACGCGCCCGTGACCTCGCCGAACGGCTTCGTGAACAACGTCCAGACGTATTGGGGGCTGGAGATCGCCATCATGGCGACGAGACCCAGACCGAGCTGGATCCACCGTGTCTTGTCGGCCTGGGCCGGAACGGAAAGCGGGATGGCGCTCATGTGCATACTGCCGATCGGGTTGCGGCGACCCTGAAGCAAGCGGCGTGCCCAGCGTGAACGCCCCTCCCCGGGGCGCGGCCGCCCTCCAGCCGGCCGGGGCCCGCAAGCGGTGGTGGACTTCGGACGAGCGAGGCCGGAAAAGAGCGCCATGCTGATCGCGACCTGGAACGTCAATTCGGTGAAGCAGCGGCTGGAGCACCTGCTCGGCTTCCTGGCCGACCCCGCTCCGGACGTCGTGTGCCTGCAGGAGATCAAGTGCGTGGACGAGGCGTTCCCGCGCCTGGAGGTGGAGGCGGCCGGCTACAACGTCGCCGTGCATGGCCAGAAGGGCTTCAACGGCGTCGCGATCCTGTCCAAGTTCCCCATCGCGGATGTCAGCCCGCGCCTGCCGGGAGACCCGGAAGACGTGCAGTCGCGCTACCTCGAGGCGGTGGTCTCCGTCCCGGGCGGAGCCGTGCGGGTCGCCTCCATCTACCTGCCGAACGGCAATCCGATCGGGACGGAGAAGTTCACCTACAAGCTCGCCTGGATGGAGCGCCTGACGGAGCACGCGCGTGGCCTGCTCGCGCTCGAGGAGCCGGTGGTGCTCGCGGGGGATTACAACGTCATCCCGGACGGGCGCGACGTGTCGGATCCCGCGCTGTGGGCGAACGACGCGCTGTTCCAGCCGGCGACGCGGGCGGCCTACCGCAAGCTGCTCGCCCTCGGCTACACGGACGCGCTGCGGGCCTGCGACGACCGGGCCGGGCTCTACACCTTCTGGGACTACCAGGCGGGTGCGTGGCAGAAGAACAAGGGCATCCGCATCGACCACCTGCTGCTCTCGCCGCAGGCCGCCGACCGGCTCGTGGGGGTCGACATCCACAAGCGCACCCGCGCGCTCGACAAGCCTTCGGACCACGTGCCGGTCTCGGTCACGCTGGACCTGTGAGCGGCGGCGCCTACGGCTGTCCGTATTGCGCGCAGTCGCGGCGGCGGGCCATGAGGCATTGCTCGAGCTTGCCGCGCCGGTCGAGCTCCGTCATCAGCCAATAGGCCGCGAAGGCGAGCGCGAGGACGAACGCCGCGACGAGCAGATGCAGGCGGTCCTGGTCGTCCAAGGCGACGAGGCCCGGCGATCCGACCCGGCGCTCAGCGCCGGCGCGACTGGTAGCGCTCGGCCAGCGCGATGGCGGTGCGCCGCTCGGTCTCGCTCGCCTGTTCCAGCGCGTCGGCATGCACGGCGAAGACCCAGGAATCGTGCTTCGGATCGGCGGCCTGCTTGGCCAGGATCAGCCACATCAGGCCGCGGGCGCGTTCGCGCGGCACGCCCTGCCCTTCGAGCAGCATGCGCCCGAGCAGCGCCTGGGCGCTCGGCAGCCCCTTCTCGGCGGCGAGGTTCAGCCAGCGCGCGGCCTGGCGCTCGTCGCGCTCGACGCCGCGCCCGGCGAGATAGAGCCGGCCGAGATTGTATTGGGCGGTCGAGTCGCCGAAATAGGCGGCCGCATAGGAGTACATCTCCGCCGCCCGCTCCGGGTTCGGCGGGATGGAGGCGGCCTTGATGCCGTCCTGGAAGTAGCTGCCCAGCGCCACGAAGGCGCTGGCGACCACGCCGGCGCGCGGGGAATCGGGCGCCTCGTCGGCGTTCTCGTCCGCGATGCGGGAATAGTACTCGAACGCCTTCTGGTCGTCGCGCGGAACGCCGTCGCCCTCCGCATACATGCGGCCGAGCTTCCAGCACGCGACCGGATGGCCCTGCTCCGCCGCGTATTCGAGCGCCCGCACGGCCGCGACCTTGTCGCCGGCGTTGTAGTTGCGCACGCCGGCCCGGATCGCGTCCTTGACGGACGCGTAGCCCTCGCCGGCGCCACGCGCCTCGGGCGACGGCCGGGCCCCGAGCGACGACGGTGCGTCGCTCGCGAACCCGGGCACGCCCCCGAGCAGGGCGAGCACGAGGCCCGCCGCAAGGGACATCCTACACGTCCGCATAAGTCGTGGTTTCCACACCGCCGCCCGGATGGGTGACGGCGCCGTTCAGCGCCGAGCCGACGCCCTGCGCGTATTTCCAGAGGTAGCCCGACAGGGCCGGCCGCTCGGGCATCACCCAGGCGGCGCGGCGGCGGGCGAGCTCCTCGTCGGAAAGCTGGACCTCGATCGTGCCGTTCACGGCGTCGATCGCGATGATGTCGCCGTCCCGCAGCAGCGCGATCGGGCCGCCGACCGCCGCCTCCGGCCCGACATGGCCGATGCAGAAGCCGCGCGTCGCGCCCGAGAAGCGCCCGTCCGTGATCAGCGCGACCTTGTCGCCCATGCCCTGGCCGTAGAGCGCGGCCGTGGTGGACAGCATCTCGCGCATGCCCGGACCGCCGCGCGGCCCCTCGTAGCGGATGACCAGGACCTCGCCCTCCTTGTACGTGCGCTTGGTCACGGCCTCGAAGCAGGCCTCCTCGGTGTCGAAGCAGCGGGCCGGGCCCGTGAACGTCTGCTTCTCGGCCGCCATGCCGGCGACCTTCACGATGGCGCCCTCCGGCGCGAGGTTGCCCCGCAGCCCGACGACGCCGCCCGTCGCGGTGATCGGGTTGGTGGCCGGACGCACCACGTCCTGGTCCGGGTTCCAGGCCACCTTGTCCATGTTCTCGGCGATGGTGCGGCCGGTCACGGTCAGGCAATCGCCGTGCAGGTAGCCGGCGTCCAGCAGCGTCTTCATGAGGAGCGGGATGCCGCCCGCCTCGAACATGTCCTTCGCCACGTAGCGGCCGCCCGGCTTCAGGTCGGCGATGTAGGGGGTCTTCTTGAATATCTCGGCCACGTCGAAGAGGTCGAACTTGATGCCGCATTCATGCGCGATGGCCGGCAGGTGCAGCGCGGCGTTGGTGGAGCCGCCGGAGGCGGCCACCACGGTCGCGGCGTTCTCGAGCGCCTTCAAGGTGACGATGTCGCGCGGGCGGATGTTCTTGGCCACGAGCTGCATGATCATCTCGCCGGCGCTGGCGCAGAACCGGTCGCGGATCTCGTAGGGAGCGGGCGCGCCGGCCGAATAGGGCAGCGCGAGGCCGATCGCCTCGGACACGGTCGCCATGGTGTTGGCGGTGAACTGCGCGCCGCAGGCGCCGGCCGACGGGCACGCGACCTGCTCGATTTCGTCCAGGTCCTCGTCCGACATGGCGCCGACCGAATGCTGGCCGACGGCCTCGAACATGTCCTGCACGGTGACCTGCCGGCCCCGGAAGGAGCCGGGCAGGATGGAGCCGCCATAGATGAAGATCGCCGGCACGTTCAGGCGCACCATCGCCATCATCATTCCGGGCAGGGACTTGTCGCAGCCGGCGAGGCCGACCAGCGCGTCATAGGCGTGGCCCCGCATGGTGAGCTCGACGGAATCGGCGATGACCTCGCGCGACGGCAGGGAGGCCCGCATGCCGGCATGCCCCATGGCGATGCCGTCCGTGACCGTGATGGTGCAGAACTCGCGCGGCGTGCCGCCCGCGGAGGCGACGCCCTTCTTGACGGCCTGGGCCTGCCGCATGAGCGAGATGTTGCAGGGTGCCGCCTCGTTCCAGCAGCTCGCGACGCCGATCAGCGGCTGGTGGATCTGCTCCTTGGTCAGGCCCATCGCGTACAGGTACGAGCGGTGCGGCGCCCGCGCCGGCCCTTCCGTCACGTAACGGCTCGGCAGTCTCGACTTGTCGATCAAACGCGCATCCATCCCCGTCTCGCTACCGCTCGCTCCGCCCCTGATGGGCTGGTCACTGGCACCCGCGCGACGGCGCTGCGAGGCTCGCGAGGGGAACGCAAGGCTGCGACCGCAGCCTTTCGAGCCCGTCTCAAAGACGCTCTAAACCGTTGGGGGGCTTCAACTTCTCGGTGTGATCGGTTGATCCCGGTTTATGGCGGGATCGCGGCGAAGCTGGGCACGATCCGCGGCGTGACCGGGATGTTTTCCGGGTGTGGCAAAGCGATCACATGCGGCCCGCCGCCGGGGCGGCGGGCGGGCCGGCCCGCTTCAGTCCGGCCGGTCGCTCGGATGGGCCCCGAAGGGCGCGGTGAGCGCCGCGACGGCGGCCCGCACGGCGGGGACGCCCCGTGTGCCGCGCATCAGTTGCACCTCCCCGCGCTGCCCGTGCCGGATGGCGTGCGACATCAGCCGCAGCCGGAGGTCGCCCGCCCGACGCAGCGCCTCGTCCGCCATCTGCACGGCACCCGCGTGGTGCCGGGACATCAGCCGCACGAAGGCCGCGTCGAAGGCGGGGCCGGCCTGCCGCCGCAGGTCCTCGATCTCCGCGGAGCCGAGCATGCCCGGCATGGCGGCGCGCTCCTCCGGCGAGCAGATCTCGACCGGGACGTCGAACCAGCTGCGCCACCATTGCTCGAAGATCCGGTTCTCGCCGAGCTGCGCCGCCGCCATCAGGCGCGACACGACCCTCAGGTGCGGATCGGCGGCCCGCTCGGCCCCGAGCCGCGCCACCTCGATGCCTTGGGCGTGGTGGCTTATCATGCGGCGCATGAAGCCGCGATCGTAAGCCTCGTCGGTTCCGGTCCAGGGCAGCTCGCGGTTGAGCGAAGCCAGGATCCCGAGGACGCACAGCCCGAGCACGCCCGCCGCCGCCATGCCGCTCCAGATGGCCGCGAAACGCCGGTGGCGCGACGGCAGATCGCCCGCCATCCAGTCCCGGACATAGGGAAAGAGCGGATACATCGAGGCCGAGGTCAGATGCACCAGGAGCCCGATCCAGTAGGGCTGCTCGAGCGTGAACAGCGGCTGCCAGAACGGAACCAGCGGCACGAACACGAACCATTCGGTCGCCGAGGTCAGCACGGCCCAAGGGATCGCGATCGCCAGGAGCGCCCACGGCCCGAGCCGTGCCGTCCAGCGGCCGAGCACCCCGAAGAAGAACAGCTCCCAGGAGAAATCCGCCCATTGGTGGAACGCGATGCCGCCGGCGATCGCCGACCAGCTCGGCTCGATGGACACCATCCGGTCGCCGAACGGGATGGTCGCGACGGCCATCCAGTCGACGAGCGCATCGCGCCCGATGCGGGCCGCCGTGAGCTGGCTGACGACGGTGGAGAAGGTGGAGCTGACGAGCCCGAGCAGGGCCGCCGCGCGCCAGTTCACGCCGGAAGACGAGCGCCACCAGGAGGTCATGGCCGGATAACGGGCTCGCTCGCGCGGGGTTGCGGGAGCGTGCGGCGCGTTACGGGGACGAGCGCATGGTGCAACCAGGCCGGGCGTGAAAGCCGACAGAGCAGGGCAGCACTCGATCCGGATCAACGGATGTCTCGCAGAGCGGCCTCGCGTGAGCGATCGGCGTGCCTCCTCGCCGGATCAACGAGATCGTTCTCGGAAAACGGTCGGTCACGGCCGACACCGACCCGCCTTGCCGGCTATGTCGGGCTATCGGACGGCGACCTCACATCCGGAACACGCCGAACTTCGTCTCCGGCACCGGCGCGTTCAGCGTAGCCGAGAGCGCCAGCGACAGCACGCGCCGCGTTTCGGACGGCAGGATGATGCCGTCGTCCCACAGACGGGCGGTGGCGAAGTACGGGTTCGACTCGCGGTCGAACTGGTCCCGGATGGGCGCCTTGAAGCTCTCCTCGTCCTCCGCGCTCCAGCTGCCGCCGCCGGCCTCGATGTTGTCGCGCCGCACCGTCGCCAGGACGGAGGCCGCCTGCTCGGAGCCCATCAGCGCCACGCGGGCGTTCGGCCAGGTGAACATGAAGCGGGGCGAATAGGCCCGGCCGCACATGCCGTAATTGCCGGCCCCGTAGGAGCCGCCGACCACCAGCGTCAGCTTGGGCACGCGCGCGGTCGACACGGCGGTGACGAGCTTGGCGCCGTTCTTGGCGATGCCGCCGGCCTCGTAGTCCCGCCCGACCATGAAGCCGGAGATGTTCTGGAGAAACAGCAGCGGCAC
>JAQGJJ010000062.1 GCA_028290695.1 Enterovirga sp. | reverse complement strand
TCGTCGTCCCGGACACCCTCTCCGACCCCCATTTCGCGAACGACCCGCTCGTGACCGGGGCGCCGTTTATCCGCGCCTATGCCGGCATTCCGCTGCGCACGCCGGACGGGCACGCGATCGGAACGCTCTGCGCCATGGACGACAAGCCGCGCGCGTTCACCGCCGAGCAGATCGGCGTGCTGCAGGATCTCGCGCATTTCGCGGTCAACGAGCTCGAGCTGCGCCGCCTAGCGACGACCGACTGCCTCACGGGAGCGCTGTCGCGCCGGGCCTTCCGGGACGAGGCCGGCCGTGCGGTCGGGCTCGCGCTGCGGCACGGGCACGACCTGACCTGCGTCGTGTTCGACCTCGATCACTTCAAGAGCGTCAACGACACGTTCGGCCACGGCTTCGGCGACACCGTCCTGAAGGATTCGGTATCGACCTGCCGGGAGCTGCTGCGGACGACCGACCTGCTGGGCCGGATCGGCGGCGAGGAGTTCGGCATCATCCTGCCGCATACCGGCCGGAAGGCCGCGCTCGACGTGGCGGAGAAGCTGCGCGAGGCCGTGGCCAGGCAGGAATGGCAGATCGGCGAAACGACCTGGCGCGTCACGGCGAGCTTCGGGCTCGCGGCCCTCGACAAGAGCCTGCGCGATTTCGAGGCGCTGCTGGCGCGGGCCGACAGCGCCCTCTATTCCGCCAAGGCCGAAGGCCGCAACCGCTCCGTGGCGTTGCGGCCGGTCGAGCCGGAGCGGGCGACGGTGCGGCGGCGCGTGCTCAAGGCGGGGCGCATCAGCTTCAACAGCGGCCATTCGAGCATCGACTGCACGGTCCGCTCGCTGTCCGAGACCGGGGCCGGGATCGACGTGTTCACGGCGGCCGGCATCCCGAAGAACTTCGACCTCGTGATCGACGCCGACCAGCTCGTGCGGTCGTGCCACGTGGTGGACCAGACCGAGAAGCACCTCGAGATCAGGTTCGGCTGAGCGCCGGCCCGGGACGAGCGGTGCGTTCGTCCGCGAACCGCTAATGCTCCGCGGCGGCAAGAACCGCCTCGGCCCGGATCTCCTCGGTCAGCCTCGCCTTCAGGGCGGTGAACTCGGGCGAGGTCTTCATCCGGTAGCCGCGCGGGTGGGGCAGGTCCACGGGCACCTCCGCCTTGATGCGGCCGGGCCGTGCCGTCATCACCAGCACCCGGGAGGCGAGAAAGATCGCCTCCTCGATGTCGTGCGTCACGAACAGCACCGTCTTGCGGTCGCGCTCCCAGATGCTGAGCAGCAGCTCCTGCATCAGCGCGCGGGTCTGGTTGTCGAGCGCGCCGAAGGGCTCGTCCAGCAGCAGGATCGCCGGATCGTTGGCGAGCGCGCGGGCGATGGCGACGCGCTGCTGCATGCCGCCCGAGAGCTGCTTCGGCCAGTGCTCGGCGAAACCCGACAGGCCCATGCGGTCGAGGTAATGCGCGACGGTCTCGCGGCGCTGCGCCTCCGGCACGCCGCGCTCGACCAGCCCGTAGGCGATGTTCTGGGCGACGGTGAGCCAGGGGAACAGCGTGTAGGACTGGAACACCATGCCGCGTTCCGGCCCCGGTCCGGCAACCTCGCGGCCGTCCAGCAGCACGCGCCCGGTGGTCGGGCGATCGAGCCCGGCCACGATGCGAAGCAGGGTCGATTTCCCGCAGCCGGACGGGCCGAGCAGCGTGATGAAGTCGTTCTCCCCCACGGTGAGGTGGGTCGGCTGCAGCGCGGTCACGGGTTCGCCGCCACGCACGCCCGGGAACACGCGCGAGACGTTCTCGACGAGGAGCTTCGCGCTCACGCAAGCCGCCACGGGAACAGCGCCCGGTTGCCGGCCTTGAACGCGAAGTCCGATACGAGGCCGATCAGCCCGATAACGATGATGCCGAAGATCATCTGCCCGGTCGCGAGCAGCGACTGCGAGTCGATGATCATGTGGCCGATGCCGGACGAGGAGCCGATCAGCTCGGCCACGATCACGTAGGTCCAGGCCCAGCCGAGCACGAGCCGCAGGATCTCGGCGATGTCGGGCGCGTTCGCCGGCAGCAGCACGCGCCGCACCACGGAGCGCTCGTTCGAGCCGAGCGTGTAGGCCGCCTCGACGAGGTCGCGCCGCGTCGAGCCGACCGCGACCGCCACCATCAGCACGAGCTGGAACACCGAGCCGATGAAGATGACGAGGAGCTTCTGCAACTCGCCGATGCCGGCCCAGAGGATGAGAAGCGGCACGAAAGCCGAGGCCGGCAGGTAGCGGGCGAAGGACACGAAGGGCTCGAGCAACGCCTCGACCGGCTTGTAGGCCCCCATCACGATGCCGACCGGCACGGCGACGAGGGCGGCAAGCGCGAAGCCGCCGACCACCCGCCACACGGTCACGCCGATGTCGTGGAGAAAGCCGAACCGAGTCAGGAGCAGCCAGCCGTCCTTCAGCATGGTGACCGGATCGGCCAGGAAGGTCGCCGACACGAAGCCGCCGAGCGTGGCGACCGCCCAGGCGGCGACGAACAGGGCGAAGAAGGCGAGGCCCAGCACGACACGTGCGCTCTGGGACACCGGTTCGAGAGGACGCATCGCGGTCTTGAGCTTGTTCTGGCGGGGCTCGCCCGCGCCGTGCCGATCCGAAGGAGGCCTTCCTGTGCGAAACGAGGCGGCCGGTGACAAGCCCGGCCGCGACGCCCGACGCTACTGGATGAATTGCGTATCCGCGAGCTTCGTCAGGTCCGGGATCTGCTTGATCACGCCCGCCTCGAGCAGCAGGTCGGCGGCCTCCTTCGAGAACTTCGCATGCTCGCCGGCGAAGAAGGCCTTGTTCGCGGCCCTGTCCTGCCAGCGCAGGAACTTGGCGGAGGCGCCAAACGCTTCGCCGGTCTGTTTCACGTCGGCGCCCATGATCTCGTAGCTCTTGGCCGGGTCCTTGGCGATCATGTCGAGCGCCTCGAAATAGCTGTCCGCCATGGCCTTGGCGGCCTTCGGATTGGCGTCGAGGAAGGCCGGCGTGCAGCCGACCGTATCCATCACGACCGGGTAATCGAGCGTGGTCGCGATGATCTTGCCGGCCTCGGGCTTGGCCCGGACGGAGGACAGGTAGGGCTCGTAGGTCATGGCGGCGTCGTTCTGGCCGGCGATGAAGGCCTGCGCGGCCGGGCCCGGCTCCATGTTGACGATCGTCACGTCCTTCAGCGACAGGCCGTTCTGCTTCAGCATCCAGGCCAGGACGAAATGCGGCGAGGTGCCGGGCGGGGAGGCCGCGACGGTCTTGCCCTTCAGGTCCTTGATGGAGGCGGTTGCGGACCGGACCACCATGCCGTCCGCGCCGTAGCTCTTGTCGAGCTGGAAGATCTGCTTCGTGGCGATGCCGGCCGCGTTCCAGACCACCCAGGTCTCGACCGTCGTCGCGGCGCACTGGATGTCGCCCGACGCGATGGCAAGGTGGCGCGAGGCCTGCGGGATCTTCTTGATGGTGACGTCGAGGCCGTGCTTCCTGAACAGGCCGGCCTCCCTGGCGAGGGTCAGGGGCGCGAAGCCGGTCCAGCCCGAGATGCCGATCGAGACCTTCGTCTCCTGCGCATGGGCGCCGCCGGCCAGAGCCATCGCGCACCCGAATGCCCACCCTGCAACCCAACGCGCCGTCATGATGCTGCTCCCGCTGATCCCGCGATCATGCATCATGCGGGCCATGCGGGTGTCAAACGACTCGCACGCGGCCCTGTGGTGCCCCGCCGCAGCGCATGCCAGAAGGCGGGCCTCGCAGGATCGCCCGCCGAGGCCGCGCGGGGCCCGCGTGGCTTCGGGCCGGCGCGTTGGTACGGCCCGTGCGGGGCGTGGGGGCCGGTTAGCGGACCCGCGCGACCGGAGCGACGCGGCGGGAGCGGTCGGGGAACGATGGCCGGTGACGGCCGAGGAGCGAGTCGCTGATGGGTGCTGGCGTGGACGAGAGCCGCTGGGATTTCTGGATCGACCGCGGCGGCACCTTCACGGACATCGTGGCGCGGCGGCCCGATGGCGGCATCGTCGCCCACAAGCTCCTGTCCGAGAATCCCGGGCTCTACCGCGACGCCGCCATCCAGGGCATCCGCGATCTGCTGGGTCTCGCGCCGGGCGCGCCGATCCCGTCCGAGCGGATCGCGGCCGTGAAGATGGGCACGACCGTCGCCACGAACGCGCTGCTCGAGCGCAAGGGCGAGCGCACCCTCCTCGTGATCACGCGCGGCTTCCGGGACGCGCTGCGCATCGGCTACCAGGCGCGGCCGGACATCTTCGCCAAGCGCATCGTCAAGCCGGAGCAGCTCTACGAGCGCGTGGTCGAGGTGGCCGAGCGTGTGCTGGCCGACGGCACGGTCGAGCTCGCACCCGATCTCGAGGCCGCACGGCGCGATCTCGCGGACGCCTATGCGTCCGGCATCCGGGCCTGCGCGATCGTGTTCATGCACGCCTACCGGTCTCCGGAGCACGAGCGGCAGGTCGCGGCGCTCGCGCGCGAGATCGGCTTCCCGCAGGTCTCGGTCAGCCACGAGGTCTCGCCGCTGATGAAGCTCGTCGGCCGCGGCGATACCACGGTGGTCGACGCCTACCTGTCGCCGATCCTGAAGCGCTACGTCGACCAGGTCGCGGGCGAGCTGTCGCACGACGGGTCGGGCGCCCGTCTCATGTTCATGACCTCGGCCGGCGGCCTGACCGACGCTCGCCTGTTCCAGGGCCGCGACGCCATCCTGTCCGGCCCGGCCGGCGGCGTCGTCGGCTGCGTCGAAACGGCCGGTATCGCCGGGCTGGCGCGGGTCATCGGCTTCGACATGGGCGGCACCTCGACGGACGTGTCCCATTTCGACGGCGAATACGAGCGCGCCTTCGAGACGGAGGTCGCGGGCGTGCGCATGCGGGCGCCGATGATGCTGATCCACACGGTCGCGGCGGGCGGCGGCTCGATCCTGCATTTCGACGGCCGCCGCTTCACCGTCGGGCCGGATTCGGCCGGGGCCGATCCCGGCCCGCGCTGCTACCGCCGCGGCGGGCCGCTCGCCGTGACGGACGCCAACGTCATGGTGGGCAAGCTCTCGCCCGCCACCTTCCCGAGGATCTTCGGCCCCGGCGGGGACGAGCCGCTCGACCTCGCCTCCGTTCAGGCCGGCTTCGCGGCCTTCTCGGCCGAGATCGGCGACGGACGCACGCCGGAGGCCGTGGCGGATGGGTTCATCCGCATCGCGGTCGAGAACATGGCGAGCGCCATCAAGAAGATCTCCGTTCAGCGCGGCTACGACGTCACGCGCTATGCGCTGAACTGCTTCGGGGGTGCCGGCGGGCAGCATGCCTGTCTGGTCGCCGATGCGCTCGGCATGAAGACCATCCTGATCCATCCGTTCTCGGGGCTGCTGTCCGCCTACGGGATGGGGCTCGCGGATATCCGGGCGACGCGCCAGCGTACGGTCGAGGCCGGCCTCGACGCTTCGGGGCTGGAGCGCACGGCCGCGATCCTGGACGATCTCGCGCGCGAGGTCGCCGCCGAGGTCGAAGGGCAGGGGGTGCCGGAAGCCGACATCGCGGTGCATCGCCGGGTCCACATCCGCTATGCCGGGACCGACACCTCGCTCGTGGTGCCCTTCGGGTCTCCGAGCGAGATGATCGGCAGTTTCGAGGCGGCGCATCGTGCCCGCTTCGGCTTCATCGACGAAACCAAGGTTCTGACGATCGAGGCGGCCTCGGCGGAGGCCGTCGGGGGCGGCAGCGCCGCCGCGGAGCCGGACAAGGCTCCCGGGGGCGCGGCCGAACCCTCGGGCGGGACCCGCTTCTTCTCCGGCGGGGAATGGCGCGAGGCGCCGGTCTATCGCCGCGAGGCGATCGGGCCCGGCGCCCGCATGGCCGGGCCGGCGCTGCTGATCGAGCCGCACCAGACGATCGTGATCGAGCCGGGCTGGGCGGCGGAGGTGACGGCCAAGGATCACGTGATCCTGGCGCGCGTCGAGCCGCTGCGCTCCGCCTCCGCGCTCGGCACCGCGGCCGATCCCGTCATGCTCGAGGTGTTCAACAACCTCTTCATGTCGATCGCCGAGGAGATGGGCCTCACGCTCCAGAACACCGCCTATTCGGTGAACATCAAGGAGCGACTCGACTTCTCCTGCGCGGTGTTCGACGCACAGGCGCAGCTCGTCGCCAACGCGCCGCACATGCCGGTTCATCTTGGCTCGATGGACAAGTCGGTCGAGAGCGTGATCCGGGCGCACGGGCCGTCGATCCGGCCGGGCGACGTCTATGCGATCAACGCGCCGTATAACGGCGGCACGCACCTGCCGGACATCACCGTCGTGACCCCCGTGTTCGACGATGCGGGCGAGCGGATCCTCTTCTACGTCGCCTCGCGCGGCCACCATGCCGATGTCGGCGGTGTCAGCCCGGGCTCCATGTCGCCGCGCGCCACGCATATCGACGAGGAAGGCGTCTACATCGACAACTTCAAGCTCGTCGATCGTGGCCGCTTTCGCGAGGACGAGCTCCGCGAGCTTCTCACCGGCGCCAAGTACCCGGCCCGCAACCCTGTGCAGAACATCGGCGACCTGAAGGCCCAGATCGCCGCCAACGAGCGCGGCGTGGCCGAGCTGAAGCGCATGGTGGCGCATTTCGGGCTCGACGTGGTCGAGGCCTATATGGGCCACGTCCAGGACAACGCCGCCGAATCCGTGCGCCGCGTCCTCGATTCGCTGCCGGACGAATGCGGCTTCGACTACGAGTTCGACCAGGGCTGCGTGGTGCGGGTGAAGATCACGGTGGACCGGGCGCGCCGCGAGGCGATCGTGGACTTCACCGGCACCTCCGCGCAGCGGGCGGACAACTACAACGCCCCTGCGCCTGTGACCCGGGCGGCCGTGCTGTATGTCTTCCGCGTCATGGTGGAAGGCCGCATCCCGATGAATGCGGGGTGCCTGCGGCCGATCAGGATCGTGGTGCCGGAAGGCTCCATGCTGTCGCCCCGCTATCCGGCGGCCGTGGTGGCCGGGAACGTCGAGGTGAGCCAGGGCGTCACGAACTGCCTGTTCGGCGCGCTCGGCGCGATGGCGGCCGCCCAGGGCACGATGAACAACCTGACCTTCGGCAACGACACCTACCAGTATTACGAGACCATCTGCTCGGGCTCGCCCGCGGGGCCCGGCTTCCACGGCACCGACGCCGTCCACACCCACATGACGAACTCACGCCTCACCGATCCGGAGGTGCTCGAGTTCCGCTACCCGGTCGTGCTCGAGGACTTTCACGTCCGGGCCGGATCCGGCGGACCGGGAAGGTGGCATGCGGGCGACGGCACGGAGCGGACCATCCGGTTCCGCGAGCGCATGGACCTCGCCTTGCTGACCAGCCACCGGCGCGTGCCGCCCTTTGGGGCGGATGGCGGCGAGCCGGGGCAGGTGGGCCTGAACCGGGCCCGCCGCGCGGGCGGCGCCACAGAGCCGTTGGGCGGCTGCGACCAGACCGTCATGGAGCCCGGCGACGCCATCATCATCCGGACCCCCACGGCCGGAGGCTACGGCCGGCCAGGCTAGCGCCTGCGGATCCGGGCGCTGCCGTCGACGGCGCGACGGTCGCGTAGCCGGCCCATGGGGGGCACTCCGCCGGTCGGCATCCCGGCCGAGGGCCAGCCGCAAGGGCGGCAAGCAGCCGAGCGGGATGCCTCCCGCCAGCATGCCCGGACCGGAAGGCGGCCGATGCGGCAGGCCGCGGGCGGAATGCCTCCGGGCGCCAGCCCCGCCGAGGCGCAGGGGTGAAGCCCGGCAGGCAGCCGGGCGGTGGCCGCCACGTGGTGGCCGGGCGTGCCGCAGCCTGGACGATGCTCACGGCGGCACGAGCCGCACACAGTTGCGCCCCGTCGGCCATGTCAAAGGGTCCAGCTCCGGCGGCCCCCTGATGCCGCCGCGGGGCATCGGCCCGGACAGGTTCGGAAACCGCCCGCGTGCTCGCGTCGGCTCTGTTCTACCCGAGCGGTCCTGGCGATTGCATGAAGGCGAAGCGCGAAAAGAAAAAGCGCGCGCCCCGAAGGACGCGCGCTCGAAACCGGGGAGAGGCAAGCGGCGCCTGCGAAGGCGACGTCCTGCCTACTTCTTCTTGAGGCCCTTCAGGACATCGAGATCGAAGGCGATCTCGGCGAGGTCCTGCTTGATCTCCTTGATGTCATAGTAGATCGACTTCGGGTTCTTGCCGTTCAGGATGTCGACGATCAGATCCACGAGATCGCACTTGAGCTCCTTCGTGTCGCCCCGAAGATCCTTGAGGCAGGCGCTCTTGGTGACGGGGCTCACCGAACAGCCATTGCCGTCCTTGCCGCCGCACATGAAGCCGCCGTTGCTGCTGCCGTAGCCACCCTTTCCGCCACTGCCGCCGTTGGCGAAGGCCGGGGATGCGAGGAGCGCGCCAGACAGCGCGGCGACGGCAAGGAATGTATGCTTGAAGGCCATGAAAACCCCCCGGTTCGCCTGCATCTAGCAGGTGCAACATAGACGGCCCGAAAGCGATTGCAAGCGAAAAAGTTACGAAAGATTAAGCTTGTGAAGTTTCCGGCAGTCCGGTCGGCCCGTCGGCGTCAGCATAGACGAGTTCTCTCCGGATGAGGGCGCCGCGCTCCGAGCAAACGCGGCGCCCCAGAACTTCCCGTGCGGCCGGTCAGCGGCAATCGCGCGTGCGGCGGGTCACCATCTCGCCGCGGGGGCCGCGCTCCCGCACGGTCACCTCGCGGCAGCCGCGGTCGTCGTCGCGCCGCGCCCTGCGCATGCTGCGGTCGTCCCGCCGGTCCATCTCGCGTTCCCGCATGGCCCGCTCACGTTCGCGGTCGAGCCGGCGCTCGCCCGGCGGTCGCAGGTCCACGCCGACGCCGCCGGGGCCGACCTGAAGGCTTTGGGCCACGGCCGGCGCCTGGGTCAGCGCGACCGAACCGAGTGCCATGGCCGCGGCCAGGGCGAGATTGAGCGACTTCATTCCGATGTTCCTCCCTTGATCACCCGCCAACGTGGCCGAACGGCCACGGTTCCGGCCGTGGGCGGAGGAGGAGGAACGATGATCCGGGGGGAAAGGCCGTCGCGGGTGCGTCCGGTCGGTTGCACGCTCGCGGAGCTTAATCTATTCACCGCCCGGCGCCTCAGGCGGATCGCTGCGGTAGCTCAGTGGTAGAGCACTCCATTGGTAATGGAGAGGTCGAGAGTTCAATCCTCTCTCGCAGCACCATGCCGGCCGGGTCGGGGCTTTCGGGGAAGGCCGCGATGAACCAGGCTCGCTCCGACCGGCTGAAGGCGGCCCTCCGCGACAATCTCAAGCGACGCAAGGCTCAGGCGCGCGCCGGTGCGCCTTCCGGGGCCGCAACTCCCGGGCGCGACGAGGCGACGGAGGGGGCCGCTTCGGAGATTCGCGAAGCTCCGATAGAGTCGCCTGAATCGGCTTAGGCCGGAAAGGGCCACAATGGATCGGATCAAGATCACGGGAGGAGCGCCGCTCAACGGCGTCATTCCCATTTCGGGTGCGAAGAATGCGGCGCTGCCGCTGATGATCGCGAGCCTGCTGACGGGCGACACGCTGGAGCTGCGCAACGTTCCTCGGCTGGCGGACGTGAACCAGTTGCTGCGCATCCTGGGCAATCACGGCATCGACCACACCATCACGGGCAAGCGGCCCGGCCAGACGAGCGAAACCGGCCAGACGATCCGGCTCGACGCCTCGTCGGTGATCGACACCTGCGCGCCCTACGACCTCGTCTCGAGGATGCGCGCCAGCTTCTGGGTCATCGCGCCCCTGATCGCGCGCTTCGGCGAGGCCTGCGTGTCCATGCCGGGCGGGTGCGCCATCGGCACCCGGCCGGTGGACCTGCTCCTGTTCGCGCTCGAGCGGATGGGCGTCCGGATCGAGATCGAGGGCGGCTACGTGGTGGCCAGGGCCCCCAAGGGCCTGAAGGGCGCCGAGATCGCGTTCCCGAAGGTGACCGTGTCGGGCACGCACGTCGCCCTGATGGCGGCGACGCTCGCCGACGGCACGACGGTTGTCGAGAACGCCGCCCGGGAGCCGGAGATCGTCGATCTCGCGGAGTGCCTGATCAAGATGGGCGCGAAGATCACCGGGGCCGGCACCTCGCGTATCGTGATCGACGGCGTGGCGCGCCTCCACGGCACGACGCACACGGTGATGCCGGACCGCATCGAGACCGGCACCTATGCCATGGCGGTCGCCATGACGGGCGGCGACGTCACGCTCGAGAACACCCGCCCCGAATTCCTCCAGAACGCGCTCGACGTGCTGTCCCAGGTAGGCGTCGAGGTGTCGGCCGTGAACGACGGCATCCGGGTCCACCGCAACGGAACGGGCCTGCGCTCGGTGGACGTCACCACCGACCCGTTCCCGGGGTTCCCGACAGACCTGCAGGCCCAGTTCATGGCCCTGATGACGCGGGCGGAGGGGACCTCGCGCATCCGCGAGACCATCTTCGAGAACCGCTTCATGCACGTCCAGGAGCTGGCCCGGCTCGGGGCCCAGATCCGGCTCGACGGCGACGCGGCCATCGTCCAGGGCGTCGAGCGCCTGAAGGGCGCGCCCGTCATGGCAACCGACCTGCGCGCCTCCGTGTCCCTGGTGATCGCCGGCCTGGCGGCCGAAGGGGAAACGGAGATCCACCGGGTCTACCACCTCGATCGCGGCTTCGAGGCGCTCGAGGCGAAGCTCGGGCGCTGCGGCGCCAGGATCGAGCGGATCAGCGCCTGAGCGTCGCCGCGGCGACGCTCCCGGGCTTACTGCACGATCCCGCGCTTCACGCCGAAGCCCGGTATTTCGCAGCCGCAGCTCGCGCCCGGGGGACGAGGCCCGGCCGGGCAGGCGCCCCGCGACGTGACGCACACGCCGCGCGGCCCGCGGCGGTGGTCGTAGCCGTAGCGCCTGTCGTACCCGTAGCGGCCGCGGCGCTCGTCGGCGTCGTAGCGGCCCTGGCGCTCATACCTGTGGCGGTCGAACCGCTCGTGGCGGTCGTGCCTGTCGTAGCGATCCTCGCGTGGGGCGCCGCGCCAGCCGGAGGAGGGCGGGCCGCTGTAATCGGGGCGCCCGTCGAAGCCGCCGTATCCGCCGCCGTACTGGGCGGAGGCCGGGGACCCGGCGAGCAGCGCGAGCGCGAGGCTCGAGAGCAGAATTGTCCGTCGCATCACGTGTCCTTCGGGGGGCTACGGCCCAGGTTGAAGCGTCGTCGCATGCCGCAGATGAACGAGAGCCGAGCGACAGGGTTGCGGTTGCGGAGGTTGCGGCTCCCTGGGCCCATCGCTATCTGCGGCGTCGACAGCTGCCACGCCCGGACCTCGCCATGGAGCCTCTCAAGCTCGCCGTCTTCGACGCGGAGGATCTCGCGGTCGTTTCCGCGCACCTCCAGGATGCCGTGATCCGGGTCGGCGACATCGCCTTTCTGCCGGCCGCCCACCGGTTCGCGCTCGTGCTGCGGCGGTTCGACTGGGAGGCGTCCGGCAAGCAGCCGCGGCGCCGGCTCGCGGGCCTGCATTTCGAGGGTGTCCAGGCGGTCCGGACGCGCGGCATCGACCGCGCACGGCCGGACGACGTGCTCAACCTCCTGGCGGTGACCTTCGAGCCCGGCGATCCGCCCGCCGGCAGGATCCGGCTCGTTTTCGCCGGGGGCGCCTGCCTCCAGCTCGAGGTCGATTGGCTCGAGGCCTCCTTGAAGGACCTCGGCCCGGTCTGGGCTGCGAAGCGACGGCCCATCCACGACCTGGAGAGCGCCTGATGCCGCGGCGGCTGGACGCCGCCCATCCCGGCTTCGAGCATGATTTCGCAACGCTTCTGGCGGCGAAGCGCGAGGTTTCGGAGGATGTGGACCAGGCGGTTGCGGCCATCATCGCGGATGTCCGGGCGCGGGGCGACGACGCGCTCATCGAGCTGACCTCGCGGCTGGACGGGCACCAGCTCACGACCGACCGGCTCCGCGTCGGCTCGGCCGAGATCGATCGCGCCATGGCGGAGGTCGACCGCCCGACGCTCGACGCGCTTCGCCTCGCACGAGACCGCATCGAGACCTTTCACGCCGCCCAGAAACCCGCGGACCACGACACCCTGGATTCGGCCGGGGTGCGGCTCGGCTGGCGCTGGACTGCGATCGAGGCCGTCGGGCTCTACGTGCCGGGCGGAACGGCGAGCTACCCGTCCTCGGTCCTCATGAACGCGGTGCCGGCCAAGGTCGCGGGCGTCGACCGCATCGTGATGGTGGTGCCGACCCCGAAGGGCGAGCTGAACCCGCTCGTTCTGGCGGCCGCGCGCATCGCCGGGATCGACGAGATCTACCGGATCGGCGGCGCGCAGGCGGTTGCGGCGCTGGCCTACGGCACGCCCTCGATCGCGCCCGTCGCCAAGATCGTCGGTCCGGGCAACGCCTATGTGGCGGCCGCCAAGCGGCGGGTCTTCGGCCAGGTCGGCATCGACATGATCGCCGGCCCCTCGGAGGTGCTGGTCCTGGCGGACGGAAGCGCCAATCCGGACTGGATCGCGGCCGATCTCCTGGCACAGGCGGAGCACGACACGGCCGCGCAATCCATCCTGATCACGGATTCGGCCGGGCTCGCGGACCAAGTGGTGCAGGCCGTGGCGCGCCAGCTCGCGACACTGCCGCGCCGGGACATCGCCGAGGCGAGCTGGCGCGAGTTCGGGGCCGTCATCCTGGTGCCGGACCTGCCAGGCGCGCTGCCGCTCGTGGACCGCATCGCCCCGGAGCATCTCGAGATCGAGGCGGAGGCCGCCGACGCGCTCGCCGCCCGCGTCCGCAACGCCGGCTCGATCTTTCTCGGCTCCCATACCCCGGAGGCGCTCGGCGACTACGTGGCGGGACCGAACCACGTCCTGCCGACCGCCCGATCCGCGCGGTTCTCGTCCGGGCTCGGCGTGCTGGACTTCATGAAGCGCACCTCGATCCTGCGGGCCGATCCGGCCGCGCTGCGGGTGCTCGGGCCGGCCGCCATCGCACTCGCGCGCGCGGAAGGGCTCGAGGGCCATGCCCGCTCGGTCGCGATCCGGCTGAACGGGTGAGGACGGTGCCGTGACCCAGGAGGCGAACACGAGGCGGCTGGTCTCGGTCACGCTCGACGATTCCTCGATCGGGCGGGGCAACCCCGACCAGGAGCACGAGCGTGCGATCGCGATCTACGACATCGTGGAGGCCAACACCTTCGAGGTCCCGGGCCACCCGCACGGGCCCTATTCGCTCCACCTCGCGATCGTAGACAAGAAACTCGCCTTCGAGGTGAGGGCCGCGGACGGCGCGGGCTGCATGACGCATTACCTGTCGCTGACGCCGTTTCGGCGGGTCATCAAAGACTATCAGCTCGTTTGCGACAGCTATTACAAGGCGATCCGCAGCGCCTCGCCGGCGCAGATCGAGGCGATCGACATGGGCCGACGCGGTCTCCACAACGAGGCGTCGGAGTTGCTCGTGCAGCGCCTCGAGGGCAAGGTCTCGATCGACTTCGACACCGCGCGCCGGCTGTTCACGCTGATCTACGCGCTGCACTGGAAGGGCTAGGGCCGACCTCGGTGGCAGGACCTCCGGGCAGCAGCAAAGCGGTTCAGTCGGTTCTGTTCGTCTGCGCCATGAACTCCGTGCGTTCGCCCATGGCCGAGGCGCTGGCGCGGCACTATTTCGGCAAGTCGATCTACGTGCAGTCGGCCGGGGTCAGGACCGGCGAGCGCGACCCGTTCGCGGTTTCCGCGCTGGACGAGATCGGCGTCGACGGCTCCAAGCACAAGCCCCGCACGCTGGCGGAGCTCGAAGAGTGGGAGGGGCTCAACTTCGACCTGATCGTGTCCCTGTCGCCCGAGGCGCACCATGCGGCGCTCGAGCTGACCCGGACCATCGCCTGCGAGGTCGAATACTGGCCGACGGCGGACCCGACCATCGTGCAGGGCTCGCGCGACCAGATCATGGACGCCTACCGGAACACCCGCGACGGCCTCGCCTTCCGGATCCGGCTTCGTCTCAAGCGTGGGGGGCAAGAGCCCTGACGGCGGCCGCCACCGCGAGTCCGGCGCAGAGCGCGGCCAGTTCGTTGCGCACGAGCCGCATCACGACCAGGCCGACCAGGATGCCGAGAATCCCGTCCGGGCCCGAGCGCGCGGCGATCGGCACCACGGTCGCGACCACGATCGAACCGGGCAAGGCGGCGAGCGCCCGCTGGACCCGGGGCGTGATCCGCACCCAGCTCATCAGCACCACCCCGGAGGAGCGGCACAGATAGGTGGCGAGCGTCATGGCGGCGATCGCCAGCACCGCCCCGTACGGGATGGCGCCTGCCTCAGCCGGGGTCACGCTGCAGCGCTCCCGTGAGGGCGCCGGCGAGCGCTCCGGCCACGATAAAGGCATAGCCGGGCAGGATAGCCTGGACGGCGAGCGCGACCACGGCGGCGACCAGCCAGGGCGCGCCAGAGACCCGCATCCCGCGCCAGAGCGGAACCGCCATGGAGGCGAAGAACACCGGCATCACGAGGTCCAGCGCGTAGAGCCGCGGCTCGGCCACGAGCGATCCGGCGACGTAGCCCGGGATGGTGGCCGCCACCCAGACGATCCAGCTCAGGATTCCGGCGCCGAACAGAACGGCGTGATCGCGCCCGCCTCCCTCCGCGTAGCGCGTGGATACGAGCCAGGTGGCGTCCGCCATGAAGAAAAGGCCGATCGCCTTCCGGGCGGGGTGGAGGTCGCGCAGCCAGGGCTGGATGGCGGCGCCCATCAGGAGGAAGCGTGCGTTCACGGTGGCGGTCACGACCGCGACCGTGAGCAGCGTGAGCGGCGTCCAGCTGTCGCGCCAGATCTCGAGCGCCACCATCTGGGATGCGCCCGCGAACACGATGCCGCTCAGGGCCGCGGTCTCGGCGAGGGACAGTCCGCGATTGCTGGAGGCCGCCCCGAAGGCGAGCGCATACACCGCGAGCCCCGGCAGAACCGGCATCATCATGCGGGCGCCGATGAGGGCGCCCTGCCAGGTGAACGTGGATGGGTTCGGGGATGACACGGCGCGACCGATCGGAGCGCCGCTTTGCCTTTCCGGTCGGCCCGGGTCAATCGCGGGCCGGGAGGGCGCTCAGCCGGCGCGTCCGGTGTCCGACCGGCCAGCCTTGAGCTCGGCCTGTTCGAGCGCGAGAAGCAGCGTCCAGATCGGCCGGGGGATGCCACCCTTCGGCCGGTTCGTGTTTTCGGCCCTCAGCCGCCGACCGATCGTCTTCAGTGCGAAGCTGTCCAGCATGACCCGTCTCCGGTTTCCCGAAGCACAACGGGAGGGCCGCCCGCATGTTCGCGGAAAGCGCGGCTCATTCGAGCGATGTGGCTAACGCTTCGCTAACGTCTGCGCCGCCGCCGCGCCGGGGGGGGGGCGGCCGGTGCCGCATCAGCCGATCATCCGCAGGATCGTGCGGTTCAGCTCGGCGTCCGGCTCGACCAACCCCTCGAGGACGTCGAAGTGGTTGCGGCCGGGCACGTCCACCAGGGTCGGCCGCAGCTCTGCCCAGCCGGCGGCCAGGTCCACGGATTGCCGGTGGAACTCGGCCGATTCGTCGCCCCCGACGGCGAGCACCAGCGGAGCGCGAGAGCGCCACGGCTTGCCGAACAGGCTGAGCTCGCCGGCCTGGGCGAGGTCGAGCCCGATGGCGCCGTTCATGGTCGTGTCCATGAGCGGCGCGAGCGAGAACACGCCCGAGATCGGCACGACCCCGGCGAGCGGATCCGCCGGCAGGCCGTGATCCTCCCAGGCGGTCGCGAGGTGCAGGGCGGCCAGATAGCCGCCCGCGGAATGACCGGTGACCACGATCGGCGAGCGCTCCTCCGGCCCCAGCACGTCGCGGTACAGGGTCGCGAAGGCGCTTCGGGTCGCGTCCACGATGCGGCCCAGCCGAACGTCGGGTGTCAGGGGGTAGTTGAGGATCGCGACCGAGAGCCCCCGGTCGAGGAAGCCGTCCGCCACCCAGGAGAAGTCGGCCTTCGCGAAGGCGCGCCAGTAGCCGCCATGGATGAAGAGCACGGTTCCGCGGGGCTGCGCGGGCCGGAACAGGTCCATCACCTCGCGCGGGTGGTCGCCGTAGCGGACCTCCGGGAGAGGCGGGTGGCGGCGTCGCGTCGCCTCGGCCCGCACCGGCCATGCCTCGTAGATCCGGGACGCGTCCGGCACGAGGAGCCGCGGGTTGTATTCCCGCTCCGCCCAGTCCGCGTCGTGCCCGGCCATCCCGCTACAGCTCCGTCCGGAGCCGCCATAGCTCCGGGAACAGCACCACGTCGAGCATCTTGCGCAGGTAGGACACGCCGCCCGTCCCGCCGGTGCCGCGCTTGAAGCCGATGATGCGCTCGACGGTCGAGACGTGCCGGTAGCGCCACAGCCGGAACGCCTCCTCGACGTCCACGAGCTCCTCGGCCAGCTCGTAGAGGTCGAAATAGCGGTCGGGATCGCGGTACACGGCGGTCCAGGCCGCCAGGATCGTGTCGTCCTCCGGCATGCGCTCGCGCAGGTCGCGCTCCAGAACCGCCGGGGCGATCGGGAAGCCGCGCCGTGCCAGGCAGCGGATCGCCTCGTCGTAGAGCGACGGTTCCGCGAAGGTCGCCTCCACCACGGCGAGCCGGGCGGGGTCGTGCCGGTGCGGCTCGATCAGCGCCGGGTTCTTGTTGCCGAGCCGGAACTCGATGGCCCGGTACTGGAAGGACTGGAAGCCGGACGAGCTCGCGAGGTGAGGGCGGATCACCCCGTATTCGGACGGCGTCATCGTGGCGAGCACGCTCCAGGCGTTCACGAGCTGCTCGAAGATCCTGGACACCCTGGCCAGGGCCTTGAAGCCCTGAGGCAGGTGGTCGTCCCGCAGCGCCGCGATCGCGCCTTCGATCTCGTGCAGCACGAGCCGCATCCAGAGCTCCGAGACCTGGTGCTGGATGATGAAGAGGAGCTCGTTGCGGTCCGGCGAGAGCGGGTGCTGGGCGGACAGGATGCGGTCGAGATCCAGGTAGTCGGCGTAGGACATGTCCTTGCGGAAATCGAGCTTGGCCTCGTGCCAGGCGGTGTCCGCGGGACTGGCGGGTGCTCCGCCGGGCGGCGGAACCGGAGGGGGCTCGTCCGCGGTCACGTCACCGCTCCCGCGTCCGTCGGCGCGAGGTCGCGCCAGGCCTCCCGCCCGATGGTCTCCTCGATCGCCGCGACCGCGTCGAACACGTCGACGAACCGGATGTAGAGCGGCGCGAAGCCGAACCGCATCGCGTCCGGGGCGCGGAAATCGCCCACGATGCCGCGCCGGATGAGCGCCCGGACGATGCCGAACGCCTCCGGATGGCGCAGCGACACGTGGCTGCCCCGAACGGCGCCGTCGCGCGGGGAGGCGAGGGCCACGCCGAGCGGGCCGAGCCTTTCGTCCGCCAGCGCGACGAACAGGTCGCACAGCGCGCGCCCCTTCGCGGCGAGGTCGCTCATCGCGACCCCGTCGAAGGCGTCGAGCGCCGCCTCCAGGGCCAGGAGCGACAGCACGGGAGGCGTAGAGCACAAAGCCGCCCGGATGCCGGCGGCCTTGGCGAAGCCGTCCTCGAACCGGAACGGGTCGGCATGGCCGAACCAGCCCTGCAGCGGCTGGTCGAAGCCGGCCAGGTGGCGCTCGGCCACGAAGACGTGCGAGGGCGCGCCGGGGCCGCCGTTCAGGTACTTGTAGCCGCAGCCGACCGCGAAATCGGCGCCCGATCCGTCGAGGTCGAGGAGAACGGCGCCCGAGGAATGCGCGAGGTCCCACACGGCGAGGGCACCGGCGGCGTGGATCGCGTCGGTGACGCCCGCCATGTCCTGCATGGCGGCGGAGCGGTAGTTCACGTGGCTAAGCGTCGCGACGGCGGTGTCCGGCGTGACGGCCCCGGCGATCTCCTCCGCCGGAACGAAGCGCGCCCGCAGCCCGAGCATCCGGGCGGCGCTCTCCACGATGTGGTTGTCGGACGGGAAATTGCCGGCTTCCGCCAGGATCTCGCGCCGGCCGGGCCGCATCCGGGCCGCCGCCACGAGGAGCTTGAACAGGTTCACCGAGATCGAATCCGCGATGGTCACCTCGGTCGGCCTTGCGCCGAGCAGGGGCGCCAGCTTGGCGCCGACGCGGCCCGGCGCCGTGTACCAGCCGGCGCCGTTCCACGATCCGATCAGGTCGCGGCCCCATTCCCGGGACACGGCGTCGTCGAGCCGCGGCCGGACTGATGCCGGCAGCGCGCCGAGCGAATTGCCGTCGAGGTAGATGACGTCCGGCGGGAGAGCGAAGCGCGCCCGCGTGAAGCCGAGGGGATCGTTCCGGTCCCGCTCCAGGCAGGCCTGCCGCTCGATGGTCATCCCGGCCACTCAGCAAGGTTGGGGCCACGGCCCGCCGCTCGTGCGGGAGGCTAGACCCGAATGCTTGAAGCTTAAAAGACTTCTTTTCATTCCCCGCGCCGTGCGTATCGTGGCCGGAATCGGAGATGGCCATGGCCGAAACGGTGTCGGCGACCACGCCGGACGGGCGCTTCAGCTTTCTGGAGGCGGGCCCACAGGATGCGGTGCCGGTCGTGTTCCTGCACGGCATCGGCGGCGGCGCGCGGCTGTGGACGAACCAGCTCGCGAGCTTCGGCGACCGCTACCGGGCGATCGCGCTCGACCTGCCGGGCTATGGCGGCTCACGCCCGCTCGAGCCGGCGAGCGTCGGCACCTACGGCGAGGCGGTGGCCGATTTCGTCCGCGCGCTCCGGCTCGACCGGCCGGTGCTGGTCGGCCACTCGCTCGGCGGCATGATCGTGCAGAGCTACATGGCGGACGGGCTCGGGCCGCTCCGGGCCGCGGTGCTGGCCCAGACCTCGCCGGCCTTCGGCGGCCGCGACCCGCGCTGGGCGCAGGATTTCGTGGACGCGCGGCTCGGGCCGCTCGACCGTGGCGCCACCATGGCGTCGCTGGCGCCCTCCGTCGCGGCCTCCCTCGTCGGGCCGGACCCGGATCCGGCAGCCGTTCCGCTCGTGGAGGGCTGCTTCGCGGCCGTTCCGGAGCCGACGTGGCGCGCCAGCGTGCTCGCGCTGCTCGGCTTCGACCGTCGCGAGGCCCTGGCGCGGATCTCCGTGCCGACGCTGCTTCTGGCGGGTTCGGAGGACCGCAACGCGCCCGCCGCCACAATGGCCAAGATGGCCGACAAGGTGCCGGGCGCGGATTACCTGTGCCTCGAAGGCGTCGGCCACATGGCCTTCGCGGAGCGCCCCGGCGCCTTCGACCGGGCCGTGCTCGACTTCCTCCATCGCCACCTCGGACGGGAAGGGACCCCCGCGTGACGCTTGCCGATCCGGACCTGTTCGACAAGGCCAGGCCGGCCGATCTCGACCCTCCGCTGTTCGACCCGAAGGCGTTCCGCCTGTCCGCGCACACGGCGGCGCTCGCGGACCGGGCGCGGGCGCTGGCCCAGACGGTGTTCGCGGCCCGCGCGGCGAGCTACGACCGGGAGGCGCGCTTTCCGGTCGAGAACTACGCGGACCTGCACCGGGCCGGGCTGCTCGCCATCTGCATCCCCAAGGACCAGGGCGGCGGCGGGGCCGACTACAAGACCTACTCGATCGTGGCGGCGGAGATCGGCCGCTATTGCGGCGCGACCGCGCTCTCCTGGAACATGCATGTCTGCTCGACCCTCTGGTCCGGCGCCATCGTGGACGATCTCGACCTGAACGAGGTCCAGCGCGCCGACCACGCCGAGCGCCGCGCGCTGCATTACCGGCGGGTCGTGGAGGATGGGGCGATCTACTCGCAGCCCTTCTCGGAAGGGGGGGCGGCGGCCGCGGGCGGCGCCGCCTTCGAGACCCGCGCCGTGCCGACCGAGGGCGGCTGGCTCGTGTCCGGCAAGAAGATCTTCGCCTCGCTGGCCGGCCACGCCGATTACTACGGCATCCTGTGCACGGAGGTCGGGCCGGACGAAAAGGCGTCGCGCCGCAACACGCTCTACCTCGCCATCCCGGCCACGGCCGAGGGTGTCTCCGTGGTCGGCGATTGGGATCCGCTCGGCATGCGCGGGACGGTATCGCGCACGCTCCTCTTCACGGACGTGTTCGTCCCGGCTGACGCGGCCCTGATGCCGCGCGGCACCTATTTCCAGGCCGCGACGCGCTGGCCGCACATGTTTCTCACCCTGTCCCCGACCTATGTCGGACAGGCCCAGGCCGCCTACGACTTCACCGTGCGCTACCTGCGCGGCGAGCAGCCCGGCACGCCGCCCGTGAAGCGGCGGCAATACCCGACCAAGCAGATCGCGGTCGCCGAGATGCGCATCAAGCTGGAGGGGCTGAAGGCGCTCTGGTTCCAGGCCGTGTCGGAAGCCGGGCCCGACCCGTCCAAGGATCAGGTGATCCGGGCATGGGCGGCGCAATACGCCGTGATGGAGGGCGCGAACGACATCGCCCGCCTGGCCATCCGCACCTGCGGCGGACAGGCCATGCTGAAGTCGCTGCCGCTCGAGCGCATCTACCGCGACAGCCGCTGCGGCGCCCTCATGCTGCCCTGGACGGCCGAGCTCTGCGTGGACCGCATCGGCCGCGCCGCGCTGTACGAGCCGGGCGAAACGGACGAGTGAGCGTGCCGACCCTGTGCTAACGGGCATCGGCATGTCGGACCGTTCCCCCACCCCGGCTCGCGCCTCCGGCGCGACTCGGCCCTCCCCGCCGCAGGCGGGGGAAGGGCGGCGACCGGCGTGAACCTTGCCGACGTCATCGCCCGCAACGCCGCGTTCGATCCGGGCAAGGTGGCGCTCCGCTTCGGCGGCGCCGCGCTGAGCTACGGGGCCTTCTCCGACCGCATCGCGCGCGCCGCCTCGGGCCTCGCGCACCAGCTCGGCGTGCGGGCCGGCGACCGCGTCGCCGTGCTCGCCCACAACCATCCGGACACGCTCGTCCTCCTTTATGCCTGCGCCAGGCTGGGGGCGATGCTGGTGCCGCTGAACTGGCGCCTCGCCGAACCGGAGCTCGCCTGGATCCTGGACGATGCCGCGCCGCGCGTGCTGTTCGCGGATGCGGCGTTCGAGGCCACGGCCCGGTCGATTGCTGCGGCCCGAACGGAGGGGGCGGCCTCGTCTGGCCTGGAGGTGCTGACGATCGGGGACGCGGCGGACGGGCTGGGTCGGCTCTGCCGGGTGCAGCCGCAGGGCGCGGGCGATCCGCCGCGGGGCGACCTCTCCGCGCCGCTGCTTCTCGTCTACACCTCCGGCACCACCGGGCGGCCGAAGGGCGCCGTTCTGACCCAGGAGGCGCTGGTCTGGAACGGGGTCATGAGCCAGCACATGCACGGGCTCACGGCGGACGACCACGTGCTGACCGTGCTGCCGTTCTTCCATGTCGGCGGGCTCAACATCCAGACGACGCCGGCCCTGCATCACGGCGCCACCGTGACGATCCACTCCCGCTTCGTGCCCGCGGAAACGCTGGCCGCCATCGCGGCCGACCGCCCCACCCTGACCGTCCTGGTGCCGGCCACGATGGCCGCGGTTCTGGCCGAGCCGGGCTTCGGGTCCGGGGACCTGTCGAGCTTGCGGGCGGTCACGACCGGCTCGACCTATGTGCCGCAGCCGTTGGTCGACGCCTTCGAGGCGAGGGGCGTGCCCGTGCTGCAGGTCTATGGGGCGACCGAGACCTGCCCCGTCTCGGTCTATACGCGCCTCGGCGGTCCGCGGCCGGAGGGCTCGACAGGCTGGCCGGGACCTTTCTGCGAGGCCAAGGTCGTGGACGATGCCGGCGAGATGCTGCCGGACGGCGTGTCGGGCGAGATCATGGTGCGGGGCCGCCAGATCCTCTCCGGCTACTGGCGCAACGACGACGCCACCCGGGCGGCCCTCGCGGACGGCTGGTTCCGGACGGGCGACATTGCCACGCGCGACGCCAGCGGCGCCTTTTTCGTGCACGACCGGAAAAAGAACGTCGTCATCTCGGGCGGCGAGAACATCTATCCGGCCGAGATCGAGCGCGTGCTGCTCGATCACGCGGCCGTTGCCGAGGCGGCGGTGGTCGGGTGCCCGGATCCGCGCTGGGGCGAGGTGCCGGTCGCCCACGTCGTCCTGCGGGCAGGCCACGATTGCACGGCCGAGGCGCTGTCCGCGCACGTGCTGTCGCAGCTCGCCCGCTTCAAGGCGCCGAAGCGCTTCATCTTCGCCGACGCCCTGCCGAAGAGCGCGCTCGGCAAGGTGCAGCATCATCTGTTGCGGGAGAGGACCTGATGAGGATCGCGGTTCTGGGCGGCGGCAACGGGTCGTTCGCCGCCGCAGGCGATTTCGCGCTGGCCGGCCACGAGGTGCGGCTGTGGCGGCGCGATGCGGGCGCGATCGCCGATCTCGTCGCCAACGGGTCGGTCATCGCCGTGAAGGATCATGCCGGGCGGCACGAGGCACGGCTGGCGCTCGCCACCGTCGACATGGCGGCGGCCGTGGGCGGCGCCGAGCTGATCCTGTGTCCGGCCCCGGCCTTCGCCCAGGCCGACATCGCGGCTGCGCTTGCGCCGCACCTGACGGCCGGGCAGGTCGTGTTCCTGCCGCCGGCCACCTTCGGCTCCATGATCTTCGCGCAGGCGGCGCAAAAGGCCGGCACGGCCGCCGGCGTGGCCTTCGCCGAGACCGGCACGCTGCCCTGGCTCGCCCGCAAGCACGGGCCGCACGAGGTCGCGATCACGGTGCGGGCCAAGCACCTGCCGGTCGGGACCTTCCCGCTCTCGGCCGGCGCGCGCGCCCTCGACGTCATCGGGGCGGCCTTTCCGGGCGTCGTCACGTCCTGCGGCGATGCCCTGTCCGGCGCCCTGATGAACGCCGGCCCCATCATCCACCCGCCGCTGATCGTGATGAATGCCGGGCCCATCGAGCATTTCGAGCGCTGGGACATCCATAAGGAGGGCACGCAGGCCGCGATCCGGCGCGTGACGGACCGCCTCGACGCCGAGCGCATGCGGGTGCGCGAGGCGCTCGGCTACGGGGCGCCGCATTTCCCGCTCGCCGACCATTACGCGCGGGAGGGAGCGGAGTGGATGTATGGCCGCGGCTCGCACGACCGGCTGACCGATTCCGGCGATTGGCGCGAGGCGCTGGTCCTGACGGAGCATCGCTACATGCGGGAGGACCTGCTGCTCGGCCTCTCGTTCCTGGTCTCGGTCGCGGAGCTCGCCGGCATCGAGACGCCGCTCGCCCGCGCCTTTCTGGCGGTGGGCCGCGCGATCTGCGCCGATGCGGGCGAGATCAGGAGCCGCACGCTTGCCGATTTCGGCCTCGGCGGTCTGGATCGCGCGAGGCTGCAGCGCCTCCTGAGCGAGGGTTTTGCGTGAGCACGATGACCGGAGGCGCCGCCAAACCCTCGTGGCGAGCGGAACGGCAGGGGAGCGCCGCGTGACCCGCGCCCTCGTCGCCTGCCTCGGCGCCGGCCGCATGGGCCGCGGCATCGCGGTCGCGTTCGCCTATGCCGGGCACGCGGTCCGGCTGATCGACGTGAAGGCGCGGCCCGACGCCGAGGTCGCGGCCCTGGCGGAGGCGGCTATCGGGGAGGTGCGGACGACTCTCGCGACCCTCGCGGCCGTGGGTCTGTTCGACCCGGCCGACATCGACGCCATCGCGGCCCGGGTCGAGGTGGTTTCGGCGGCGGAGCGGGCCGCGGTGCTGGCCGAGGCGCCGCTCGTCTTCGAGGGCGTGCCGGAGATCCTGGCCGTGAAGCGCGAGGTCCTGGCCGATGCCTCCCGCATGGCGTCGCCCGAGGCGATCATCGCCTCCACCACCTCCACCATCATGGTGGACGACATGGCGGACGCGGTTCACCGTCCTGAGCGCTTCCTCAACGCGCATTGGCTGAACCCGGCCTATCTCGTGCCGCTGGTCGAGGTGTCGCCGGGCCGCGCCACCGATCCGGCCGTGACGGCGCGGCTGACCGCGCTTCTCGAGGGCATCGGCAAGGTGCCGGTCGTGTGCCGGTCGAGTCCGGGCTTCATCGTGCCCCGCATCCAGGCGCTCGCCATGAACGAGGCGGCCCGCATGGTGGAGGAGGGCGTCGCCTCGGCGGAGGACATCGACAAGGCCGTCCGGGTCGGGTTCGGCTTCCGGTTCGCGGTGCTCGGGCTGCTGGAATTCATCGACTGGGGCGGGGGCGACATCCTCCACCACGCCAGCCGCTATCTCGAAGGCACGCTCGGCGACGACCGCTACCGGGCACCCGACATCATCGGCCGCAACATGGCCGAGGGTCGGATCGGGCTGCGGACCGGGCAGGGCTTCCTGGATTACGCCGGGCTCGACGTGGACGCGTACCGGCGCGAGCGTCTCGCCTCCTTCGTAGGGCTCCTGCGGCATCTCGGCCTGTCGCGACCGCCCGTGCCGTAGCGGCCGCCGGTGCCGCATCGGCCGCCCCGGTTCGGCGATGCTGCACCCGCGAAGTGACGGTTGTGGCCCCAAGGGCACAACGATCGCGGGCGCGGGCTGCTAGGTGAGGCGATCCGATTCCCTCACGACTGGCGGACATGACAACCCGACGCGCCCTCCTGGCCCTCCTGGCCGGCGCCCCGCTCGCCGCCTGCCAGTCCATGCAGACGGCCCAGAGGCCGGCCGACGCCGATTACGACCGCTGGTACACCACGGCGGTCAAGGACGAGCCGCACGACTACATGCTGGTGGACCGCCGGCTGATGAAGCCGGAGCTGGCCCGTCAGGTGGTGCCCTACGACGGCGGCCAGCGGCCCGGCACGATCGTGGTCGATATCGACGAGCGCTTCCTCTACCTCGTGCAGAACGACGGCACGGCGGTCCGGTACGGCGTGGGTGTCGGCCGCCAGGGTTTCTCCTGGAAGGGGGTCGCCACGGTCGGCCGCAAGGGCAAGTGGCCGAGCTGGAACCCGACCACCACGATGGTCAGCCTGAAGATCGCCACGGCAGGCTCGCGCGAATCGGGCATCGACAACCCGCTCGGGGCGCGCGCGCTGTACCTGTACCAGGGAAACCGGGACACGCTCTTCCGCATTCACGGGACGAACGAGCCCTGGTCCATCGGCGAGCAGGTCTCGTCCGGCTGCGTCCGCATGCTGAACGAGGACATCGTGGACCTCTACGAGCGCGTTCCGGTCGGCAGCACGGTCATGGTGCGCCGGAACGGCCGCTGGCGGGTGTAGGCCCGGTGGCATCCCGCCTGTGGCAAAAAGATGTCACTTGGGGGCGCCGCTTATCTTGAAGGCTGGGTGCCTCCCCTTATATCCGTCTGGTCGCGGGAGACGACGCGTCGGTCGCGTCTGACGACGGGCGCGGGTCTCCCAATCACACAATCAGCCATGGACCGGGCTGCCTCCTAGGGGCCCGGTGGTCTGCTTAGAGGAACGAGGGATCCCCCCATGGGTAAGGTCATCGGTATCGATCTCGGAACAACCAATTCCTGCGTCGCCGTGATGGAAGGGTCGCAGCCCAAGGTCATCGAGAACATGGAAGGCGCCCGTACGACGCCGTCCATCGTGGCGTTCACGGACGACGGCGAACGGCTTGTCGGACAGCCGGCCAAGCGCCAGGCCGTCACCAACCCGGACCGCACCTTCTTCGCCATCAAGCGCCTGATCGGCCGTCCGTACGACGACCCGATGACCCAGAAGGACAAGGCGCTCGTCCCCTACAAGATCGTCAAGGGCGGCGGAAACGACGCCTGGGTCGAGGCGGACGGCAAGAGCTATTCGCCCTCGCAGATCTCGGCCTTCACCCTTCAGAAGATGAAGGAGACGGCCGAATCCTATCTCGGGCAGCCCGTCACGCAGGCGGTCATCACCGTCCCGGCCTATTTCAACGACGCCCAGCGCCAGGCCACCAAGGACGCCGGCAAGATCGCCGGCCTCGAGGTGCTGCGCATCATCAACGAGCCGACCGCGGCCGCGCTCGCCTACGGCCTCGACAAGAAGTCGACCGGCACGATCGCCGTCTACGATCTCGGCGGCGGCACGTTCGACGTGTCGATCCTGGAGATCGGCGACGGCGTGTTCGAGGTGAAGTCCACGAACGGCGACACGTTCCTGGGCGGCGAGGATTTCGACAACCGCGTGGTCGAGTACCTGGCGGCCGAGTTCAAGCGTGAGCAGGGCATCGACCTGAAGAAGGACAAGCTCGCCCTGCAGCGCCTGAAGGAAGCGGCCGAGAAGGCGAAGATCGAGCTCTCCTCCTCCGCCCAGACCGAGATCAACCTGCCCTACATCACGGCGGATGCGAGCGGTCCCAAGCACCTGGCGCTGAAGCTGTCGCGCGCCAAGTTCGAGAGCCTGGTCGACGACCTCGTCCAGAAAACGGTCGAGCCCTGCCGCAAGGCGCTCAAGGATGCCGGCCTGTCGGCGGCCGAGATCGACGAGGTGGTCCTGGTCGGCGGCATGACCCGCATGCCCAAGGTCCAGGAGGTCGTGAAGCAGTTCTTCGGCAAGGAGTCGCACAAGGGCGTCAACCCGGACGAGGTCGTGGCCATCGGCGCCGCGATCCAGGCGGGCGTGCTCCAGGGCGACGTCAAGGACGTGCTGCTGCTCGACGTGACCCCGCTCTCGCTCG
>JAQGJJ010000181.1 GCA_028290695.1 Enterovirga sp. | reverse complement strand
GGGTCCCAATGCGACTTGTTGTTGGGCTCGTTCCAGATCATGGCGGCTTCGATCATCGGCCCGCCTCCTTCTTGGTCTCGGGTCCGCGCGCGGGATAAACCGGCCCGGACCACATCGGGATGTCCATGTCGCGGCGACGGCAGAGGAACACCTCCTCCTCCGGGTGCTCCAGGATGTCGAAGCCGGAGGAGCGTAGCATGGCGGCCGAGCAGGAGGCGTTCGGCGCCCACCAATTGGTGGGATCGTCGGCGTAGCGGTGCTCGATGAAGTGCAGCTTGGGATAATCCGGGCGGTCGAACATGGCGACATCCCAGAACGCGGCGTTCTCCGGCACATCCATCATCTCGGCCGAGCCGCGCTGCAGGGACTGAAAGAGCAGCAGGTCCTTGGCGACGTGCTGGTGGATGAGGTCCAGCGCGAGAAGCGGATGACGGAGGTGGTAGAGCACGCCCATGAAGACGACGAGGTCGAAGCGCTCACCGAGCGCCGCGACGTCGTAGACCGACAGCTGGGCGAACTCGATGTCGAGCCCCGTCACCTCGGCGGCGAAACGGGCCTGCGCGAGGTAATCCTCGTCCACATCCACGGCGAGCACGCGCGAAGCGCCGCGCCGCTTCATCTCCAATGCGTAGAAGCCGCCGTTGCAGCCGATGTCCAGCACCGTCTTGCCGCTCAGGTCGGCCGGCACGACATGGCCGAAGCCCCGGAACTTCACGCCCGGATAATCGCCCAGGAAGTGATCCGGAGCCGTCCAGACACCGTTCAGGTCCATGTTGTGGAACCACGGACCGAGGGCCTCGGCCCGGCGTTTGATCTCGTCCGGCGACAGCGCGATGCTCATGGGGACCTGTTACGACTTGCGTTCGCCGGGAGCGAGCCCGACCGGTGCGTTGCCGGGCGGCCAGGCGAGCCCGACGCGGGCTCCCGCTCCGGTTTCCCCGTCCACGGCCTGGCTGAGCAGCGTGATGGCCGAGCGGTAGCCGCCGAGCGTGCCGACATCCACATAGGCGCGCCCGGCCTTCACCCCGACCGCGCGCCCGCCCCGCTCCAGGTAGGCGTTGACCAGGGTGCCGATATACTCGTCCGCGCAGCGCCGCTCCTGCCACAGCGCATGCAGCTCGTGCAGCACACGGCCGGGCATCTTGAACGCACCCCAGATCCAGCGGGACGCTGCGTCCGGACGCTTCACCTGGATCTCCCGGACGACGTCGCCGCCGTCCAGCACGACCGCGTCGAAGAACTCGGGCCTCTCGACCGGGAACAGCAGAAACGACAGCACGTCGTCCGGGAGACCGGCCAGAGCGTCTTCGGGAAACCACACGGTGTCAGGCAGACCGACGATGACCGGCTCGTCCGCCGGGATCAACGGCGCGGCCCGGAAGATGGCGTCGCACAGCCCCGACGCCTGCGCCTGGACCACGTACGCGATGGCGGCCTCCCGGTAGCCTCCGCCGTAATAGGCCAGGATGTCGGACTTGCCCGGCGAGATGACGAAGCAGATCTTGTCCGCCCCGCCCCGGATCATCCGCTCGACCAGGTATTCGCTGACCGCGCAGGGGCGCTCGACCCCGTCCTCGAGCCGGCTCCCGACGGGCAGCAACTCCTTGGAGAAGGCGAGCGGCTGGATGCGGCTTCCGCGGCCCGCGGCCGGAACGATGCCCCACATGCGCTAGGCTCCCGCCAGTTCGGCCGTCGCGACCGGTCGCAGCGCGTCGCCCAGCACCGCTTCCAGGTGGCGCACGCGATGGTCGGAGGTGTGTTCCGCCAGAACCCGCTCCCGTGCGTTCGCCGCGATGCGGCCGAGTGAGGCCGCGTCCAGGCCGATCGCCGCCATGGCCTCGTCGCTCGTCCCGGCAACCAGGATCTCGCGGCCGGGCTCGAAGAACGCGTCGAGCCCCTCCCAGGCGTCGGACAGGATCGGGACCCCGCAGGCAGCGGCCTCGAAGAGGCGGCCGGACGGGCACCAGCCCATCGCGGCCATGGCCTCGCGGGTCACGTTCAGGGTCAGCCGGGCCGACGAGTAGAAGGCCGGATGCTCGTGCGGCGGGAGGTGGCGCACGAAGAAGATGTTGGTCGTCCAGGGGAAGCCTGGCGGGTATTGCGCGCCGCCGATCAGGAAGCGGCGGTCCGGCGCGCGTCGCGCCGGCACGACGAAGAGCGTTTCCAGGGCAGCCTGCCGGTCTGCCGCATAGGTCCCGAGATAGGACAGATCGGCCCGGAAGCGGTCGGCCGCCTCGACCGGCCGGTGGACCTCCGGATCCACGTGACCGTAGAGCGGCGCCACCCGGCGGGCGCCCAGGCGGGTCACGAGTTCATCGAGAGCACGCCCGCCCGTGTAGCTGAGAACGAGGTCGAAGCCCCGCAGCCCGGCCTCGCCGATATAGCCGGTCGCCTCGCCGCGCCCCAGCCGGGACAACGTCACGGGCGTGTCGAGATCATAGAACACCCGCAGTGCGCGCGATGCCCCGAGCACCGCCTCGGTGGCCGCGAGACCATCCGGGCAATAGGACGTCACCATGGCGACGTCGGCGGAGGCGATCTCCGCCTCCGCGCGCCGGCGCACGTCCTCCCAGTCCTGGTAGAGGACGAGATCGCCGCCCTCCAGCGCGGTCAGGTCGCGTGCATCCGCGTAGTACGGGGTGTCCTGTTCGAAGAAGACGAGCCGGTGCCCGCGTCTGGCGAGCGCCCGCTGCAGGCCGCGCCAGAGCGTGGCGTGGCCGTTGCCCCACGAGGACGAGATCGTCAGGCCGAAGACGACGATCTTCAAGCCACCGCCCTCAGGGGCGCGGCGCGGGACGGCACGCGCTCGTTCATGGCGACGATCTTGCCTCCGCCCTCCCACGCGACGAACGTGGTCACCGAGGCGGGCGCGATCTCGAAGGCGTGGTAGCGGTCCAGCGACAGGCCGAGCACCTGGCAGGCGAGCGCCTTGATCACGTCGGAATGGCTGACCGCGACGATCGCCCGTCCGGCATAGCCGCGGCGCCACCGGTCGAGCGCTGCCGACACCCGGGCCTGGACGGCCCGCATCGGTTCGCCGTTCGGCGGACACCCCTCCGCGCGCGAGCGGTTCCAGGCGTGCCAGCGCTCGTTCCCCTGCAGCGCCTCGAAGCTGCGGCCCGTCCATTCGCCGCAATCGATCTCGTGCAGCCCGTCGTCGTGCTGGACGGGGAGCCGGTGCGTGACCGCAATCGGTTCGGCGGTTTCCAGCGCGCGCTCGAGCGGGCTCGAGAACACGGCCGCGATCTCCTCCCCGGAAAGCCGCTCGGCGACCCGCCGCGCCTCCGCCCGCCCGGCCGGGCCGAGCGTCACGTCCGGCATGCGGCCGCACAGGACGGCGTCCACCCGGTCATGCGCCGCATGGCGCACGAGAAACACCGTCACGGCCTGCCCGGCGCCCATGGGGTCAGGCCGAGCCGTCCACGAACGCCTGGACCCGGGCCCGCGCCTCCGCGTCCGTGAATTGCTGCGGCGGCGACTTCATGAAGTAGCTCGAGGGCCCGACCAGCGCGCCGCCGATGCCGCGGTCCAGGGCCAGCTTGGCGCACCGGACCGCGTCGATCACGATGCCCGCGGAGTTCGGCGAATCCCACACCTCGAGCTTGAGCTCGAGGTTCAGCGGGACCCCGCCGAAGGTGGTGCCTTCGAGCCGGATATGGGCCCATTTGCGGTCGCTCAGCCACGGCACGTAGTCGCTCGGACCGACATGGATGTCCCCCGGCGCGAGCGGCACGTCGAGCTGGCTCGTGACCGCCTGGGTCTTCGAGATCTTCTTGGATTCCAGCCGCTCGCGTTCCAGCATGTTCTGGAAGTCGCTGTTGCCGCCGAAATTGAGCTGGTAGGTGCGGTCGAGCCTGACGCCCCGTTCGCGGAACAGGTTGGCGAGCACGCGGTGCACGATGGTGGCGCCGACCTGGCTCTTGATGTCGTCGCCGACGATCGGCACGCCGCGCTCCGCGAACCGCTTGCGCCAGTCCGGATTGGAGGCGATGAAGACCGGGATGCAGTTCACGAAGGCGCACCCGGCCTCGAGCGCCCGCTCCGCGTAATATTCGGTCGCTTGTTGGGATCCGACCGGCAAGTAGGACACGAGCACGTCCGTCCGCGAGCGTTCGAGCTCCGCCGTGACGTCAGCCTCCGGCCCCTCCGCCTCGGCGATCTCGTCCCGCATGTACTTGCCGATACCGTCGAGCGTCCGCCCGCGCTTCACGACGATGCCGGATTCCGGCACGGACGCGAAGACCTGCGTGTTGTTCGGCTTCGCCAGGATGGCGGTCGCGACGTCCTGGCCGACCTTGGCGGCGCTGACGTCGAAGGCCGACGAGATCTCGATGTCGCCGACATGGTAGCCGCCGAGCTCCACGTTCATGAGCCCCGGCACCGGCTCGTTCGCCTGCGCGTCGCGATAATAGTGCAGCCCCTGCACGAACGAGGAGGCGCAGTTCCCGACGCCGACGATGCCGACCCGCAGCTTGCGACGAGAGCTCACGGCGCCGACCTCGGCGCGGCGGCCGTCGCGCCCGCCACCTTGGCGCCGCGTCGCGCCTTGTCCTTCGCGGACCCGACCTCCTTGGCGAACCAGGCGATGGAAGCCTTCAGCCCGACCTCGAGCGGCACCTTCGGGGCCCAGCCGAGGAGTTCCCGCGCCCGGGTGATGTCCGGGCGGCGGCGGCGCGGATCGTCGACGGGAAGCGGCCGCCAGACGACCTCGGAGAGCGAGCCGGTCAGCCGCAGCACGACCGCGACCAGTTCCTCGATCGTCATCTCGGTCGGGTTGCCGAGATTGACCGGCCCGCCGAGGGGCCCATCGTGGCTCATCAGCCGCGTCAGCCCGTCGACGAGGTCGCTCACGAAGCAGAAGGAGCGCGTCTGCTGGCCGGAGCCGTAGACCGTGATGTCCTCGCCCCGCAGCGCCTGGCAAACGGCGTTCGACACCACGCGTCCGTCATCGGCCCGCATGCGCGGCCCATAGGTGTTGAAGATGCGGGCCACCCGGACCTCGGCCCGCCCGGCCCGCTCGAAATCGAACACGAGCGTCTCGGCCGCCCGCTTGCCTTCGTCGTAGCAGGCGCGCGGACCGGTCGGATTGACGTTGCCCCAGTAGGTCTCCGCCTGGGGGTGTATCTCCGGGTCGCCGTAGACCTCGCTGGTGGAGGCCTGCAGAAACCGGGCGCCGTCCGCTTCGGCCTTGGCGAGGAGCCGGTGCGTGCCCACCACGCTCGTCATCATCGTGTGCACGGGGTCCGCCTGGTAATGGGGCGGCGAGGCCGCGCAGGCGAGGTTGAACACCCGGTCGGCCCTCGGGAGCTTGGGCAGCGGCTCGACGATGTCCGCCTCGACCAGCTCGAAGCGGGGCTCCCGGGCGAGATGGTCGAGATTGACCTTGCGGCCGGTTCCGAAGCTGTCGAGGCACACGACCCGGTGGCCGTCCGCGATCAGCGCATCGCAGAGGTTCGAGCCGATGAAACCCGCACCGCCGGCGACGAGGACGTGCTGGCCTTTGCCGTTCTTCATCAGCCCACCTTTTCGAGATCTGCCGTCCGGCCGGCCCGGGCCGCGTCGGATGCGTGCCGGGCAGAGGCTGCGTCCTGGAGATGCGCCTCGAGTTCGGCGGCGCGATGCGCCGCCGTGTGGCGCGCCAGAATGGCGCGCCGGCCGGCCTCGCCGACCCGCAGCCGCTCCGCTTCCTTGCCCGCCGTGAGAATTCCGACCACGTCGTCGCCCGTATCCGCCAAGATGATCTCGCGCTCCGGATGGAGGATCGTCTCGAGGCCGGGCCAACGATCGGACAGGATAGGCGTTCCCGTCGCGGCCGCCTCGAACAGCCGCACGCTCGGGCTGTAGCCGGCCCGAACCATGTCCGCCCGGGTCACGTTCAGGGTCCAGCGGCTCGCCGCATAGAAGGCCGCGTGCTCGATCGGCGGCACGTGCTCGATGCGCTCGACGTTGTCCGGCCAGGCGATGTCGGCCGGATATTGCGGGCCGGCGACCGCGAAGCGCAGCTCGGGACACCGACGCGCCGGCTCGAGCAGCAGCCGCTCCAGCATCGGCTGCCGGTCCGGGCTGTAGGTGCCGAGATAGGACAGGTCCCAGCGCGTCGCGTGATCGAGCGGCGGGTAGAGGTCCGGATCCACGGAGCAGTACAGCGCCCGCGCCGCCGGCGAACCGTAGCGCGCCTCGATGCGGCGGAGCGTCGGGCCGCCCGTGAAGGAGAGATACACGTCGTAGCCCGGGATCAACTCGGGCGAGAGATAGGCGTGGTCGCCCTTCTCGAGGTTCGCCAGCGTGACCGGGGTGTCGATGTCGTAGAATGCGGTGACGCCGCGCGCCTCGCGCTGGACCAAGGCCCCGACCGCGACGCCCTCCGGCACATAGGACCCGACGATCACCGCATCGGCGTGGGCGATCTCGTCCCGGTGCCGTTCGAGCGCGGGCAGGTCCGGGTAGAACACCAGGCGGCAGAAATCCGGGTCCGGCAGGTCGCGATGGGCCGCGTACCAGGGCACGTCCCGCTCCAGGAACAGGATGTCGTGGCCACGGGCCCCGAACGCCTTCAGCAGCGCCCGGAACGTCGTGGCGTGGCCGTTCCCCCAGGACGAGGACAGGCTGAGGCCCAGCACCACGAGCCTGAGCGGGCGCGTGCTCACGCGACGCTCCTCAACGCCTTGCGGCCGGCTTCCTCCTTGAGGATCGCATCCACCTCGGCGCCCCGGCGGGCATAGGTGTGTTCGCGGGCGATGCGGACGCGGGCGGCGTCTCCGATCGCGCGGGCGCGTTCGGGGGTCAGGGCCGCGACATGGTCGGCGACGTCCTTGCCGTCGCGCGCGACGAGCACCTCCTCGTTCTCCTTCAGGAAGAGCTCGAGCCCGACCCAGGCGTCCGTGATGAGGCAGGCGCCCGCGCCGGCCGCCTCGAACACCCGCGTCGCGGGCGAGAAACCCGTCTCGGCCATGCTGTCGCGGGCGATGTTCAGCACCGCGAGCGGGGTCACGTTGAAGGCGTTGTGATCGCGCGTGTAGACGTGGCCGATGTCGCGCACGTTCGGCGGCATCGCCTTCGAGCCCCACCCGTTGCCGCCGATCAGGAAGCGTCGCTCCGGCTGGCGCGCCGCCGGCTCGAGGAAGAACGCCTCGACCCGCGCCTCGCGGTCCGGCAGGCGGTTGCCCAGAAACGAGAGATCGGCCGCGAAACGCTCGTCCCGCTCGACCGGGTGGTGCGTCGCGGGGTCGAGGGCGTTGTAGATCGGGATGCAGCGTCGGGCGCCGAAGGCCTCGTACTTGCCGATCACGGGCGGGCCGCCGCCATAGGTGAGCACGAGGTCGAGGTCCCGCAGCCCGGCATGCAGCGGATGGTCCGGGTTGTGCGCGAGCTCGGCCAAGGTGGCGGGCGCATCCACGTCCCAGAAGATGCGGATCGCCTCGGGCCTGGCGGCCGCCATCACGCCGACCAGCAGCTCGTCGTCGAACACCCCGACGCCGCTCGCCTTCACGACGACATCGGCGCGCGCCGCCTCCGCCACCACGCCCCGCAGGGCCTCCTCGGTCGCCGGATAGACCTTCACCTCCGCCCAGTCGGGCGGCTCGATGTCCCGATGCTTCTGCCGGTCGAAGGCGTCCGGCTCGTAGAAGGTGATCCGGTGGCCGCGCCGCGCGAGGTCGGACAGGAGCCCCCGGTAATAGGTGGCGGCGCCGTTCCAATAGGAGGAGAGCAGGCTCGATCCGTAGAAGGCGATCTTCATGCGGAGCGTCTCATCGGGGTCTCGGCGGAGGTGATGCGGCTCAGGATGGCCAGGAGTTCGTCCACCCGGTGCCGGCAGGTATGGCGCGCCCGGATGGTCGCGAGCCCGCTCGCCGCCAGGGCCCGGCGAAGGTCCGGATCGTCCCGGAGCGCGGCGAGGTGGCGGCTCATCTCGGCTCCGTCCTTCGCGACGAGGAAATCCTCGCCGGGACGGAACAGGTGCTCGCTGTCCTGCCAGGGCGCGGAGGCGAGCGGGATGCCGCAGGCCAGCGCCTCGAACACCCGGATGGTCGGGATGCCGGGCAGCTGCTCGACGTAGAAGCGCCGCGGCACGTGCACGGTCGCGAGGTGGCGCGCGAAGACGGACGGGGCGGCCGCGTTCGGAAGCCAGCCGTGGTAGCGCGCGCCGCGCCGCCGGAGGGCGGCCAGCCCGTGCTCGGGATAGCGCACACCGTAGATGTCGAGCGGCAGCCGGACCGACTGGGCGGGCTCGAACAGAAACGAATCCAGCTCCTCGCTGCGCTCGTCGTCGCCCCAATTGCCGATCCAGACGAGGCCGTTGCGATCGCTCTCGTCGGCCGGGGGGCGGAACAAGGTCGTGTCGGCGGCCTCGTGCCAGGTGAAGACCCGGTCGCCCCAGCCCCAGCGCCGGTACACCTCGGCCAGCGTCTCCCCGAAGGCGAGCACGCCGTCGTAGCCGTCCAGATCGAACGTGCGGATCGCCTCCGGATCGCTCACCGCGCGGTGGTGGGTGTCGTGGAACAGCAGCGTGAACCGGCCGCCCGCCTTCCGCTCGCGGCCCAGGGCCGCCACAAGCGCCGGCTCGTTCCACTCGTGAACCAGCACGAGATCGGCCGCGCCGGCGCGCGCCACCACCTCGCCGAGATCGCCGTAGGTTTCCGAGACGAGCTCCGGATAGGCGTCCCGGTAGGCGCGAAGACCCGCCTCGCCGTGGTCGCCGACGAGATTCTGGCGGCTCCATGCGCCGGCCGGCTCATAGGCGGTGACCTCGTGGCCGCGCGCGATCAGGTCGCGCAGCACGCCCCGGAGGAAATGCGCGTTGCCATGGTTCCAGCACGAGGCGAGCGAGTGGGTGAGGTAGGCGATCTTCACGCGGCCGCCCTCCCCGCCTCGGCCCGCCGGGCGAGGACCTGCCGGTAGACGGACAGGACACCGTCCGTCATCGCCTCCACCGTGAAGGTGCGGGACCGCTCCCGCGCGGCGCCCCCGAGCGCGGCCCGCCGCACCGGATCGGCGATCAGCGCGTGGATCGCCCGCGCGGCCGCGGCGTCGTCGTCGGCCGGCACGAAGGCCGCAGCCCCGTCCCACAGCTCCCGGAAGGTCGGAATGTCGGAGAGAACCAGCCCGCAGCCGGCCTGGGCCGCCTCGAGCACCGCCAGCCCGAAGGGCTCGTAGCGCGCCAGGGACACGAAAACCGGCCGCCGCGCGAGATAGGCCCGGATCTCGGCCTCGCCGAGATGGCCCAGTGCCTCGATCGCGCCAACGGAAACGGCGTCGCCGTTCGGCCCCCGAAGCGGTCCGGCCGCCTTCACCGGAACCGAGAGGCGCCCTGCGGCGCGCCCGAGGGTCGCGACGTTCTTGCCCCGGTCCCACAGCCGCCCCGCCGTGAACACGAAGGTCTCCGGATCACCAACGGGCGCCGACGATCCCTCCCGACGCCCGTTCGGCACGACCTCGGGCACGACCGGCAGCCTGTAGGCGGCCGCGGTCGCGGTCGCGAAGGCCGCGCTCGGGGCCACAACCGCGTCGGCGGCCCGGAGCCCCAGGCCCACGAGGTCGCGCCGCCAGGCGAAATCGGCGGGAAGCGGTCCACCCTCGACCGCCTCCCACCAGGTCGCCATGCAGGAATGGCAGGAGGCCACGACCGGACGGTCGAACCGGCCGCCGGCCGCGAAGGCCGGGCTGTGCAGGTGAACGAGATCCGCTCCCGTCCCGACCGCGATGGCGGCGAGCTCCCGACCGGCCTCGTTCACCTCCGCGGCGGAGGCGGCGGTCCAATCGAGCGGCAGGCCGGTCGGCAGCACGCGGCACCGCTCAATGTCCCCGGCCCCGCGCATCTGCGCCGCATCCGGCCCGGGGCCGAGCACGGCGAGCGTCGTCTCGATCCCGGCCGCGGCAAGGCCGCCCGCCAGGTCGAGCGCGTATTGCCAGACCCCGCCGACCGCATCGGCCGTCAGCAGGACGCGCCCGCCCTCCGGCCGCGTGGCGGACGCGTCTCTCACGTCGCCTGAGCCGCACATCGCCGGAGCATCACGGCAGCGCCCTCGCCAGCCTGACCTGCGGCGCGGTCTCGGTGCGCGGGCGTTCCGCGTCGAGCCAGCGGGCCAACTCGGCGACGCCCTCGCGCCATGGGATCGCGCCCAGCCCGAGGTCGCGCGCGGCGGCACGGGTGTCCGACACGTAGTAGCGCTGGTCGCCGGCGCGCCAGTCGGAGAACGCGACCTCGACCGGACGGCCGAGCAGCGTCTCGATATGCGCCAGGAGCTGGCGCAGGCTGACCGCGTTCGTCGGTCCGCCGCCGATGTTGTAGGCCCGACCGCCGACCTCGCCGATGCGGCGCCAGGCGGCGAGATAGGCCCCGACCGCATCCGACACATGCAGGATGTCGCGCACCTGGCGCCCGTCGCCGTAGATCGAGATGGGGCGGCCTTCCAGAGCCCGGATCAGGAAATGCGCGACCCAGCCCTGGTCCTCCGTGCCCATCTGGCGGGGACCGTAGATGCAGCTCATGCGGAGCACGGCGGTCGGAACGCCGAAGCTGCGCGCGTAATCCAGCACGTACTGATCGGCCGCGCCCTTGGAGCAGCCATAGGGCGTGTGGAAGTCGATCGGCCGGCTCTCGCCGATGCCGTTCGCCCGCAACGCCGGATCGCCCGGCACGTAGGCGTCGTCGACGACGTCGAAATCGATGTCCGGCAGGTTGCCGTAGACCTTGTTGGTCGAGGCAAACAGAAGCGGAACCGAAGCACCCCGGCGGCGCAACGCCTCGAGGATGTTGAGGGTGCCGGTGAGGTTCACCTCGAAATCGGAGCGCGGGTCCACGAGGCTCGTCGTGACCGCGACCTGGGCGGCGAAGTGAAACACGGCCGAGGCGTTCGAGGCCGCTTCCGCGATCGCCGCCTCGTCCCGGATATCGGCGACGGCCGCCGAGATCTTCTGCGGGTGCCGGGCCTTGAGCCAGGCGAGGTTCCGCTCGACGCCGGCACGGGCCAGGATGTCATAGATCAGAACGTCGTGCCCCTCGGACGCGAGCCGGTCTGCCAGGTTGCAGCCGATGAACCCGGCCCCGCCGGTCACCAGGATCGGACGGCGGCCGGTGAAGGCCGGAGCGTGCAGGGTGGCGTCGCTGCGGCTCATGCCACGAGGCCTCGGGCTTCGAGTTCGCCCCGGGCAGCCTGGACCTTGTCGTCGGCCTCCTGCTCGGCGACCCAGGCGGCGAGCTCCGCCAGACCGTCGTCGAACCGGGTCTGCGGCTGAAAGCCCAGCTCGCGCTGGATCTTGGAGATGTCGGCGATGCAATGCCGGATGTCGCCGATCCGGGCCTTGCCGGTGATCTCCGGAGCGATGCCCGGCCGGCCCATCGCCGCGGCCAGGAGCGAGGCCACCTCGCTGACCGAGCGGTCCTGGCCGCTGCCGACATTGAACACGCCGCCCGCGGCCGCGGGATGCTCCATGGCCAGCACGAAGGCCCGGGCCACGTCCTCGACATGAACGAAGTCACGGCGCTGGTTGCCGTCCTCGAAGATCATCGGCGCACGCCCGTTGTGCAGACGGGATGCGAAGATCGCGAGCACGCCCGTATAGGGGTTGGAGAGCGCCTGGCCCGGCCCGTAGGCGTTCCACAGCCGGAGCGCGACGCCCTCCATGCCGTAGGCTGGCGCGACGGTGAGCGTGAGGCGCTCCTGCACGTATTTCGTCAGGGCATAGACGGAGGCCAGCGTCGGCTGCTTCCACTCGGGCGTCGGCGCCGGCCTGAGCGGGCGCCCCTTGGCGTCCAGCGGATCCCATGAGCCGTTGCCGACGCGCGGGAGGCGCAGCACGTTCTCGGCCGGCGCGCCCTCCTCGTCGACGTACAGACCCTCGCCGTAGATGCTCATGGAGGACGCGACGACGACCCGCTTCACGGGGTTGTCGATGAGCGCCTGGAACAGCACCGCGGTGCCATGGTCGTTGACCGAGACGTACCGCTCGATGGCGTACATGCTCTGGCCGACCCCGACCTCCGCCGCGAGGTGGATCACGTAATCGGCGCCCTTCAGGGCACGCGAAACGGCCGCTTCGTCCCGAACGTCCCCCCGGATGAATTCGACCTCGGCGGGAAGTCCGGTCGGAGCGGTCCTGGCCCCATGAACCTGCTCGATGAGGCTGTCCAGAACCCGGACCCGGTAGCCCTTTTCGACCAGCGCCTTGGCGACGTATCGGCCGATAAAGCCCGCCCCACCCGTAATCAGTACCGTCAGCAACCGCCGCTCCCCTCTTGGTCCGTCGCCGCGGACCGCCAGCCATCCTCGAGAACCGACTTTCGTACCTCTACCTGCCGGCATCCTAACGCAAGGTACAAAGAAGCTTCCGACTGTTGCCGGAACTGGTTTATTGCCCAGTGTTCGGGATCGTACATACTGTCCTCGACCGCGGCCGACAGCACGATCCCGGCCCGGCCGCGAATAGTGAGAGCGCCTTCTCTATGCCCGGGAGAGGCTGATTTCTGTCCGATCTCGTCCAACATCGTAGATGATCTTGCCCGGCAACGCACGAGTCGGCGCGCCATGCCTGGCGGCGCGGCGATCCCTGCTGTCGAGCGACGACGGGCCGGCTGTCGTGCGGGCGACCGACACCGTCCTGTTGGTTCGGCGCCCGCCGCGCGGCAGGCCGACCGGGCCGCGGCTCGCAGGTCCCGGGCGGTTGCCCGGGACAGGCGCCTCAGAACACTGCCTGCCCGATCGAGATCGCGATCAGCACGACCACGATGGCGATGACCAGGAAGAGCCCGAACAGGATCTTGGCGATGCGCCCCGCACCCGCCGCGATGCCGGTGAAGCCGAGCGCGCCCGCGACGAGCGAGATGACGAAGAAGATGAGGGCCCAACGCAGCATTCGAGGAACTCCTGAAGCTTGGCCGAAACGCGAAGCGTCGAGGTAGGTTCCTGAACTGGCGGCCCTTGTCCCTAACGGGCCAGGTGCTGGCCGAAGAACGCCAGGGTCCGGTCCCGCGCGGCCGCGGCGCTCGGCGCGTCGTAGCTCGCGCGCGCATCGCAATTGAAGCCGTGATCGGCCGGGTAGACGTGGATCTCGACGCCCGTCGGGTGCGCGCGCCGGACCGTCTCGACGTCCGCCGGGGTGATGTGCTTGTCGCGCTCGCCGAAATGCATGAGCACGGGGCAGCGCGGCACCTCGCCCGCGACGGAGGCGATGCCGCCGCCGTAATACGAGGTCGCGGCCGCGATCCCGTCCAGCCGGCAAGCCGAGAGCCAGGACAGGAAACCGCCCCAGCAATAGCCGACGACCCCGACCCGACCGACCGTGTCGACCGCATCCCGGGCGGCCGCGATGTCGAGCAGGGCCTTGTCGGTGGAGGATTGCCCCTTCAGCTCGATGCCCTGCTGCATGTCGGCCTGTCCGTAGCCGAGCTCGATGCCGGGCCGGATCCGGTCGAAGAGGGCCGGCGCGATCGCCACGTAGCCCGCCTCCGCGTAGCCGTCGGCGACGCTTCGGATGTGGGGGTTGAGGCCGAAGATTTCCTGGATCACCACCACGGCGCCTTTCGGCGTCCCGCTCGGCGTGGCCCGGTAGGCCGCCAGCGTGAACCCGTCCTCGCTGGTCAGCTGGATCACCTCGCCCATGGTCACGTCTCCAAAGCTGCGGGCAGACGAGCCCGCTACTTGCCGATCGCGGAGAAGAATTCCCGCCGCGTCGCGGGGTTGTCCCGGAATGCGCCGAGCATCCGGCTCGTCACCATGGAGACGCCGCGCTTGTGCACGCCGCGCGTGGTCATGCATTCGTGCGAGGACTCGATCACCACCGCGACGCCGCGCGGCTCCAGCACCTCCTGGAGCGTGTCGGCGATCTGAGCGGTCATGCGCTCCTGGATCTGGAGCCGGCGCGCATAGGCGTCCACCAGCCGGGCGAGCTTGGAGATCCCGACGACGCGCTTGTCCGGCAGGTAGCCGATATGCACCTCGCCGATGATGGGCGCCATATGGTGCTCGCAATGCGACTCGAACGGGATCGACTTCAGGACCACGATCTCGTCGTAGCCGCCGACCTCCTCGAAGGTGCGTCGCAGATAGGCGGCCGGATCCTGCCCGTAGCCCGAGAACCAGTCGGAAAAGGCCCGCACCACCCGGGCCGGCGTGTCGGCCAGGCCCTCGCGGGACGGGTCGTCGCCCGCCCACCGGATCAGCGTCCGGACGGCCTCCTCCGCGGCCGCGCGATCGTCCCCGGCCCCCTCACCCGACATTCGGTCCTCCCGGCCTTTCGGAATCCGGGCCGGCGCCGCGCCCGTCCGGCGCCGGCGCAGCCCTCGCGCGATCCCGCAGGGGCCGCTCCTCCATGGCGATAAAGAAGCCGAGCGCGCTCGCCAACCCCAGTGCAGCCGCGGCGAAAACCCACTGGAAGCTGCCGGCGAGCTCCGGGTTCGGTCCCGCCGCCAGCGTCTCGAGCGACAGAACGGGCGTCCCGGTCGCCCGCCCGGAAATCAGGATCGCGCCGAAGATCGCGACCACCATGGCGCCCATGAGCTGGCGCGAGAAGTTCATCGTCGCGGTGGCCATGCCGAGGTGGTGCAAGGGGGACGCGTTCTGAAGCGACACCGTGGCGGTCGGCATGAGGGTTCCGAGGCCCAGGCTGGCCACGAAGAACAGGACCTCCAGCGCCCAGAACGGCACGCGCGCGCCTAGCATGGCGATGAGGCCCACTGACAGGGTCGCGAGACTCAGCCCGGCGATCGGCAGGCGCTTGTAGTGGACGACGTTCGACATCGAGCGGCCCGAGCCCGTGGAGCCGATCACCATTCCGATCATCAGCGGGATCACGGCGAGCCCGGACTGGGTGGCCGAGAAGCCGAGCGCCGTCTCGAAGAAGATCGGCACGAACACGGCGAGCCCGATGAACGTCCCCATCCCGAGAGAGCTCGCCGCCGTGGCGGGACCGATGACGCGATCCGCCAATACCTGCAGCGGGATGAGCGGCTCGGACGCCGTGCGGATCCGGAACAGGAACGCGGCCCAGAGCGCGGTGGCGCCCCCCGCCAGGGCCAGCATGGGCAGCGACAGCCAGGCGTAGCGCGTGCCACCCCAGCTCAGCCCCAGCATGGTGGTGACGGTCGCGCCGATCATCAGCCCGGCGCCGAGCACGTCGAGCCGGTGACGGCGGTCGTGCCGCGGCAGCTTCTTCAGGCGCTCGTTCGTCAGCCAGAACGCGAGGGCCCCGAGCGGCAGGTTGATCCAGAAGATCAGCGACCAGTGCAGGGCCTGGGCGAAGAACCCGCCCAGGACCGGTCCGGCCAGGCTGGACGTCGCGAAGACGACGCCGAAATAGACCTGGTAACGCCCCCGCTCGCGGGGCGAGACGAGGTCGGCCACGATCGTCTGCGCCAGGGCCACGAGGCCGCCCCCGCCGAGCCCCTGGACGGCCCGCGCCAGGATCAGCGCCAGCATGGTGGGCGCGAGCGCGCAGGCGATCGACCCGACGACGAACACGCCGATGCCGATGAGCAGCGTCCCCCGCCGCCCGTGCATGTCGGACAGCTTCCCGTAGAGCGGCGTGACCGCCGTGGAGGCCAGGAGATACGACGTGACGATCCAGGGCAGGTGCTGGACGTCGCCGAGCTCCCGGCCGATCGTCGGCATCGCGGTCGCCACGATGGTCTGGTCGAGAGCCGACAGGAACATCGCCAGCATGATGCCGACGAAGATCGACCGGATGTCGCCCTGGGTCAGCGCGACCGGCGCTTCGGCCTCCGGGTGATCGGGCACCGCGTCAGGCGCCGGCCTTCGGAAACTCCGCCTCGAGCCGCTCCACGATCGAGCCGACGCCGAACCGGATCGGGTCCGTGGCCGGCAGGCCGTGCTCGGCCGCGACCTTGTCCAGATAGGCTCTCGCCTCGGTTTCACCGAGCGCCTGGGTGTTGACCGCGATGCCCACGGGCTTGATCGCCGGGTTGGTGAGCTGGCCGCAGCGGATCGTGAGGTCGATGACCTCCTGGATGGACGGCAGCGGATGCTTCACGCCCCGCATCGTCGTCCGGGTGGGCTCGTGGCAGACCACGAAGGCATCCGGCTGGGCGCCGTGCAGCAGCCCCATCGTGACGCCCGCGAACGACGGGTGGAACAGCGAGCCCTGCCCTTCCACGACGTCCCAATGGGTCGGAGCCGCCTCGGGCGAGATCCACTCCACCGCGCCCGAGATGAAGTCCGCCACCACGGCATCGATCGCGACGCCGCGGCCCGAGATGAACACGCCGGTCTGGCCCGTCGCCCGGAAATCGGCGTCGAAGCCGCGCTCCCGCATACCCTTCTCGAGCGCGAGTGCGGTGTACTTCTTGCCGACCGAACAATCGGTTCCGACCGTCAGGAGCCGCATGCCGGAGCGCTTGGTGCCCTTGCCGGTCGCGAAGCGCTGCTCGGAATGGCGCACGTCGTGGAGCTGCCGGCCGTGCTTGGCCGCCGCGGCCGCGATGCGGGGATCCGAGCCGAGCCGGATATGCAGCCCGGTCGCGACGTCCATGCCGGCCTCGAGCGCTTCCAGGATCGCCGGAACCCAGCTTTCGTTCAGCACGCCGCCCGCATTCACGATGCCGAGCACCAGCGTCTTCACGCCCTGCCCGGCCGCCTGGGCGACCGTCATGTCCGGCAGGCCGAGATCCGCCTGGCAGCCCGGAAGTCGGAGCTGGCCGAGGCACCATTCCCGGCGCCAGTCCACGATGCCGTAGGCGGTCTTCGCGGCCAGCTTGTCCGGCACGTCGCCGAGGAACATCAGGTAGGGCGGATTGATCTGCATGGGACCTTCGCGAGGGGCAGGAGGGGCGACCGGGCGGGCGGGATCTATCTAGCCGGCCGCCGGCGCAAGGCCAGCACAATCGTGCATGGAGGGCGCGTTCTCCCGACGGGAACGCGAGACGAATCCGGGTGGGCGCGGCAGCGACGCGGGCGAGGAGCCTTGACTTCCGAGCCGCTCCTCAATTCGCCATCAGGACCGGCACGTTCGCGGCCGCCAGAATGTGCGCGGTGGCGCCGCCGAAGATCATCTGGCGGAGCCGGCTTTGGGTATAGGCTCCCTTCACCAGGAGGTTGCCGCCCAGACGCTCCGTCTGCGCCAGGATGGTCTCGCCGTCGTTCCTGAACTCCCGTTGCGAGAGCACCGTCTCGGTCTCGATCCCGGTCCGGCGCAGTGAATCCGCGAGCTGGTCCGCCGACGGGCCCGGAACGCTCCACCCCTCCACCTGCAGAACGATCACGCGCGCCGCCTTGCGCAGGAACGGCGTCGCGAACGCCACCGTGCGGGCGGTTTCCGTGGAGCCGTTCCAGGCGATCACGACCGTGTCGCCCACACCTTTGGGCGGCGTGGGAGGCGCGATGAGCAGCGGACGCCCGGACTCGAACAGCACCGCCTCGAGGCTCGCCATCGAGGGCTGGGCGCGCCCCGAGACCGGCCTGCCGAGGACCGTGAGGTCGAACACCCGCCCGTGGCTGGCCAGAAAAGCGTCCCCGGCCGGCGCCTTCGCGTGCCAGCCGTAGCCTGGCTGGGCGGAGCCGGCCGACGAGTTGAGCCCCCGGGCGCGCATGAAGTCGTCGAACAGGCCGTAGGCCTGCCGCCGCGTTTCCTCGTCCGCGTTCTCGTCCACGTGCCAGGCGAGGCCGCTCACCATGTCGATCGGGACGTAATCCGGAACGGCCGGCCTGAGCGCGAAGCCTTCGACATAGCCGCCGAAACGCTGCTGCACGAGGAGCGCCGTCTCGAGCACGGACGCCATCACGTCGTGCGTCTCGGTCGGAACGAGGATGTTCATCATGGTCGTCTCCGAATGCCTCGCGTGTCCTTCCGGCCGACCGTGCCCCGATCAGCCCGGCCAGGATAGGGGGAATCCGGACCGCACGTAAGCGGGCAGCCCGGGCCGGAGGGCCCTTCCCCAGCTCTTCCACGGCCCGCCGGACGGTCCCATGGTTAGTCGTGCCTTAAAGCTTCCGAGCGAATCTCACCGTGCTGATTCACCAGCGAGTGAGTACGAGTGATGCGTCCCCAATCCGTCGCCGCGACAAACGTCGTGCGCTTTCCCGGCCCACGGGCCACCGCCTCCCAGAACCGCGACCAGAAGGGTCTGCTCGACACGGTCTATACGAACGGCGCGTTCGTGGTCGCCGCCGAGGACCGCGAAACGAAGCTGATGGCCTCCCGCCTCCAGGTCTTCGGGTTCCTGAACATCGCCGAGATCTCGATGGACGGCTCCATCAAGACCCTCCGGCCGTCGGAATCGGCGTCCTTGTCCCTGTCGCGTCCGTGGCGGCTGTCCCGTCCGTCCTTCGACGAGCTGCCCCCGCTGGCCGGCTGAGCCCGGCTCCGTGTCGGCTCACGCGAGCCAGCCGAACGCCCGCTCCAGCCGGGCGGGATCCAGGCGGTAATCCGACCCGGCCGGCTTCGCCGGGTCGAGCACCGGACCGTACACCGCGGCATAGCCGTGGCCCCGCGCCGCGGCGAGATCCCAGTAGAACGGGTCAAGAAAACTGTCCGGCGCGAGATGCAGGATGCGGGCGCCCGGCGGGCAGAACACCGTGTTGGTCATCGCGGCTCCCATGAAGCCCGCCACCTGGGTGGCCCCCGAGAAGGCCGCCATCTGCTCGAAGGCGGAGGCCCCGTCCGGGTCGACGACCGTGAAGCCGTGCCGAAGGGCCAGCGCCCGGATGTCGTCGAGACCGACCGGGACGCGGCCGCGCTCCGGCCGGCGCGTGACGAAGACCTTGGTCGGCCGGGCCGGGGAGCGACGGCACCACCAGCGTGACGCGCGACGCGCGACCGTGTCCCGGGCGGCCTCCGCGAGATCGGCGAGCGCGCCCGGATGCTTCGGCGTCGGATGGAAGCTCACGGGCGATACATAGCGCAGCTCGCGGACCCGATAGGCCCGGTTCGGATGGAGCAGGCGCGTTTCGACCCGGACCGACGGGCCGAGCAGCTCCTTCAGCGACGCCACCCGGACCCGGTCGATCTGCGGCACGAAACCGTGCAGCAGCACGCAGGGAACGCGGCGGCACGCCTGCGCCCAGGCCCGGATGCCCTTGAGGCGGGCGAGATCGTCGACGAGCCAGTGCCCCCAGTTGAACGTGCCGCTCGAGGTCAGAAGCAGGTAGTCGCGGGTGTCGGGCAGGTGCTCGGCCGGCGCGCCCGCATCCGTCCAGGTCAGCGAACCGAGATCGCAGCGCCGGTGCGTCTCGTAGAGCGGGTACGGCACGCCGTCCCGGACCACGTGAACGGCCCGGTCGAGCACGAGCGCGTCCTCGATGCAGGCCAGAACCGCAGCCGGGGCGCTCGGGTTCGTTTGGATCGCCCCTGCGTACCAGCGCTCGATCGTGGCGAGAACCGGGTCGTCCGCCAGAACTGTGTCCAGCGGCAGCCTGCGTTCGTAGGCGGCCGGGCCGTACAGAACGGTTTCGGTTCTGATGCCGCCCCCATCCGACGCATGGCGCCCCCGCAGGTCGTCCAGGCGCGCGCCACCCTCGAAGAAACCGCCCGCGGCATAGATCGCGGGGTCGCAGCTGATGAAGGGCTGCGCCGTCATCGCGGGGTGATCATCGGCCGTGGACCCGTGGGGCGGCATTCCTGCCGCGGCGTCACGCGGGGCGCGAATACAGCCCGGCATTCTCCTGCCGCAGCAGGTTCTTCTGCACCTTGCCCATCGTGTTGCGGGGCAGCTCGTCGACGAACAGGACGCGCTTCGGCAGCTTGAACTTGGCCAGCCTGCCCTCGAGCGCGGCAACAACGGCGCGCTCGTCGAGTTCGGCCTCCTTGCCCTTCACCACCACGGCCAGGACGCCCTCTCCGAAATCGGGATGCGGCACGCCCACCACCGCGCTCTCGACCACCCCCGGGATAAGATCGATCTCGCTCTCGACCTCCTTGGGGTAGACGTTGAACCCGCCCGTGATGATCAGGTCCTTGCCGCGCCCGACGATGTGGACGTAGCCGGCCGGGTCCACCTTGCCGAGATCGCCCGTGACGAAGAAGCCGTCCGGCTTGATCTCGGCCGCGGTCTTCTCGGGCATGCGCCAATAGCCCTTGAACACGTTGGGCCCGCGCACCTCGATCATCCCGACCTCGTCCGCAGCCAGCTCAACGCCGCTTTCGGGATCGACCACCCGCAACTCGACGTCGGGCAGCGGAAACCCGACCGTGCCGGCGATGCGCTCGCCGTCATAGGGGTTCGAGGTGTTCATCCCGGTCTCGGTCATGCCGTAGCGCTCGAGGATGGCGTGACCGGTCCGGGCCTGCCACTCCCGGTGCGTCTCGGCCAGCAGGGGCGCGGACCCGGACACGAAGAGCCGCATGCCGGCGGCGGCCTCCTCCGTCAGCCCGGGCTGGGCGAGGAGCCGCGTGTAAAAGGTCGGCACGCCCATCAGGGCGGTCGCCCGCGGCATCAGGCTCAGGATCTCGTCCGGGTCGAAGCGGGCGCAGAACAGCATCGCGGCGTCCGACAGGAGCGCCACGTTCGAGGCCACGAACAGCCCGTGCACGTGGTAGATCGGCAGCGCGTGGATCAGCACGTCCTCGGACGTGAAGCGCCACAGGTCCTTCAGGGTCAGGGCGTTCGAGACGAGGTTGCCGTGCGTCAGCATGGCGCCCTTCGAGCGCCCCGTCGTCCCGGACGTGTACAGGATGGCGGCGAGGTCGTCGTCGCCGACCACCGCGGTCGGAAAGGCGTGCGAGCTGGCGGCCGCGAGATCGATCAGGGTTCCGGCCCCGGCCTTGTCGAGCGTCTCGACCGCGGCGCCCTTCGGCTCGGCGAAGGCCGCGATGCCGTCACGGTTGGCGGGATCGCAGACGATGAGCTTCGGCTCCGCGTCGCCCACGAAGTATTCGAGCTCGGTCAGCGTGTAGGCCGTGTTGAGCGGCAGGTAGACGGCCCCGGCCCGCAGGCAGGCGAGATAAAGGATCAGGGCCTCGACGGATTTCTCGACCTGCACCGCGACCCTGTCCCCGGGCGCGACCTCGCGGGCGATGAGCGCATTCGCGAGCCGGCCGGATTCGAGGATGATGTCCTCGTAGGTCACGCGACGGCCGGACGAGGTTTCGATCGCCACCTTGCCGGTATCGGCGACCGCGTCGGAGATGCGCTGAAAGACGTTCGAGTTCATGTTGCCGGCGCGAGATCCCTGGCGGGCAGGTCGCTCCGGACCAGCTTCCGCACGGCCGAGGACGCGATGACCTCGCCCTTCTCTGCATAGGCCTCGTGATTACGCTCGATCTCATCGAGGTCATAGCAGTAATTGACCATCACCCCGTGTGACTGCCGCAACCCTTTGGCCGACGTGTCGCCCAGGAAGTTCAGGCGCTCGAGCCGCGCGCCGTTGCCGAGGTGGAAGCGCGCCACCGGATCGAGCGGGCGCCCGCGCCCGTTCTTGGCCCGGGTCAGGTAGGTCGCGGCCGCCCGGACCAGGGGGCGCCGGACCGTTTCCGTCCGGCCCGGGTCGGCCTGCCAGCCAGGCTCCGCCAGGGTCGCGAGCGCCTCCTGCTCCTCCGGCGGGACGAACTGCGCCTCGCCGTCGCGCCGCTCCGCCTCCAGCCAGCCGGCGAAGCCCGG
>JAQGJJ010000138.1 GCA_028290695.1 Enterovirga sp. | reverse complement strand
GCCGCCCGGCCGCGCCGGTCTCCAGCCATGGCCGCGTTCACCCTTGCCGAGATGGCCCAACCCGTCTCGGCCGACGAGCCGTGCGGCCCCGACCTCGACCTCGCCGGCGATCCTGAATTCGCGCAGTTCCTCGCCCGCTCCGAAGGCATCTTTCCCGCCTCGTTCTACACGCGGGACAGCGACGGCGTGCTCCACCCGTTCGACCGCGCCACCATCGATTTCAACGCCGAGTTCCGCGCGCTCGAACCGCTGCTCGAAACCACGCGCGATCTTCGCCTGCTCACCATTCACGCCCGCCTGTCCGTGCTCAACCGGGACCTGAAGAGCTTCGCAACCGGCATGGAGGTGATCGCGACGCTGCTGCGCGAGCACTGGGACGACGTCCATCCCCGGGGCGAGGAGGGCGACTACACCCTGCGGTCCGCCATTCTGCAGGCGCTGGACGAGAACCCGACCGTCATCCTGCCCCTCCAGCACGTCCCGATCGCCGAGGGTCGCCGCTCCGGCTCGCTCACCTACCGGGCGGTGATGATCGCCTACGGGGAGGCCAAGGCGCGCGAAGGGGAGCCCGCGCTCGGTCGGGCCGACGTCGACCGCGTGTTCCAGGAGACGGACCTCGACGACCTGAAGACTACGAGCGCCCGCATCAGGACGATCGTGGACGCCGGCGCCGCGATCCAGGTCACCAGCATCGAGAAGGCGGGCTACGAGCAGGCGGTCACGTTCGAGAAGCTGCCGGATCTCGCGGCGAAGATGCTGGGCGTCGTCGACGCCGCGATCGCTGCGCGCGATCCGACGGCGCCGCAGGCGCTGACCGGCGGACCCGCACCTGCCGCCGCTGGGCCCGGCTCGGCGCCGCATCCCGGGGGGGGCGCGGCCCCGGCCGCCGCGACGGGCCGGGTGGCGAGTCTCAAGGACGCCGCCGAGGCGCTCGGCGCCGTCCGGAGTTATTTCGCCCGCTTCGAGCCGTCCAACCCGGGTGCCCTCCTGGTTCAGCAGGCGCAGGCGCTTGTCGGCAAGTCCTTTGCCGACGTCATTCGGGCGCTCGTGCCGGACTATGCTTCTCAGGCGAAGATATCGATCGGAACCGACAAGCTCTTCGGGCTCACGCTTGAGCAGTTCGCCGCGATCGAGTCCTTTCCGGCCGAGCGGTACGGGACGGAGTTCGACGAGGATTCTAGCTCGGCCGGGTTCGGGTCGGACCCGGATGATGCCGGAAGCGCAGATGCGGACGGGGAGAACAACGCCGCGGAGGCCCGTCAACCGCTGCAGGCGACGACCCGCCGGGAAGCCGTGGCGCTCCTGGAGGAGGTCGCGTCGTTCTACCGTGCGGCAGAGCCGTCGAGCCCCATCCCGCTCTTGGCAGAACGGGCCCGAAGCCTCACGGAACGGGACTTCCTCACCCTTCTTAAGGACGTTCTTCCGGAATTGGTGCAATCGCGGTCCGAGTAGTGAAGTTGCGCGTTGACGCGGCCGGGTTTTTAAACTTGAATGCGTGGCAAATAGCGGGCCGGACAAGTCATAGACCGGTCACGCACGAGGCTCACAGTGCCTTGAAGAATAACGACGAACTGGCCGCAGGGTCGGTGGTACGGTTTGGGGGCGAGCAATGGCTGATACTGGTCAGAAGTTCATCAAGCGGAACCGTCCGCCGCGCGTGCACATCACCTACGACGATCCTTATGACGCCGAGAAGAAGATCGAGCTGCCGTTCGTGATGGGCGTCCTGGCCGATCTGTCGGGGAACGATCCGGGCGCCGAAAAGGCGGACATCGCCGATCGGAAATACGCCGAGATCGACATGGACAACTTCGATCAGCGCATGGCGGCCATCCAGCCCGGCGTGAAGTTCCGGGTCGAGAACAAGCTGTCGCCGGATTCCGCGGAGCAGATGTCCGTCGGTCTGCGCTTCAACAAGATGGAGGATTTCAGCCCGGCGGCGGTCGCCCGGCAGGTCCCCTCCCTGAACAAGCTTCTCGAGGCCCGCGAGCAACTCTCCAACCTGCTTCGGTACATGGACGGCAAGGTCGCGGCGACTGATCAGATCAAGGCGCTGCTCAAGGACCCCAGGCTCATGGAGGCGCTCAGCGAGCGCATGGCCGAGCAGAAGAAGGACGGCGCCGAGAGCGACGCCTGAGGCCCCGGCCTTTCGCCACACCGGTCCGGGGGGCGTCCGCCCCCCGCTAGACCTTCGAATCGCCGTAGTCACAACGGGATGAGGCGCGCATGTCATCAAGACTAGCCGAACTAGAGCCGCAGGCCGGCACGACCGCCGAGGCCGACGAGTTCTCGAGCCTGCTGAAGCAGAGCTTCAAGCCACGCACGGAACGCGCGGCGACCGAGGTCGAGAACGCCGTCGGCACGCTCGTGCAGCAGGCGCTGTCCGACACGAGCCTGATCAAGGACGACGTCCTCGATACGATCGAGGAGATGATCGCTCGCATCGACGAGAAGCTCACCAAGCAGGTGAACGCCATCATCCACACGCCGGAATTCCAGCAGATCGAGAGCGCCTGGCGCGGCCTCAACTACCTGGTGATGAACTCCGAGACCGACACGACCCTCAAGATCCGGGTCATGAACATCTCGAAGAACGAGCTGGGCCGCACCCTCAAGCTTTTCCCCGGCGCCCGCTGGGACCAGAGCCCGATCTTCAAGAAGACCTACGAGGCGGAGTTCGGACAGCTCGGCGGCGAGCCCTTCGGCTGTCTGATCGCGGATTACCAGTTCAGCCACCTGCCCACCGATGTGCAGCTCCTGCGCGACATCTCCAAGGTGGCGGGCGCCGCGCATGCGCCGTTCTTCGCGGCCGCCGATCCGACCCTCCTGGGGATGGACAGCTTCACCGAGCTGACCAATCCGCGCGATCTCGGCAAGATCTTCGACACGCCGGAATACGCGGCCTGGAAGTCGCTCCGCGACTCGCCGGATGCGCGTTACGTCGGGCTGTGCATGCCCCGCGTGCTGGCCCGCCTCCCCTATGGGGCCAAGACCGATCCCATTGAGGAGTTCGCCTTCGAGGAAGAAACGGACGGACATTCGGGCGAGAAATACGCCTGGATGAGCGCCGCATACGCCATGGCGGTCAACATCAACCGCGCCTACAAGGAATGCGGCTGGACCGTCCGGATCAGGGGTGTGGAATCGGGCGGCGAGGTGATCAACCTTCCGAGCCACACCTTCCCGACCGACGACGGCGGCGTGGACCTGAAGTGCCCGACCGAGATCGCCATCAGCGACCGGCGCGAGGCGGAACTCGCCAAGGCGGGCCTCATCCCGCTGGTTCACCGCAAGAACACGGACAAGGCCGCCTTCATCGGCGCGCAGTCGCTCTACAAGCCGAAGACCTTCTTCGGCGAGAAGGGCGTCGAGGCGACCGCGGCCGACAACCTGTCCGCCCGCCTGCCCTACATGTTCGCGGTGTCCCGTTTCGCGCATTACTTGAAATGCATGGTGCGCGACAAGATCGGCTCGACGAAGAACAAGGATCAGCTCGCTCGCTGGCTGAACGAGTGGATCCTGGAATACGTCGATGGCGATCCGTCGAACTCCTCTGAGGGCACCAAGGCCAAGAAGCCTCTGGCCGACGCTCGCGTCGACATCTTCGAGGACGAGGAAAACCCCGGCTACTATTCGGCCAAGTTCTTTCTTCGCCCGCATTATCAGCTCGAAGGCATGGACATCGGAATGAGCCTCGTGTCCCGGCTTCCGGCCGCGGAGAAGTAGCGCCCGGGCGGCGCCAGGAACAGGTCTCGCGAGGCGTGCGAGGTCGCACATTCTTCGCGGGGCCCTCTGTCTAGATAGAAATACCGGTCGGAACGGATCGATATCCGAACGGGATGGAGGACAACTATGGCTGTCGACTATTTCCTGAAGATTGACGGTGTGAACGGCGAATCGACGGATCAGGAATATCCGGATCACATCGAGCTGGAGAGCTGGTCCTGGGGGGAGACGAACATCGGCTCGTCTTCGCACG
>JAQGJJ010000097.1 GCA_028290695.1 Enterovirga sp. | reverse complement strand
CCGATCGACGCGCCATGGGCCCAGACGAGGTCGCCTTCGGGGCGCGGGCGCGCGGCGATGCCGTAGCGCTCGCCGAGCCGGGCGGGCTCCTCCTTGCCGCGGCGCAGGCGCCAGCGCAGCCACAAGGGCGCGGCGGGAGCCAGGCACGTCGTCGCGATGCGGTACGCGACGAGCGGTGCCGGCAGCGCGGGGCTCACGCCGGCTCCCGGCGGCTGGCGAGGGATCTCAGCCCCGCGCCGGGATCCTCCCGGCCCACGAGGGCGTTGGCGCGCGCGTTCACACGGTCGAGTTCCCGCTCGATGGCCGTCCGGGCGTGCTCCATCGCGGCATCGGTCGCGTCGCGGTCGAGCCGGATCGGGTTGCCGGCCACCATGGCGCCGCGGCCGAACGGCAGGCCGAGACTTGCCCGGTCCCAGCTCTGGAAATCCAGCCGCCGGCTGGTCGCGACCGCAAGCGGAACGACCGGCCGGCCGGACATGCGGGCCAGGGTCACGATGCCGGTTCCGCAGCGCCGGGCGATCTTCGGCACATCGGCCGTCAGGAACATGCTCTCGCCGGCCGCCAGGACCCGCAGCATCGCCCGCAAGGCCGAGGCGCCGCCCTTCGACCGGGGGTCGCGCCCCCGTGCGCCGGAGCCGCGGATCGCGCCGACGCCCAGATGCTTGAGCGCGATCGCGTTCAGCTCGCCGTCGCTCGATCGCGACACGAGACTGACGACGGCATCCTCGTCGCGACGAAGAAAGGGCGCCATGAAATGCTGCCCGTGCCAGGCCGTCCCGATGATCGGGGTCAGGGCGGTGAGGTGACCGTGGATGTCCGCGGGCTCGACGACGAAGCGGTTGCTCCGCCGCACGGCCTGCAGGTAGCGGGCGAACGCGAAGCCCAGGGCCTCCTGCATCGCAGGCCGGCGCGTGATGTCCTTCAGAAGCCCCACGGGCAGGGTCAGGCCGCCGGGTCCAGAAGGCGATGCAGGTGCACGATGAAGTAGCGCATGTGGGCGTTGTCCACGGTGCTCTGCGCCTTGCCCTTCCAGGCTGCGTGGGCGGCCGCGTAGCTCGGGTAGATGCCGACGATGTCCAGGCTGGACAGGTCCCTGAACTCGGTCCCGTCGAGTTGCTCGAGCTCCCCTCCGAACACCAGATGGAGGAGTTGCTTGTCCGCGTTCATCGTAACGTCTCCGATCGTCGCCGCAGGGCGGGCAGGCCGCGCAACGGCCCGCGTCTCATGACGTCCCGGTGATGGCGGCCAGCAGGGCCGGATGCAACCGCGCCGGCACCGCGACCAGCTCGCGGTGGCAGGGATCGGGAAGGTTGTATCGCGGCGCCTGCCCGTCGAGCCCGGACAGGATGCCGCCGGCTTCCCGCAGGATCAGGTCGGCGGCCGCGATGTCCCAGTCGCGCGCATCGCTCGAGACGAGGCCGGCATCGACGGCCCCTTCGGCGACCCGCGCGATTCGCAGCGCCAGGGACGGAATCCGGGGAGGGCGCTTCAGATCCGGCACGGCGGCCTCGAGCCGGTCAACGAACGGCTTCGGTCCGGCAACGCTGAGGCCCGACAGGGCAGTGGCTCTCGACACCTCCAGCCGGTGGCCGTCGCGCCAGGCTCCGAGGCCCTGCTCGGCCTCGTACATCGTCCCGTGGGCGGGGGCGTAGACGATGCCCAGGACGGGCATGCCCTTGTCCAGCAGCGCCACCGCGACCGACCAGTCGTGGCTTCCGGACAGATACGCCCGCGTGCCGTCGATCGGATCGACGATCCAGACGCGGTCCCGGCCGAGCCGCCGGGCGTCGTCGGCCGTTTCCTCCGACAGCCAGCCCGCTTCCGGGACGGTTTGGCTCAGGCGCACCTTCAGGAACGTGTCGACCGCGACGTCCGCCTCCGTGACAGGCGAACCGCCGGATTTGGACCAGATCCGCGCAGACGTGGAGAGACCGGAGCGGAAGTATTTGAGCGCGATCGCACCCGCCTCGCGCGTGATGTCCCGGACGAGGGGCATCAGGCGGGACGAGGAGTCGGTTTGCGCTTGCATCTGAACTCGCCGGCGTGAGGCGGAATCCTACGGTCTCGGGGGCGCCCCCACAAGGCAGAACACGATGCAATGCAGCAATCGTCTGTTGAGGATCACGCCGGAAAGCCCCGTCTCTGCCGGTGTTTGTGCCCTGCTCTTAAGGTGCCGCAACGTTCCCCCGTGACACCGTCAGGCCATCGAGCGGCTCAAAGAGGCCGCCGCTGACAGGGCATCTTCATGGCAGGCTACGACGGAAACGTCGCAGGCGCGCCCGCACGAGCGGACGGCGCCGGCGTCATCGCGACGGAGGTTAGCGTCGCGGGTGTGCACATCATCGGACTGGGCGCAGGCGCGAACCCGCTCCGGGGCGTTCTTCTCGATCTCGGCGGGGACGTGCCGGATCTGCGGGTGCGTCTGGTGGACGAGAGCGGGCGGGCGATGATGTCCCTCGGTCCCTTCCCGGACGAGGAGGTGATCGCGATCTGGCGCTCGCTCGCCTCCGCGAGCGGTCTCACCGCCTTGATGCGGGCCGGCGGCGGGCAGATCGAGCCCCTCGCGCCGCAGCTCGGCCCGGTCCGGATCGGCCGCACCAAGGAGCGCCGTCGCACCGCCGGGGCCGTCCGGCGCAGACCGCGGTTCCTGCTTCGCCGGAAGGGCGCGAGCCTGCCGCGGCGGCCGCAGATCTATCGCGAGCGCGAGATCGCCGGCGGGGTCGGGGTCTGAGCCCGCCTAGAGTGCGCCCTGGGGCAGCCGGGTAGCGCCGGCGAGCCCGGGGCCCCCGAGGAGGCCGCCGCCGGCGCTTTCCTTTGCCTGCTTCTGCATCTGCTCCGCCTTGGCGGCGACGCTGCAGGCCTTTGCCCGAATGGTCACGGCCCGGCCGTGATCGGCCTTGATGCCCTCCGAGAAGGCATCCGGGATCTGACACCATTCCTTGTTGGTATCGATCCACTTCACCAGCGTCTGGCCGTTGGCGACCAGCTGCCCGAAGGCGCCGCAGGCCATCTTGGCGTCGATCTGCTTCTTGCCCTGGCTCGCCTTCGCGAGCCGGTCGGAGATGGCCTTGCGCTGCAGCAGCATCGGTTGCACGTCCGTGCATCCGGCCGCCTGCGCCGCCGCCGGGGTGGACGCGGCCGAGGCGAGCAGCAACGGTGCCGCCACGGCGGCGAGCAACGCGGCCTTGGCCAGGAGCGGCCTCGTCGAGGCATACGAGATGAGAATCATGGACCCGGTTCCCTCGGCGTGTCCGGTGCGACCGGATCGTTTCCGCCAGCCTAGCTTGCGCAACCGCAGAAGGACCCGCGTATTGGTCAGGCCCCACTCCCCGCAATCACCATTGCGCACGTCCGTAGGCGGAACCACAGGATTATGGCGGCTTTGGTACCGTTCTTCACGCCGAAGTCTCGTCCGGGCGCGGTGCGACCATGGCGGCCTATGATTTCGCGGCCCCGCGCCTCTTCGTCGAGGGCGACCTGAGCCCGGGAGCGACGGTCGAGCTCGATCGGGCGCAGGCGAATTACCTGTTGAACGTGCTCCGCCTCGCCTCGGGCCGCGAGGTGCTGGTGTTCAACGGTCGGCACGGCGAATGGCTCGCCCGCATCACCGCGTCCGGCCGCAAGGGCGCGTCTCTCGAGGCTGCGGAAGCCGTCCGGGCCCAGCCGCCGGCATCCGGTCTCCTGTACCTCTTCGCGCCGCTCAAGCATGCGCGCCTCGACTACATGGTCCAGAAGGCGGTCGAGATGGGAGTCGGCGCGCTGAAGCCGGTTTTCACCCGCCGGACGGTGGCGAGCCGGGTTAACCGGGAGCGGATGCGGGCCAACGCCGTGGAGGCCGCGGAGCAATGCGGCATCCTGGCCGTGCCCGACATCCTCGGGGAGCAGGACCTGGAGCCCGCCATCCTCTCGCTCGAGCCCGGCCGGACGCTGATCCTGTGCGACGAGGACGCGCCCGCCGTCAGCCCCCTCGAGGCCCTGCGAGACCTCGGGCCGGACGCCAGCCCCGCGCTGCTGATCGGACCCGAGGGCGGATTCGCGCCGGAAGAGCGGACTTTCCTGCTCGCCCGCCAAAACGTGAAGCGCATCTCCCTCGGCCCCCGGGTGCTGCGGGCCGACACGGCGGCGGTCGCAGCGCTCGCGGTCGTGCAGGCCGCGATTGGGGACTGGCGGTAGCATCCGACCTCCGTCACGGCGTGCCGCCTCCGTTGCGGCGCCGCAGCGGCCGGCCTATGTACCCGCCAGAAGTAACGGGTCGTCCGTCCGGCTGACCCTCAGGGCCCATGCGCCCCATCAATCGAGGTGCGCATGGCGCGCGACGTCACCGATGCGACGGCGATCTCCGGACGCGACGAACTCGTCGCCTGGATCGCGGACGGCGAGAAGCCCAAAGCCGCTTGGCGGATCGGGACCGAGCACGAGAAGGTTCCATTCCGGGTCGGCAGCCACAGCCCGGTCCCGTACGAGGGCCCGGACGGCATCCGGGCTCTCCTGGACGGCATGGCGGCCCTGAACGGCTGGGAGCCGATCCTGGACGACGGCCTGCCGATCGGCCTGGCGGACGAGACGGGCGGCGGCGCCATCTCGCTCGAGCCCGGCGGGCAGTTCGAGCTTTCGGGCGCGCCGGTCGAGACGCTGCACGAGACGGCGGCCGAGCTGGAGCGGCACCTGGACGAGGTGAGGCGGATCGGCGGTCCGCTCGGCATCCGGTTCCTGACGCTCGGGATGAGCCCGCTCTGGACCCGCGCCCAGACCCCCGTGATGCCGAAGCGGCGCTACCGCATCATGGCCGGCTACATGCCGAAGGTCGGGCGGCTCGGCCTGGACATGATGTTCCGCACCTCGACGGTGCAGGCCAATCTCGATTTCGGCTCGGAGGCCGACATGGTGGCGAAGCTGCGCGTGTCGCTCGCGCTTCAGCCCGTCGCGACCGCGCTCTTCGCCAACTCGCCGTTCACGGACGGCAAGCCGAACGGTCTCCTGACGATGCGGTCGGAGATCTGGCGCGACACCGATGGCGACCGGACCGGCATGCTGCCCTTCGCCTTCGAGGACGGCATGGGCTACGAGCGCTATGTCGACTACGCGCTCGACGTGCCGATGTATTTCGTGAAGCGCGGCGATGTGTATCACGACGTCTCGGGCGGCTCGTTTCGGGACCTCCTCGCCGGGACGCTCCCGCAGCTCCCAGGCGAGCGGGCCACGATCTCGGACTGGGCGAACCACCTCTCCACCATCTTCCCCGAGGTGAGGCTGAAGCGCTTCCTCGAGATGCGGGGCGCCGATGTTGGCCCTCCGGACATGATCGTGGCGCTCGGCGCGTTCTGGACCGGCATCCTGTACGACGATGCGGCGCTCGCGGCGGCCGCCGAGCTGGTGCGGCCCTGGTCGTCCGAGGACCGCGAACGGCTGCGGGCCGAGGTGCCGCGCCTCGGCCTGAAGGCCACGGTCGCCGGACGCGGTCTCCGCGACGTGGCCAGGGACGTGCTTCGGATCGCGCAGGCCGGTCTGGAGGCGCGCGCCCGCCGGGGCGGCGGCGGAGCCGCCGACGAGGCGGGTTTCCTGGACCCGCTGGCCGAGATCGTCTCGACCGGCGCGACGCAGGCGGATGTGCTCCTCGAGTGCTATCACGGGGCCTGGGCCGGCCGTGTCGATCCCGTCTTCGACGAAGCCGTGTTCTGACCGAACGGCTCCGCCGCCTCAGGCCGTGATCGGTTTCAGCCCGACGATGGCACGGCCGAGATTGAACAGCCGCAAGGCGTCCTCCTGCTGGCACGCCTTGAAGTTGTCGAGCTTTCCGTCGTCCCGGATGCTCATGACCACGCCGTTGTGGAAGTTCGGCCTGGCCCGGGCGAAATCCTTCATCTGAAGGGCCGCCCACAGCACCTCCCGCCCGTCCACTGCGCGGCCGTCGACGAGGCACCACCGGAGATCCGTCTCCACCTGACTCCAATCGGGCATCGCGAACCTCACCTTTCCGCCGTCCGGCGTCGGGCCCGCCGCCTTGTCAGCGGCCGGCGATGCGAACCGTCCACGCCCCGTTCCACATCCCGCGCCCGGCCTGGCGGGCCTCGTCCTCCGCCTGCTCGAGCCGGGGGTCGGGCGCCGAGGTCCGGGCGAATCCCGCCAGAACCAGCTCGCGCGCGACGTCGATCTCGCCCGAGCATCGAGCCGGAATGACGCCGCCCTGCGGCGCGCCCGCAGGCTGGCACAGGAGCGCCTGCCGACGGGTGATGTTGTTCAGGGCCGCGCGGGCCTGCAGCCCGCAAGCCCAGGGGCGCTGGTCGCGGTCGTTGCAGACCGCGTCGCGCGGCGGTCCCTCGAGGCCGGCGAGGCGTGTCTTGACCGCGCCCTCCGGGCCGAAGGTCAGTCCGTCCGTGATGTCGTAGGGCCAGGCGATCCGGTAAGGCTCGCCGGGTCCTTCGGTCCGCCCCGTCGCGATCGGGTCGAGCGCCACCTTTGGCAAACGGGAGGAGGGAGGCTCGGGCAAAGCTGCCGAGGCGGGGAGCGGGGCCGGTCGGGGCGCCGCGTCCGCCCGGGACGCCTCCTGCAGCTGTCGCGGAACCGGGAGCCAGCCGAACGAGACGGCGACGCCGCCAACCAGCGCAACGGCCACAAGGCTCGGGATCTGCGCAAGGGCGAGTTGAACGAAGCCGCCTCGCTTCGGCCGCGCATACGGCTTCAGCGCCGCCGCCCGGCGGAGCCCCCGCGCGCCCTCCCAGCCGCGGGCGAGGCGATCGCTCCCGGGTGCAATCCGTCCCGCGTGCGGTTCCGGAGCCGCCGCATTGCGTCCTGGCGCCGGACGGGCGAGTTCCACGCCCGCCAGGATCAGGGCATCCACCGCGGTGAGGCACGCAGTGCCGCCGGCAGCGAGACGCTTGGTCGCCGCCGCCACGGGAGCCTGCCGCGCCCGCCACCGTCGCAATCGGCTGAGAACCATGATCCCGGCGACCCCCAGCGCGAGGCCGACCGTCTGCCGGTCCGGCATCTCGGCACGCCGAACGCGGCTGGACGTGAGCAGAAGAAGAAGCGCGGCGAACATCCCGGCCGAGATCACGGCGTCCCGGACCCGGCCGGGCGGCAACCATGCCGGTCTCGGGAGCGGCAGCCCTGCGGGAAGCGATCGGGCGGCTGCAGCACCGGTGCGCGGCAGCGGGCCGATGCGATACGCCCCGGCCCGGCCGAGCTGCGGGATCAGACGCCGTCCGCGACCGGGCAGCAGGATTCCCATCCCGCCTTCCCGGCGGGCGGCATCGGCTCCATCCCGGATGTTCGAGACCGCAGCACCCGTCACAGCTCGCCCCCGTCGAGCCCCGCCGAACAGCGCCTCGCGGTGACTCGGCAGGTTTCGATTGAACACGAATCCGCTTCGCGTGCTAGGCTGCCGCACGCATCCGCCGCTCGTTGCGACGTCCGGCGCGGAGACCTGAATGGTCAACCTGTTCGATATCGTGCGCCGGGCGCAAAGCGGGTCGGCGCTGGACAACCTGTCCCAGCAATACGGGCTCAACCTCGACCAGACCCAGCGGGCCGTCGAGGCCCTGCTGCCGGCCTTCACCCTCGGTTTCGAGCGCAGTGCCCGCGATCCGATGATGTTCGCGCGCATCCTCGAACTGATGACCTCCGGCCGGTTCGCGCCCTTCTTCGATGCACGCCAGTCGCAGCCCTCCCTGCAGAGCAGCGGCCAGCAGGTGCTGGACCAGCTGTTCGGATCGCCCGAACTGAGCCGGCAGGTCGCCGCACAGGCCTCCGCGACCACCGGGATCGCCCTGCAGGTGATGCAGCAGATGCTGCCGAGCGTCGCCGCCATGGTGATGGGCGGCCTGTTCCGGTTCGCGAGCGTGGACGGGCTCGCGGACTTCCTGCGCGCCTGGGCCGATTGGCTCCGCACCCTCAAGCAACCCGACATGCACATGGCGCGCCCGGCCGGCAGCAACCCGATGGCGGCCTGGGGCGACCTGATGAGCTCCTTCGCGGGCGGGGCGAAGGAGCCGCCCAAGCCGGCACCGCAGGCGGATCCCTGGTCGAGCTTCATGCAGGGCATGATGGGCCAACCCGTGCCGAAGCCGCCGCCGCCGCCGCCCGCCCAACCCAAGCCGTTCGAGGTTCTCTCGCAGATGATCGACACGGGCCGCGAGGTGCAGGCCCAGCACCTCGCGAACCTTCAGACCGTCTTCGACGGCTTCATGGGGGGCAGACCCTCGTCCTAGCGGGAGTTGCCCAGCGCGGCCTCGCGGGCGGCTACCCGCCCGACAGGAGACGCCACGCGTCGAAGGCGGCTCCGGTGATCGACCGCCCGCACGATCAGCACGACGGATGGATCGGAATCGATCGGCGTGCCCAAAGCCCTGGCGACATCGTCCCGGGTCAGGCCGATGTCCTTCAGAGCGCGATCGTCCAGGTCCAGGAGCTGTCGCACGGCACGACGGTGGGAAGTCGCCCTGATCAGCGCCTTCGCCCGGTTGACGAGCTGGCGCAGTCCGGCCCGGAAGCCCTCCGAGGTCAGGGACGATAAGCCGGCGATTGACGTGATCATGACGGTCTCCTGAGGAACCGAGCTCCTTGCTGCCCCGCCTGGGGCCGACGCGCTCCTGCGTCGTGCCGTCCCTGGATGCCGTAGATCGTGACATCATCGAAGCGAATGTTTTACATGCAACTCATCACACCCGTTGATGAGGGTTGCGCCTTGCCCCACATGCTCGACAGCGATCAGCTCCGTACCTTCCTGGCGATTGCCGATGCGGGGTCTTTCACGCGGGCCGCCGACGTCGTTCACAAGACGCAATCGGCGGTCTCCATGCAGATGAAGCGCCTCGAGGAGCGGCTGGGCCGCAGCCTGTTCGACCGCGATGGGCGGGCCACCAAGCTCACCGACGACGGCGAGCGTCTCCTGGACTACGCGCGCCGCATCGTACGCCTGAACAGCGAATGTGTGGCGTCGTTCTCGGACACCGATCTCGTCGGACGCGTGCGGCTGGGGCTGCCGGACGACTACGCCGACCGCTACCTCCCGGAGATCCTGGCGACCTTTTCGCGCTCCAACCCGCGTGCCGAGGTGACGGTCGTGTGCGAGCCGACCCCGATGCTGGTCGAGCAGATCCGCAACGGGGACCTCGATCTCGCCATCATCACCCATGTGGACGGGCGCGGCTCCTCGGAGGTCGTCCGCTCGGAGCAGCTGTTATGGGTGACCTCCGCGCGCCATTGCGTGCACGACGAGGCGGTGGTGCCACTGGCGCTCGGGCGCTCGTCCTGCAACTGGCGCGCCTCGGCGGTGGCGGCGCTCGAGGCGAGGGGGCGCCGCTTCAGGGTCGCCTATGTCAGCTGGCATTCGACGGCCGTTGGAGCCGCCGTGCTGGCCGGGCTGGCGGTTTCCGTTCTGCCCGAAAGCGCCATCCGGTCCGGGATGCGCATCCTCGGCCCGCGCGACGGTTTTCCGGGATTGCCGTCCTGCAAGATCGGGCTCCTGTGCGGAGCGCGCGAGCCGAACGAGCTCGCCGATGCGCTCGCGGATCAGATCCGCAACAGCCTGGACAATCTCGGGTCCGGCCGGGTGGTGCCGCTGGCCGATGCGGCCGAGTGATCAGCGCGAGCTCGAGAACCCCGACGATACGCTTTGGAAGCTCGTCTTCAGGCTGGTTCCGATCGTGGTCGCTCCGCCCACGACAACAATGGAGATGATCACCGCGATGAGGGCGTACTCGATTGCTGTCGCGCCACGCTCGTCGCGGAGGAAGCGTCGCATTGTCTTGCCTCGAACCATGTCGGGGGCGATGATTTCAGAACCGTGTTCGAGTTCGGTTAACACGATGCCCGACCCGGCCCGGTCCGACGGAACGTCGCCGCCCGAACGGGTGCGGGCTTCGCGCCGCGTGGCTTGACGGGGGCCTTCCGCCTCACCACAGCGAAGACATCAGCCGCGCCGCCGCGGCCCGCGCCGCCGACACCGAGCCTACCACCGCGATGGCCGTCTATACCGAGGTCTCCGACCACGATCTTCGCCGGTTCATGGCGCTCTACGACCTCGGCGAGGTGCTGTCGTTCAAGGGCATCGCGGAGGGTGTCGAGAACTCGAACTTCTTTCTGCAGACCGAGCGTGGACCCTTCATCCTCACGCTCTACGAGAAGCGCGTCCGCGAGGACGACCTGCCGTTCTTTCTCGGCCTGATGAAGCATCTCGCCGGCAAGGGGCTCACCTGTCCGCTCCCTGTTTCCAACCGCGCCGGCGAGGCGCTCGGGACGCTGGCCGGCCGCCCGGCCGTGATCGTGACGTTCCTGGAGGGGCTCGCGGTGAAGCGGCCGGCCGCCATCCATTGCCGGGCCGTGGGCACCGCCCTGGCGCAGCTCCACGAGGCGGGCCGCGACTTCGCTTCGACCCGCGAGAACGCGCTGTCGCTTCCCGGCTGGGCGCCGCTCTTCGCCCGGGCCGACGGGCAGGCGGACCGGGTCTCGCCGGGGCTAGGCCAGCGGATCGAGGCGGAGCTCGGCTTTCTCGCCGCGGCCTGGCCGTCGGGGCTGCCGACGGGCGTGATCCATGCGGACCTGTTCACCGACAACGTGTTCTTTCGGGGCAGCGAGCTGTCCGGCCTGATCGACTTCTACTTCGCCTGCACGGACGCGCTCGCCTACGACCTCGCCATCTGCCTCAACGCCTGGTGCTTCGAGCCCGACGGGTCGTTCAACGTCACGAAGGGACGGGCGATGATCGCCGGCTACGAGGCGGTCCGGCGCCTGGATCCGGAGGAGGGCGAGGCGCTCCCGATCCTCGCCCGCGGCTCCGCGTTGCGCTTCATGCTCACGCGCCTCGTCGACTGGCTGAACGTGCCGCCGGGCGCCCTTGTCCGGCCCAAGGACCCGCTCGAATACGACCGCAAGCTCGCCTTCCACCGCAAGGTTGCCAGTGCGGGCGAATACGGCTGGGAGCCCGTCGGCTGACGCGTTAGGGGTGCGCGCTCCAAACCGATGCGGGCATCATGAGCGAACGGGTCAAGATCTACACGGACGGGGCGTGCTCCGGGAATCCCGGACCGGGCGGCTGGGGTGCGCTCCTGATGATGGGCGACACGGAGAAGGAGATCTCCGGGGCCGAGCCGCTCACCACCAACAACCGCATGGAGCTCATGGCCGCGATCTCGGCGCTGGAGGCGCTGACCCGCGCCTGCGCGGTCGACCTCTACACGGACTCGCAATACGTCCGGAACGGCATCTCGAGCTGGATCAAGGGCTGGAAGGCGAAGGGCTGGCTCACGGCCGACCGCAAGCCCGTGAAGAACGAGGACCTGTGGCGGCGCCTGGACGAGGCGCGGCAGCGCCACGAGGTCGCCTGGCACTGGGTCAAGGGCCACGCGGACGACGCCCTCAACAACCGCGTGGACGGCATGGCCCGCGCCGCCATCGAGGCGATGCGGGCCAAGCAGCGGCGGGCCTAGGCGGCCTGCTGTCCCTCGCCGAGCGACTTCAGCAGGTTCTCGGCGCTGGACGCGTCGGCCTTGGAGGGCACGTCCTCGACGTTGATCGCCGTCACGACGCCGTCCTCCACCACCATGGCGTAGCGCTGCGAGCGCGTTCCGAGGCCGTGGCCCGACCCGTCGAAGGACAGGCCCATGGCCTTGGCGAAGTCGCCGTTGCCGTCGGCCAGCATCTCGACCTTGCCGTCGGCGCCGGCGGATTGGCCCCAGGCCTTCAGCACGAATACGTCGTTCACCGACGTCACCGCGATGGCGTCGACGCCGAGCGCCTTGATCTCCTCCGCCCGCTGCACGAAGCCCGGCAGATGGTTGCGGTCGCAGGTCGGGGTGAAGGCGCCCGGCACGCCGACCAGCACGACCTTGCGGCCGCGGAAGTAGTCGTCGGTGGTCTTCGCCGCGGGTCCGTCCGCGGTGGACACCCGGAATGTTGCCTGGGGGAGACGGTCGCCGATCTTGATCGTCATGGGGTGCTCCATCGCGTGGGGGATCGCGGTCGCTTAGCGTGTGCGTCGCGCAGGGTCGAGCGAGAAGGTGCGGACGGTCGCGACGCAGGGCCGCGCGGGCCCGGACGGGGTAGACAATCGTCCCCTCTGGCGTAGCATGCCTGGATGCGCCCGCCACGCACCGGCACCCGTAAGGCAAGCCCCAACTATCTCGATGGGCAGATGCTCGTCGCCATGCCCGGCATGACGGACGAGCGCTTCCACCGCACGGTGATCTATGTGTGCGCCCATTCCGCTGAAGGTGCGATGGGCATCGTCATGAACAAGCCGGCGGCGGATCTGAGCTTTTCCGACCTGCTGGTGCAGCTCGACGTGATTCCGGACCGCGAGGCCATCCGGCTCCCGAACCGGATCGAGACCATGCAGGTCCTGATCGGCGGTCCGGTCGAGACCAGTCGCGGGTTCGTGCTGCACACGCCCGACTTCTTCATCGACCAGTCCACCCTGCCGATCGACGACGGCATCTGCCTGACCGCCACGGTGGACATCCTGCGGGCCATCGCCAAGGGGCAGGGGCCCGAAAGCGCCGTCCTGGCGCTCGGCTATGCGGGCTGGGCCGCCGGCCAGCTGGAAAGCGAGATCCAGGCGAACGGCTGGCTGAACTGCCCGGCCGATCCGAACCTGATCTTCGGCCCCTCGCTCGACCTCAAATACGATCTCGCCTTGCGCAAGATCGGCATCGACCTCGGCATGCTGTCGAGCCAGGCGGGACACGCCTGAGGACCTCGCGGGCCCGGGCGACCGGCGCTCCCGCGGTCAGGCCGCCTCCGGCGCCGCGCCGACCAGCCGGCGGGCCTGCAGGGAGGACATCGGCTCGCCGAAGACGAAGCCCTGCGCGTAGTTGCAGCCGATGTGGTAGAGTTCGATCGCCTCGCTCTCGGTTTCCGCGCCCTCGGCGACCACGTCCATGCCGAGCTCTTCGGCGAGCTTCACGATCGAGCGCAGGATCACCGGCCGTCCGTTGGAGAGCTCCCGCACGAAGGACTGGTCGATCTTGATCGTGTCGAACGGGAAGCGCTGCAGGTAGGACAGGGCCGAATAGCCCGTGCCGAAATCGTCGAGCGAGAGCCCGGCACCCAGGTCCTTGATGCGGGTCAGGATCTGCGCCGCGTATTCCGGATTCTCCATCACGAGGCTTTCCGTGAGCTCGAGCTTGAGCGAGCCCGGCGCCACGCTCGAGCGCGCCAGCACCGTCTTCAGATCGTGAAGCAGGTCGTGCTTGAGCAGCTGCCGGCTCGAGACGTTCACGGACGCGAAGATCGGCGGGTCGACCTCCAGGGCGCGCTGCCAGGCCGAGAGCTCGCGCGCCGTCTGCTCCAGGGCGAAGATGCCGAGGTCCACGATGAGCCCCGTCTCCTCCGCGACCGGGATGAAGGTCTGCGGCGAAATCGGGCCGAGCCGGGGATGGTTCCAGCGCAGCAGCGCCTCGAAACCCGCGATGGTTCGGTCCTCGAGGCGGACGATCGGCTGGAACGCGACCCGCATCTCGCCGCGGTCCACGGCGCGCCGCAGGTCGCTTTCGAGCCCGAGCCGGTCGCCACGCTGCGCCGGCCGCATGCTGGCCTCGAAGATCTCGACGCGGTCGCCGCCGAGCCGCTTGGCGTAGGTCAGGGCGATCTGCGCGTTCTTCAGCAGTTCCTCGCCCTTCAGGGGCTTGGCCGGGTCGTGCCGAACCCATCCGATCGAGCCGGTCAGGAAGATCTCGCGCTCCGAATAGGTGATGGGCGTCGAGATCGTCTGCCGGACAAGGTCGGCCAGGAGCTCGATGCGCGCGTCGTCACGCTCCGACAGGAGCAGGATCGAGAACTCGTCGCCCGAGACGCGGGCGAGCGTATCCTGTGGCCGCAGCAGCCGGCCGAGCCGGCGCGCCAGCGTCAGCAGGATCTGGTCGCCTGCGGCATGCCCGACGGATTCGTTCACCTGCTTGAAGCGGTCGAGGTCGAAGGCGATCACCGTCGGTCGGAACAGCGGGTCCCCGAGCGGGAAGCTGACCGCGGCGTCGAGCCGGTCCAGGAACAGCTGCCGGTTCGGAAGGCCGGTCAGGTTGTCGTGCACGGCGTCCTGGAGGAGGCGCTCCTCCGATGCCTTGGCGTCGGTGACGTCGGCCAGGGTGCCGATGATCCGGACGACCTCTCCGTCCGGACCGACGACCGGCCGGGCCTTGAGCCGGAACCAGTGATGCGAGCCGGCGGCCGCACGGAGCCGGAAATCGTGCGAGAGCCGGCCGCGCCTGTTCTCGATCACGGCATCCAGCGCGGCCTTGAAGCGGTCGCGATCAAAGGAATGGACCTGGTCCATCCAGTCCGCGGCAGACCCGCCGAGCTCGCCCCGCTTCTGCCCGAGCGCGTGTTCGAGATCGGGCGAGACGTGCACGTCATCCCCGGCCACGTCCCAGTCGAACACCATGTCGCCCGATCCGGACAGGGCGAGGGCGCGCCGCTCCGCGTCGCTGGACAGGGCGCCCGCAGAGGCTCCGCCCGAGAAGGCGTGCTGCATCACGGTGAAGCCAATCAGCATCATGATCAGCACGAGCCCACCGATCAGCGCTGGCTGGACGAGGTCGCCGCTCAGCCGGCCCATGATCGTGAATCCGGCCGCCGTGACCCAGGCGAGGAGCAGGAGCCAGGTCGGGATCAGCATGATGGCGCGGTCGAAGCCGTGCAGCGCCAGGTGCAGGATGAGGATCAGGCCGACCACGGCCAGGGCCGCGATGGAGGTGCGGGCGACGCCGGCCGCAATCGGCGGGTCGACGATCGCGAGCCCGACCAGGGCGGCCAGGAACACGAACCAGAACACCGCCACGTGGCTGTACCGGACGTGCCAGCGGTTCAGGTTGAGATAGGCGAACAGGAACACGAGGAGCGTCGCCGCCAACACCGCCTCGGCGCCGGCCCGGTAGATGCGCTCGGCCGCCTCCGGAAGCGGGAAGACCCGTTGAAAGAAGCCGAAATCGATGCAGGCATAGGCGAGCACTGCCCAGGCGAGCGCGGCTGCCGCCGGAAAGATCAGCGCCCCCTTCACGACGAAGACGATGGTGAGGAAGAGGGCGAGCAGCCCCGCGATCCCGATGATGATGCCCTTGTAGAGCAGCAGCCCGCTCATCTTCTGCCGGTAGGCTTCCGCGTCCCACAGGTAGACCTGCCCGACATTCGGCGAGGCGAGCTCGGCCACGAAGGTGACCGTGCTTCCGGGGTCGAGGGTGATCTGGAACAGGTCGGCGTCCGGCGAGGCCTCGCGCTCCGGCCGGATGCCTTCGCTCGCGGTGATCGCCGCGATGCGGGTGGCGCCGAGATCGGGCCAGACGAGCCCCGAGCCGACGAGCCGGAAATGCGGCGCCACGAGGATGCGCTCGATCTGCTCGTCCGACGAGTTGGTCAGCGCGAACGCGATCCAGTCCGAGCGCGAGCTGGCTTCGCGCGCCTTCACGGCGATGCGGCGCACGATCCCGTCGCGACCGGGCGCCGTGGAGATCTGCACGAGATCGCCGTCCGCGCGGTAGCGCTCGATCATGGGCGTGAGGTCGATCGCGGCCGCGTCCGGCGCCACGCGAACCGCCTCGACCGCCATCGCGCCGGTCGGCGCACCGACCGCGAGGGTCAGAAGCGCAAGAAGAACCAGAAGGGCGCGCACCAAGCTGTTCGATCCGTGCCTGCCAGCGACCGGGGCGACGTGTTGTTCAGTTACGGTCAAGCCGAGCACCAAGGCAAAGGAGTCGTCCCACGCCCGCGATTGCTGTGTGGAGAACGCCCTTGTTCGCGCACTTTGCGGCCGAACCGGGGTGCGGCCGCTCCGCACCCGGAGGCCGGTCGGCGCACCCTGTCCGCCCGGGGGCCGAGAGCTCGCCCCGTCGCGGCTCACGCCGCGAGGTCCGAGGCGATGTGTCGGAGCGGCCTCAACGCCTTGATCGGCCCGATGGCGGCGAGCGTGGGCGGGCCGGACAGCGCCTGCGCCCCGGCGAGCCGCACCTCTTCGACCGTGACGGCGTCGACATGGGCGATCGTTTCCTCCGGCGGGATGACGCGACCCCAGGCGAGGAGTTGCCGGGCGGCCCGGTCGATGCGGCCGCCGGGCGTCTCGAGAGCCGCCAGCATGGCGACCTTGAGCTGGGCGCGGGCCCGCGCCAACTCGGCCCCTTCGAGGTCCCGGACCGCCTGTCGGGCCGTCGTCGTGATCACGTCGAGCAGCTCGGCCAGGTCCGAGCCCGAGGTGCCGGCCCCGATCCCGAAGATGCCGCAATCGGTGAACGGCCAGTGGAAGGCGTCGATGGAATAGGCGAGACCGCGCGTTTCGCGCACCTCGTGCCAAAGTCGCGACGTCAGGCCGCCGCCGAGCGCCTGCGCGAACATGTGCGTCGCGAAATAGGCCGGATCGCGAAACGAGACGCCGGGAAGACCGAGCAGCACGTTGGCCTGTTCCAGCTTGCGGCGCAGGCGCCGCTCGCCACCCGTATAGGAGGCGGCCGGCGGCTCGGGCGCTTCGGTGCTCGGCAAGCCGCCGAGAGCCGCCGCGGCCAGCTCGACGAGGCGCGCGTGCTCCACGTTGCCGGCGGCAGCCAGGACCATGCGGCCCGGGGTGTATTCGCGGGCCATGAAAGCCCGGATCGTCGCGGCGTCGAAGCGCGCGATGGTGTCGGGACGGCCGAGGATCGGGCGGCCGATCGCCTGTCCCGAAAAGGCGGTCTCCATGAAGGTGTCGGACACGACGTCGTCCGGCGAATCCTCCACGGAGGCATATTCCTGCAGGATGACGTTCTTTTCCCGCGCGAGCTCCGCGGCATCGAACAGCGAGCCGGTCAGGATGTCGCCGAGCACGTCCACCGCAAGCCCGACATCCTCGCTCAGGACCCGGGCGGTGTAGCTCGTGAACTCCGTCGAGGTCGCCGCGTTGATCTCGCCCCCGACGTTCTCGATGTCCTCGGCGATCTGCCGGGTGCTGCGCCGCTCCGTCCCCTTGAAGGCCATGTGCTCGATGAGGTGGGACAGCCCATGCTCCTCGTCGCGCTCGTTGCGGGAGCCGGTCGCCACCCAGACCCCGATCGTCGCGGTCTTCACGCCCGAGATCGACTCGGTCGCGACCGTGAGTCCGTTCGGGAGCCGTGAGATCCGAACGGCCGGGTCGGTCTGCTTGTCCGTCATGCTGCGCGCCCGCCGACCGATCGCGCCCTGCTGCGGATGAAGCGCTTGATCTCGGCCGGGTCGTTCGCCAGCCGGGTCAGGCGCTCGCCCCGGCCCAGAAGGTCGGCGAGATGAGGCGGAAGGGGAGGGCGGATGCCGGCCGCCTTCTCCACCGCCTCCGGAAACTTCGCCGGATGGGCGGTCGCGAGCGCCACGACGGGTGTCGCGGCATCCGTCGCGAGCCGGCGCCGTGCCGCCCGCACGCCGATCGCGGTGTGCGGATCGAGCAGGTACCCGGCCTCGCGCCAGGTTCGACCGATCTCGTCGGCAACCTCGCCCTCGTCGACCGAACCGGCCTCGAAATCCCGCCGGATGGCGGCGAGCGGCTCGGGCGCGATGGCGAAGGAGCGCGACTGCGCCAGATTGCCCATCAGCCCCCGGAGGGCGGCCGGGTCGCGCCCGTGGGCCTCGAACAGCAGCCGCTCGAAATTGGACGAGACCTGGATGTCCATCGACGGCGAAGTCGTCGGCACGACGCCCCGCACCTCGTAGCTGCCGGTCGCCAGCGTGCGGGCCAGGATGTCGTTGGCGTTGGTGGCGACCAGCAGGCGGTCGATCGGAAGACCCATCTGCTTGGCCACGAAGCCGGCGAGCACGTCGCCGAAATTGCCGGTCGGCACGGCGAAGGACACGGGCCGGGAGGGCCCGCCGAGCGCCACCGCCGCGGTGAAGTAGTAGACGGCCTGGGCCGCGACCCGGGCCCAGTTGATGGAGTTGATGCCCGACAGCTGCATCTCGTCCCGGAAACGTCCGTCGCCGAACATCTCCTTCACGAGCGCCTGGGCGTCGTCGAAGGTGCCGTCGATCGCGATGGCGTGCACGTTGGGCGCGTCGACCGTCGTCATCTGGCGACGCTGCACCTCGGACACCCGCCCGTGCGGGTACAGGATGAAGATGTCGACCCGCGGCGACCCCGCGAAGGCGGCAACCGCGGCGCTGCCGGTGTCGCCGGAGGTCGCGCCCACGATGGTGGCGCGCTGTCCGCGCGACGCGAGCACATGGTCCATCAGCCGGCCGAGGAGCTGCATCGCCACGTCCTTGAAGGCGAGCGTCGGGCCGTGAAACAGCTCCTGCACGAAGAGGTTGTCGCCGATCTGCACGAGCGGGCAGACGGCCGGGTGGCGGAACTCGGCATAGGCGCCGTCCACCATGGGCCCGAGCACGGCGGGCGCGATGTCGTTGCCCGTGAGCGTGCCCAGCACGGTCTTCGCGACCTCGCGGTACGGCCGCCCGGCGAAGCCCGCGATCGTCTCGGGGGCGAGGGCGGGCCAGGTTTCGGGAACGTAGAGGCCGCCGTCGCGGGCGAGTCCGGCCAGGAGTGCATCGGTAAAGGACAGCGAAGGAGCCTCGCCGCGTGTCGAGATGTGGAGCAAGATCGGAACTCGTGGGAGGGCGGGAGAATAGAGGGTCGGGGTTCCCGAGCCAAGCAGGCATGATCTGCCGACGAGCGGGAATTCGGGACGGGCGCCGCAGCGCCCGCGACATTTGCGCCGTTCGGAAACAAACAGCGGCGTCGAACGTAGTTGCCCCTATGCGTTCGCGGGCCCGATCCGGGTGTTGTTCGCGCGGCGCACGGGAGACAACAATATGCGCAGTACCCTCGCCGCGTTTGCGTTTGCGGTCGGTCTTGCCGGCCTCGGTGCCGGTGCACAGGCCGCTCCGGTTCCGACCGCCGCCCCGCTCGCCGTAGCGGCCGAGGCTCCGCTCGTGCAGGTGCAGATGTCCGGCCGCGAGCGCCGAATGATGCGCCATCATCGCATGGAGCGCCGGATGATGCGCCACCACCGGATGGACCGTCGCATGATGCGTCACCACCGGATGGAGCGCCGGATGCGCCGCATGTAGTTCGCTTGGCCGGCGCGCGGCGCGCGCCGGCCTCGCCTTTGTCGGTTCGGGCAGATAAGCCGGCGCCATGGCGCCCTGGTTTCTGCTCTTCGTCGCTGGACTGCTCGAAATCGGCTGGGCCGTCGGGTTGAAATACACGGACGGGTTCTCGCGACCGCTCCCGACGATCCTGACCGTCGCCAGCATGGTGGCGAGCGTCCTTCTCCTCGGGCTTGCGCTGAAGACCCTGCCGGTCGGCACTGCCTATGCGGTCTGGACCGGGATCGGCACGGTCGGCACGGCCATTCTCGGCATGGTGCTGTTCGGCGATCCTGCGGGCGCCCTGCGTCTCGCCTGCATCGGCCTGATCGTGGCCGGGATCCTAGGGCTGAAGCTCGTCGCCTGATCCCGTTCTCTGCGGCCTGAGCCGCCGTATCGCGAAGGCTGCGAACACCCCGATCAGCGTCGCAGCGAGTCCGAACCAGGTCAGCGCGTATTGCAGATGGTTGTTCGGCAGCTGGATGCGGGTCTGGCCGCCACGGGGCCAATCCCCCGGATTGGGCGTCGCGTCGGCGTCGACGTAGAACGGGGCGAGGCGCCCGAGCCCTCGCGCCGCCGCCATCTCGGCGATGCTGCGCACGAACCAGTCGTCGCGCCTCGGGTCGTTGGCCGGAACGAACCACCCGCGCTCCTCCGGACCCCGCACGAGCCCCGTCACGCTGACGAGGCCGCCCGTCTGCGCGGCCGCCCGGCGCGACGGGTCCCGGAGCGGAGTCGGCACGAAGCCGCGGTTGACCATCACGACCGAGCCGTCGTCGCGACGGAGCGGGGTGAAGACGTAGAAGCCCTGCAGCGGCCGTCCCGGCCGCTCCTCCGCGAGACCGTGGACCGCCACCTCCTTGTCGTGGAGAAAGACCCCGCTCAGCCGGACGCGCCGGTATTCGTCCGCCGAGGCCCGCCAGGCCGGCCAGTCGCGCTCGGGAACGACCTCGCCGGGCGGACCGAAGGCGCGGCTTTCGATAGCCGCGGTGAGACCCTCCTTCCAGGTCTTGCGCTCGAGCTGCCACAGGCCGAGCGAGATCAGGACGGCGAGCGCGACGAGGGAGGCGAAGGCGGGTGCGATCAGCCGACCCCACGCGCTCCGCTCCGGCGCGGGCGAGGGTGTCACTGAGAGAGACGGCCCTGCTCGGCCTTGTTCTGGAATTGCAAGGCGATCAGCAGCGCCTTCGCCGGACGGACCAGGGCGAAGCTGAGGAGGAAGGTGAGCGGGATCCAGAGCGCCATGTGCACCCACATGCGCGGCTCGAACGCGAACTCGACCCAGAGCGCGAGGCCGATCACGACGATGCCGACGAAGGACATGACGAAGAAGGCCGGCCCGTCCCCGGAATCGATGAAGGTGAAATCGAGGCCGCAGACCTCGCAGCGCGGCCGCACCGAGAGGAAGCCGGAGAACAGCTTACCGCGCCCGCAGCGCGGGCAGGTGCAGCGCAGGCCGGCGGAGAGTGCGGGCGGACGGGACCGATCGGACGTCACAGGATTCCCCATCTGGCCGAAACGAAAAGGGCGGCCCTGGCCGCCCTTCATGTAGTGCGCGTCGCGCGCCCTTTCAGTGGCCGGCGCTCGCGCCCGAGCCCCAGACGTAGATCGCGGCGAACAGGAACAGCCACACCACGTCGACGAAGTGCCAGTACCAGGCCGCGAACTCGAAGCCGAGGTGGCGGGACGGCGTGAACTGGTCATCGTAGGCCCGCCACAGGCACACGGCCAGGAAGATGGTGCCGATGATGACGTGGAAGCCGTGGAAGCCGGTCGCCATGAAGAAGGTGGCGCCGTAGATGTGGCCCGAGAAGCCGAACGCGGCGTGGCTGTATTCGAAGGCCTGACAGGCCGAGAACAGGATGCCGAGACCCACGGTCAGCGCGAGCGCCTGCAGCACGCCCTTCTTGTCGTTCTCAAGCAGCGCATGGTGCGCCCAGGTCACCGTCGTGCCCGAGGTCAGGAGGATCAGGGTGTTCAGCAGCGGCAAGTGCCAGGGATCGAACGTCTCGATGCCCTTCGGCGGCCAGGCGCCCAGCAGCTCCGAGCGCGTGTATTGGTGCGGGTCGGCCGGGTAGAGGGCGGCGTCGAAATAGGCCCAGAACCACGCCACGAAGAACATCACCTCGGAGGCGATGAACATGATCATGCCGTAGCGGTGGCTGAGCTGCACCACGCGGGTGTGGTTGTGGCCGGGGCCGGCCTCGCGGA
>JAQGJJ010000095.1 GCA_028290695.1 Enterovirga sp. | reverse complement strand
TGAACACGCCGATCGGCTTGTTCGGGTTGTCGAGCTTGGCGCGGTTGGTCTCGATGCGCTTGGCGATCATCGACAGCCCGTGCGACTGGCCGACCACGCGCCGGTTCAGGATCTCCGGCAGGCGGAGCACGTTCTCGATCTCGTCCTTGACCATGCGGCCGACCGGGATGCCGGTCCAGTCGGACACGACGGAGGCGATCGCCTGCTCGTCGACATGGGCGTAGATCATCCGGGTCTCGGGATCGATCTCCTCGAGCGCCGCGGAGCGCTCCTTCAGGGTGGAGCGGACCGCCTCCACGTCCACCGACTCGGCGGATGTCGTCGCCCCGTTCGCAGCTGGAGGCGCAGTGTCGGCCCCAGCCCGGGCCGGGTCGGCCGCACCGTCAGGAGCGGCCGCGCCGTTCGGGGCCGAGGCACCGTTCGGCCCGGCAGGCTTCGCGATCATGTCCCGAAGCGCCTTGATCTCGGTGACCAGGGCCGTCTCGCTCGCCCACGCGGCCTCGAGGCCCGCAAGCTTCTCCTTCAGGGCTGTGATCTCCTCGTCGATTTCGACGATGCGGTCCTCGTCGCCGACCCCGAGGTCGCGGTCGGCCACGAGCGCGGCGCGCTCGCCCTCGCGGGAGGTGATCCCGACCCGGGCATCCTCGATCGCGGCCGGCAGAGCGGTCTGGCTGATCGCGACCCGGGCACAGGCGGTGTCGAGCAGGCTCACGGCCTTGTCGGGCAACTGGCGGGCCGGAATGTAGCGGGAGGAGAGCGTCACGGCGGCCACCACGGCGGCATCCGAGATGCGCACCTTGTGGTGCTTTTCCATGGGAGCCAGGATGCCGCGCAGCATGTAGCAGGCCTGCTCGATGCCGGGCTCGTCGATGTGCACGGGCTGGAAGCGCCGGGTGAGCGCCGGGTCCTTCTCGAAGTAGAGCCGGTATTCAGCCCAGGTCGTGGCCGCGATGGTCTTCAGCGTGCCGCGCGCCAGCGCCGGCTTGAGCAGGTTCGCGGCATCGCCGGTTCCCGCGGCGCCGCCGGCACCGATGAGCGTGTGCGCCTCGTCGATGAACAGGATGATCGGGGTCGGCGAGGACTGGACCTCGTCGATCACCGAGCGGAGCCGCTGCTCGAACTCGCCCTTCATGGAGGCGCCCGCCTGCATGAGCCCGATGTCGAGCGCGCAAAGGCGCACGCCCTTCAGGGCCGGCGGCACGTCGCCCGCCGCGATGCGCTGGGCGAAACCCTCGACCACCGCGGTCTTGCCGACGCCCGCCTCTCCCGTGAGGATCGGGTTGTTCTGCCGCCGCCGCATCAGCACGTCGATGAGCTGGCGGATCTCCTCGTCGCGGCCGCGGATCGGGTCCATCTCGCCCGACGCCGCCTTGGCGGTGAGATCCTGCGAGAAGCGGTCGAGCGCAGTCTGGCCGCGCGCGCCCGCCGCCTCCGCGCCGGGCGTGCCGGCCGCGATCGCGCCGGACCCGTCCATCGGGCGGAGGTTCTCCTCCTCGGATTTCGACCAGATGCCGCGATGCTCCGCGAGCAACGCATCGACGTTGATCTTGGAAAATTCCTGGCTGATGTTGAGAAGTGACCGCTTGAGTTCGTTCGACTTCAGGATCGCGGCTAGGACATGGCCCGAGCGGATCTGGGTCTCGCCAAAGAACAGCGTCGCATAGTGCCAACCGCGATCGAGCATGTCGACAACGCCGTTGGACATGCCAGGCATTTCCGTTTCGTTCTTCTTGAAGCCGTCGACTACGCGGGCGATGTCCGACAGCAGCTTGCCGCGCTCCAGCTTGAAGCGGTCGGCTGTGAGGGCCAGATCGGTATCGTTCTTCTGCAGGAGGTGGAACAGCCAATGGGCCAGCTCCACGTTCCGGTTTCCGGCGCTCTTGGCGTGGCGGAGCGACTGGATGAAGGCTTCGTAGCCGACCCGGTTCAGCTTTCCGGTGACGGTCTCGAGACTGATGTCGGCCATCGCAACCCCCTGTGCAGTTCTAGATCTTGGTTTTTCGTCTTGCCGCGACCCGCTCGGCAGGGCTGAAGCGCGCGTCGCGCCGAAGGCCTTCCGCCGGCCCGTCGTTTTTCGCCTGCATCCATGAAGTATAGCCGAGCCGGCCGAAATGGCCCAGCCGGATCGGTTCGACTGCGGAAGCCGGAAGCGCGAGCTCCAGCTCCCAGTCGAGCTCGTGTCCGACATAGGAAAACACGAAATCCGCGATCGGCTCGCATCTGTCCCCGCTCGGCAGGAAGCGCTCGTATTGCACGAGGCTCGCGGTTGTGATGCTGACCCTGAACTTGTCCTCGACGCTGAACACGCTCGATCCGACCAGGAGATCGACCCCGAGCCGGGCATGCGCCGCTCCGATGCGGCTCCGGTCGGACGGCTCGAAGGGCAGGTAGGCGCCGACGAATTCCTCGATCTCGACCTCGACTCCGAACAGCCCGGCGAGGGCGCCCTTGAGGCGCGAGGCGGACTTCGCCTTGGCGCCGAGAAGGCCCGCGAAGGCGAGCTTGCCGGAATCCGGCACGCTGTCGAGGTCGCGGTACGGTTCCGAGCCCACCCCGATGCCGCTGCCGACATAGGCCATGAACCTGTCGAGGTCTGGCCTGTCGTGCTGGGCGATGGGCCGCGCGTTCGCCCAGGCACGGAAGAAAAGCTGCAGAAAGCGGTGGTTGAACAGGTCCAGGAAGCGCGAAAAGGAATCGTCGCGGGCGAGCGACCAGCCGTAGGCCTCGGTGGTTGTGGTCAGGGGCAGGGGACCCTGGGGCCCGAGAAGCCCGAGAAACTTCACGAACAGCCGCAGGCGCCCCTGGGCATCGTGATCGACCCGGCTGATGTTGGAAGCCGGAAAGTCGAGATAGGGATCCTCGCCGAGGAGGACGTATTCCTCCCGGCGGGTGGCGCTGTCGCCGATCCGCGGCTGGCTCGGGTTGCTCCGCTCGAGCCGGCGCAGAAGCACGAGGAGATCGTGGCGCCAGGGTTCCGCCTCGAGATCGGACAGGTAGCTCACGCCGCTTCCCCGGGCAGGCGCGACGGAGCCGTGGGGCGCGCGGTCACAGGATCCGCCTCGAGCCGATGCGAGGCGGCCAGCGCATGATCTGGCCGCGTTCCACGGTCCGGATCACTGTCTGCGTGAAGTGGTTGATGGACGCGTATTCGGCGAAGAACCTGTCCAGGATGGCGCCGAGAAGGAAGGCGCCCGACCCTTCGAAGGCCTTCTCGTCGAGCGTGACGGTGACCTCCGTGCCGCGTGCGGTGCCGGTGCCGCTGCGCTGCCTGAGGCGCCGGACCACCGGTCGGCTGTCGATGTTGCGGATGCCCCGGATGCGGCGCTCACTCGTCGGATCGCTCAGATCGGCGAAGAGCGTGAGCGTCTCCCGGAGCGCCCGCCCGCCGGATCCCGCGCCGCGCTGGACGATCCCGAGCTGGTTCAGGCTCAGCATGTTGATGAGCCTCCAGGTGACGGCTCCGGTGAACGCGGTTTCCGTGCGGCTGCGCATATGCGCCACGATGGGCTCCCGCGGCAGGGTCGGGCCCGCCACGCACGTGATGTCGAGCGTGGCGTCCTCCGACAGCCGGAAATCGGCCCCGCCCTCGCCGATGGGCAGCTGCTCGGGCAGATGCCGGTTCGAGCACAGCGCCCGAACACTGATCTCGCCGACGCCCAGGTCGTCGTCGATGCCAGTCGGTTCGATCAGGGACAGAAACACGTCGGTGCCCGTGTAGTCGGACGTTACCCCATAGGCCTGCTCGCGCGTGGAGCGGCGGCGGGGCAACCGGCGCAGCGTGTAGAAGAGGCCGGTCTGGGCTCCGTCGCCCTGCGCCGAATAGAGAGGCTCGACCGGCACCTTCTCGGGGCGTCCGACATGATGGGCGAACACCGCGAGCACGCGGTGCGGCTCGAAGTCGAGGTAGCGGCTGCGGTCCGGAACGAGGTGGTACTCGTGCTGCCGGGCCTGCACCGGCACGCGATCCATCGTCATCTCGAACAGGTTCACGGCCGGTGCCGTATAGAGCGCGAACGCGGACGGCTGCACGGCCGCCGCCAGGCGGCCGTTGACCTCGTCGAACGTGAACAGGATGTCGATCGACTTGGCCGGTATGCGCGACACGAGTTCCGCGAGCCGGGTCAGCCGGAAGCCGAGGAACTTGCGGGAGAACATGAAGTATTCCCGCAGGAGGTCGAACCCCTCGAACACCCGCAGGTCGTTCGGCAGCAGCGTCTCCTCGCGCCCGAACCCGACCGGCTCGAGGCAGTCCTGGGGCGCCGTGAGCACGACCGGATCCCCGAACGGGTCGAGATAGCGGACGTGGATGCCGATGCAATCGGCGAAGATCTGCTCGTAGATCGCGACCGCATCGGCCTCCGCACCGAGCAGATAAATCGGCAGGCTCTTGATGGCGCAGCCTCGGAAATGCATCGTCGGGTCGTCCGATGCCTCCTGGTCCCCTATCTCGTCCTCGAGCCTCGGCGTGGTGCGATGGGTGAGGGACAGCCTCAGCCCGGCCGCCACTTCCGGGGCTGCGGCGAGGCCGAGCGCGTGCAGAGGACCGGGACTCGCATAGTATTCGGCCCCCGAGATATCGAACGGCCACAGGGTCACGTCGCTGCTGAGCCGGTACCGGCAGGCGACGCGGCGCTCCCGCTCCCGATAGGTGGCGTCCAGATACGAGCCCCGGGCGATCGTGCGCCCCTCCCGCAGGGCCGCGTCCCCGAACGGCACCCGGACCTGCGCCAGCATCGCGGAAGGCGTCGGCGCCAGGTAGTTCGGGGCAAGCTGCTCCAGGAGGTTGTTGGTGAACTCCGGAAACTCGTGCTTGAGCTTCAGCTGCACACGGGCGGCCAGGAAGGCGCAGCCCTCGAGAAGGCCCGCGATCATCGGGTCGGAGCGGTCTTCCACCAGGCCGCCGAGGCGCTCGGCGATGCCGGGATATTCCTCGGCGAATTCCCGCGCCTGCTCTTGCAGGAGCTTCAGCTCGCGGTTGTAGAGTTCGAGAAACTCGCGATTCATCGGTCGAGGGAGCGCCGCACGAGGGCAGGGGCGGGCTTCGAGAAGGACCGCCTTGCGGACGGGCCGAGAGGCCGCACCGGGCGACGGCGCGGTGCCGGAGCCCCGCGAGGGCCGCGGTCCGGCCGGAAGGCTGTCGGCGCGCGCATCAGTTCCTGTTGATCGTCACCTTGCCCGAGTCGCGCTCCAGATCGGCCACGAACTCGACAGGCAGGTTGAGAGGATCGCAGTTGAGGTCGGCCCGGACGAGAAACCGGACCGTCAGATCGACCTCGTCGTAGCTTCTCACCCGTCGCACGTAGATGCTGCCGGGAACGAGGCGGGGTTCGTAGATCTTCAGCGCGTACTCGATCTCCGCGCTGATGTCGTCGATGCCGATCTCGTCGACCGACCGGTGCACCACGTCGGGAAAACCGTAATTGAGGATCGACCGGCGCACCTCGTCGTTCTCCCCGAGATCGAGGCTCGCGGCGAGATTGATCGTGTTCATCAGGGCTTCGAGGTCGGTGGCCACAGTTCGCTGCAGGGCAGCCTCGGACATGGTCGAGCGTCCTGTCGCCCGCCGTCCCGCAAGGACGCGCTCTCCCGATTCGTCACGCTCGTCAACATTCTGCTGTGCGTCCCGCTCCTCGTGTGCGGCCCGGAAGGCCGACATCAGGGGCACCCGCATGCGGCTGGTCTTCGGCAAACCGGCCATGTCCGGCTCCTCGCGGCAATCGTTCGGTCGTTCCCGGCCGGGATGTGGGGCTGCTGCGGCGCCGCGCGGGGCACCGCCCGAAAAGGAAGCCCGCCGAACGCGGCGGGCTTGTGGAAGGAGAGGCATCTCTGCCGGTCGCCCGGGGGCGAGCTGATGCCCGTTGCTTCCGGGCTGCCGCGATGTCGACCGGCGCGGAGCCGAGGGCGAGACGTCGCGTCTCGCCTGTCCGAGGACCTTCGACCCGAACGGACCTCAGGTCTTGACGACGCCCTTCTTAACGTCCCAGCCGCCGAGAACCGCGCCGCCCTTCTTGCTGCCCGTCTCGTCCTGCGCCTGGTAGGTCAGCTTCACGGTCGTGTAGTTGAACGAGATCTGCTCCATCGGGATCTCGCTCGCGTGGCCGCTGCCGCTGACCTGGTAGCTGCTGATGATCAGGTGCTCGAACTCG
>JAQGJJ010000080.1 GCA_028290695.1 Enterovirga sp. | reverse complement strand
CGAACGCCGCCATCACGCGCAGGTCCGCCGCGCGGCGGGAAAGGGCGGCCTGCTCGGCCGCGAAGCATTCGATCACGAGGCGGATTCGGGTCAGCTCGCGGAACTTGGCCCGAGTCATGACCGGGATGGTGACGGCGCGGTTGGGCAGGACCTCCAGGGCCTCGTCCGCCACGAGCCGCGAGACGGCCTCGCGGACCGGCATGATCGAGACGCCGAGGGTCTCGGCGACCGAGCGCAGCGAGAGCTTGTCGCCCGGCGCGAGCTCGCCCCCGATGATGAGCTCGCGCAGCTCGTCGTAGACGCGGTCGCCGAGGGTGACGCGCTCGAGCCGTCCAACCTGGGCGAGGGCTCCGACCAATGTCTCTCCGGACTCGACAGGGCAGCCGATTTGAGCGAGTCTATCTGTGATCACAGATCACGGCAACAAGCCGTGGCGGTTCGGGAGGAGACATCATGACGGAGTTCGAGAGGCCGAATCGTCGCGCGCTGCTCAAGGGCGCGGCCGGCGCGGGCGCACTGGCCGGGATCGGCATGCCGGCGATCTCCTACGGTCAGGCGGACGCCATCCGGATCGGGCACCTCGTGCCGATCACCGGCTTCCTCGGCCCGCTCGGCGAATACGCCCAGATGGGCGTCCGGCTCGCGGCCGAGGAGGTGAACGCGGCGGGCGGCATCCTGGGCCGCAAGGTCGAGCTGGTGCTCGAGGATTCCGTCAACCCGCAGACCGGCTCGGCCAAGGCCGAGCGCCTCATCGAGCGCGACAAGGTCGCTATGCTGATCGGCGAGATCTCGTCCGCGACCGCGCTCGGCATCGGCCAGATCGCGCAGCGCACGAAGACCGTCTTCATCAACACCGGCGCCAATTCCGACGCCCTGCGCGGGCAGGGCTGCAACCCCTTCATGTTCCACATCGAGGCCGCGAACTCGATGATGGTCATGGCGGTCGGGCAATACCTCAAGTCGGAGAAGATGATCGCCGGCAAGAAGTGGTATTCGCTGACCGCCGACTACGCCTTCGGCCACGATCTCTTCCGGGTCGCCAAGAAGTTCGTCACGGAGAACGGCGGCGAGTTCACGGGCGAGGACCTGGTGCCGACGGACGCGACTGATTTCAGCCCCTACCTGCTGAAGATCCGGCAGGCGCGGCCGGACATCGTCGCCTCGAACCTGGCCGGAAACGGCATCACGAATTTCATCAAGCAATACGCCGAATACGGGCTCTCGATGCCGATCACCGGCTTCGGCTTCGACACGGCGGTCGCCTGGGGCGCGGGCCAGGACAACTTCTCGGGTATCTGGCCGCTGATTTGGCACCACCTCGTGGACAACCCTTCCTCCAGGAAGTTCGTCGAGGCGTTCACCAAGAAATACGGCAAGCCGCCGGAGAACCAGGCCTGGGGCGACTACAACTCGCTCAAGCTCGTCGCCCAGTCCTTCAACGAGCTGAAGACGACGGATTCGCAGAAGCTGGCCGAGCACCTGCGCAAGGGCGCGAAGTTCGACATCCTGAAGGGGCGCGAAGGCTATTTCCGCGCCTACGACAACCAGATGATGCAGGAGATGTACGCCGTCCGGGCCAAGCCGTCCGCCCAGATGAAGGACAAGTGGGACATCTACGAGCCGCTGGGCACCGTGCCGGATGCGGGCGGCGACATCGAAACGCTCGCCCCGCCGAAGGACGGCGCCTGCAAGATGCCGGCGTGAGCGGAACGTGCCCTCCGCCGCGCGCGGAGGGTGACGACGGCGGCAGGCCGAGCCGGGCGGCGGAGGCGCGCGTGACGCGTCCGACCGCCCATCCCAGACCACCCCCGTTCCGGCCCGCCCCGTCGCGGCGCCGGGCCGGCCCTCCCGGCGAGCGGGAGGGCGAGCGTCCAGCCAGGTTCATCCGGTGCAGCTGACCTTCCTTGTCGAACAGGTGCTGAACGGCCTGCTGGTCGGCGCCTATTACCTGCTCATCGCGCTCGGCCTGTCGCTGATCTTCTCGCTCGGCGGCATCGTGAACCTCGCCCATGGCGGCTTCTATGCCATCGGGGCCTATCTGGCGGTGGCGCTGACCCCGCGGCTCGGCTTCGCGGGGGCCTTCGTGGCCTCGCCCATTCTGGTCGCCCTGCTCGGCGTGGTCTTCGAGCGCGTATTCTTCCGGCGCTTCTACCGGTCCGATCCCATCCTGTCCCTGCTGCTCACCTTCGGCCTCGCCATGGTGATCGAGCAGGTGCTGCGCATCACGTTCGGGTCCTCGCCCCAGCCGTTCTCCATTCCGCGCGAGCTGCGGGGCCAGGTCCTGGTGGGCGACTTCCTGTATCCCCGCTACCGGCTCGGCATCTTCGTGGCCGCGCTCGCGGCCGTGGCCGCCGTCTGGTTCCTGGTCTACCGCACCTCCTTCGGCCGCGTGGTCAGGGCCGGGGTCCAGAACCCGGACATGGTCGGCGCGCTCGGCATCTCGCTCGCCCCCTACATGACCGCCGTGGCGGCGCTCGGGCTCGGCCTCGCGGGGCTCGCCGGCGTGCTACTCGCGCCGATCACGGGCGTGCATCCGGCGATGGGGGCCGAGATCCTGACCGCGGCCTTCGTCGTGGTGGTGATCGGCGGGCTCGGCTCGTTCTGGGGCGTGATCGCGGCCGCCGGCCTCGTCGGCGTGGTCCGGGGCGTGACGATCTTCGTCAATCCGGCCTTCGGCGAAGCCTCGATGTACCTCCTCATGGCGGTCGTGCTGATCGTGCGGCCGCGCGGCCTCCTCGGCGAACGCATTCTCCGGTTTGAATGATGCGCCGCGACGCCCTCGCCCTCCCGGCCGTCGCGATTGCGCTGGCCGTCCTGCCGTTCGGTCTCGACCTGGCCGGCCTGCCGCTGCGCTCGTCCATCGATGTCGTGGTGTTCGCGATCGCCTGCCTGGGGCTGAACGTCCTGGTCGGCCATACCGGCCTCGTCTCGTTCGGGCACGGCGCCTGGTTCGGGCTCGCCGCCTATGCGGCGGCCCTCAGCCAGAAGCACTGGTTCCCGGGCCAGATCGTCCTGCCGGGCCTGTTCGCCCTCGCCTTCGTGGCCGTGGCCGCGGCGCTCGGGGGCGCGCTGATCCTGCGCCGGCGCGGGGTGTATTTCTCGCTCCTCACCCTGGCCCTGACCGCCCTCCTGTTCGCGGTCGCCTACCGCTGGACGGAGTTCACGGGCGGCGAGAGCGGGTTCGGCGGCGTGACGCGCGCCACCGTGCTCGGCCTCGACCTCGAGCGCGACTGGACCTATTACGGGCTCGTGGCCGCGATCGGCTTCGCGGTCGCGTGTCTTCTGTGGCGCTTCCACCGCTCGCCCGTCGGCACCGTGCTGGTGGCGATCCGGGAAAACGAGCAGCGCGCCCGGTTCGTCGGCTACCCGACGAACCGCTACAAGCTGCTCGGCTTCGCGGTCTCGGCGGTTGTCGTCGGACTGGCCGGCGTCCTGTCCGTCTTCAACCACCGTTTCGCGTCCGCGGACGCGCTCTCCGTCGCCTTCTCGGGCGAGCTGATCGCCATGGTGGTGATCGGCGGCATGCGGAGCTTCCTCGGCCCGGCGCTCGGCGCCGTGTTCTACATCCTGTTCCGGGAGTTCCTGTCCATCTGGACGCCGCACTGGCTGCTCTTCTTCGGGCTGCTGTTCGTCGGCTTCATCATGTTCTCGCCGGACGGCCTCGTCGGCGTGGCGAAGCGGGTCATGCGGCCCTTCCGGACGGTGCCGGACGAGGCCGCCGCGATGGCCTCGCGGGTCGTCGCCGCGCCCGAACCGCTGCCGGCCTTCCTGAAGCCCGACGGGTCGTCGGAGGGGCCGCTCCTCGAGGCGCGTGGGCTGGCCAAGAGTTTCGGCGGCATCCGGGCGGTGGAAGGGGTGGACATCACGGTCCGGGACCGCTCGCTCCATGCCCTGATCGGGCCGAACGGCGCCGGCAAGACGACGGCGTTCAACCTCGTCTCGGGCCTCTACACGCCGGACCGCGGCACCGTCACGCTGGCCGGCCGCCCGGTTGCCGGCCTCGCGCCCGAGCGCATCTGCGCGGCCGGGATCGGGCGCTCGTTCCAGATCACGAACCTGTTCCCGACCCTGTCGGTCGCCGAGAACGTGCGGCTCGCGGTGCAGGCCCGCCACCCCGGCCGCTTCGATCCGTGGCGCAACGCGCTCGCGGACGCGGCGGTGAACGCCGAGACCGACGGGACGCTGCGCTATCTCGGGCTGTCCGGGATCGAGACGGTCGAGGCCGGATCCCTGTCCTATGGCGGCCAGCGCCTCCTCGACATGGCGGTGGCGCTCGCCACCAGGCCGCGGCTCCTGCTGCTCGACGAGCCGCTCGCCGGGCTAGCGGCCGCCGAGCGCGGTCGCATCGGGGACATCATCAAGCGCATCTCGGCCGACCTGCCCGTGCTGCTGGTCGAGCACGACATCGACCGGGTGTTCGAGATCGCCGACGCCGTGACCGTGATGAACGACGGGCGGGTGCTGGTCGACGGCACGGTCGAGGACGCCCGCACCAGCCCGAAGGTGCAGGAGGTCTATCTCGGCTCCGGGGTGGCGTCGGTGGCCGCGAAGCCGCGCGAAAGCGCCGCCGAGCCCGAGACCCTGCTGTCATTGCGCGGCGTGAACACCTTCTACGGCAAGAGCCACATCCTGACGGACGTCTCCTTCGACGTGCACCGGCACGAGATCGTGGCGCTGCTCGGCCGCAACGGCGCCGGCAAGTCGACCGCGCTGAAGACGATCACCGGCATCGTCGCCCCGGCCTCGGGGGCCGTGACGCTCGCGGGCCGGGATCTCGCGGGGCTCGCGCCGGCCGCCGTTGCGCGGCTCGGAATCGGCTACGTGCCCCAGGGGCGCGGGCTGTTCGCCGGCATGACGGTCGCGGAGAACCTCGAGCTCGGCCGCCTCAAGCGGCGCACCGGCAACGGCATCCGCTGGGACATCGACCGCATCGTCGAATACTTCCCGCGCATCGGCGAACGGCTGCGCTCGCCCGCCGATTACCTGTCGGGCGGCGAACAGCAGATGGTGGCGGTCGCCCGCGCGCTGTCGGGCGACGTGCGGGTGCTCCTGCTCGACGAACCCTTCGAGGGCCTCGCCCCGGCGATCGTCGAAAGCCTGTTCGAGAGCTTCGACCGGCTGCGGCGCGAGATCTCGATCGTGATCGTGGACCACAACCTCGATCTCGCGCTCGCGCTGTCGGACCGGACGGTGGCGCTGGAGCGCGGCCGCGTGATCCACGTCGGACCTTCGGTCGCCCTGCGGGAGGATTACGACATGCGCCGCAAGGTGTTGTGGCTGTGAGCGCGGTGCTGCGCCCGGCACCCCGGCATAGGAGGTAGGGAGATGAGCAAGGTTGCCATTGTCGGCGCGGGGTTGATCGGCCGCGCCTGGGCGCAGGTCTTCGCCCGGGCCGGCTGGGAGGTCCGCCTCCACGACCCGCACCGGCCGACGCTCGAGACCGCGCCCGATCTCATCCGCCAGGGGCTGAACGAGCTCGCGAACCACGGGCTGGTCGACGATCCGGCCGGCGCGGCGGCCCGGGTCACGGTGGCGGACGACCTCGCCTCGGCGCTGGCGGGCGTCGCCCTCGTCCAGGAGAACGGGCCGGAACTCGTGGAGGTGAAGCGCGCGCTGTTCGCGGAGCTCGACCGGCTGGCACCGCCCGACGCCATCCTGGCGTCCTCGACCTCCGCGATCGTCGCGTCGCTCTTCACCGAAGGACTGGCCGGCAGGGCGCGCTGCCTCGTCGCCCATCCGGTGAACCCGCCCCACCTCGTGCCGAT
>JAQGJJ010000072.1 GCA_028290695.1 Enterovirga sp. | reverse complement strand
GCGGGCTGGCGGCTCGCGTCGGAGCCGCCGGGAAGCATCGAGGGGACGCGGGACGCCGCGGAACCTCAATGTTTTCAAAAGCCGGTTCCCCGGCGTCCCGCGGCAAGAGCGTCGCCGCCCCTGCCGTGTCTGCGTCGCGGCTCTTGTCATCCGGCGCGTCAGCCCAAAGCCTCGCGCCGCCGCCTGGGAGCCGGACCGACCGGGGCCGACCTCAGGACGCCGCCTCTCCCCCAGCGAACCGGACCCGGTGATCACGGCGGCTCCCTCGGCGGGGAAGAGCGGGACCGACATAGAGGATTATATTCGCATTGTCAACGGAAGCGCACGCTCCTCCGACGGGGCGGCGGCCGAACCAGCCATGTGTTCCGATCCGCGGCGTGCACGGAAGGCCGCGACCGGCTGGACAAGTGGCACGTCTATCAGTGTCTACCCGCGCTTCGTCATTACGTGCTGGTGGCGCGCGACAAGCCGCATGTGGAAGCGTTCAACCGGATCGACGGCGCCTGGGCGGGGCTGACGATCCTGGACGGGCTCGATGCCGTCCTCGACCGCGACGCGATCGCGGTCTCGCTGCCGCTCACATCCATGTACCGGCGCGTGCTGTAGAGCCGACCTACTTCCGCTCGGGCGCGATGATCTTCACGCTGCTGTCGATCGCGGCCGGGGGCGGGACGTTGGCGTTCGGGCGCTGGCGGGCAACCGTATCGTGAGCGACGCTGCCGGTGCCGTCCGGCAGCGGATCGCGATGCGGCGGGCGGGTCTCGGTGGTCTCGCGGCTCGGGGTGTTCTCCCGCAGCGGCACCGATTTCGGGCTTTGGGCCAGCGCCGGGACGGCGGCCGCCAGGAAGGCTGTCGAGAGAAGAACGCGGCGCATCGGTGTCGGCTCCGGACCTGCGGGAGGCAACACCGGCCGCCCGGCGCGGTTCCGGGGTCAGCGCGCGAGTTCGCGCAGCCCCAGCCGGATCAGCGTCCTGGTCTCGGCGCCCTCGCCCGCCTCCTTGGCGGCGGCCGCGATGGCGGCCGCCGCCTGCGGCTGGCCGTAGCCGAGATTGACCAGGGCCGAAATCGCATCGACCACCGGAGCCGGAACGCTTCCGTCCTCCACGCCGCCCGCAAGGCGGGCCAGCACCGGGTCCACGCTCCCGAACACCGGAGCCTTGTCCTTCATCTCGGCCACGATGCGGGCCGCGAGCTTCGGCCCGACGCCCGGCGCGCGCGCGACGGCGGCCTTGTCGCCGGTCGCCACCGCGCCGGCCAGGCTCCCGGGATCCAAGGACGACAGGATCGCGAGCGCGACCTTGGCGCCGACGCCCTGGATGGTCTGCAGCATGCGGAACCACTCGCGCTCGGCATCCGATTCGAAGCCGTAGAGCCGGATCATGTCCTCCCGGACATGGGTCTCGATGGCGAGCGCCGCGGCCTCCCCGGCCGGTGCCAGCCGCTGCAGCGTCCTGGCCGAGCAATGGACGACGTAGCCGACCCCGTGCACGTCGAGGATCACGTGATCCTCGCCGTAGCTGTCGACCGTACCCTTGAGCTTCCCGATCACGCGATCACCCCGGCAGGCCCGGGGAGGCCCGCCGCGCGTTCATGCCGGGCGTGACGCGGCCCCGCAAGGCGGCCGCCCGGGCCGGCAGCGACGCCCTACTCCGCCGCGTATTGCGCATGGAGGCGGCGCGACCCCGCGAGCAGCTTGTTCAGCGCGCCGAGATAGGCCTTGGCGGAGGCAACCAGCGTGTCCGGGTCGGCGCCGCGCGCCGTCACCGAGCGGCCTTCCGCGCCGAGCCGCACCGTCACCTCGGCCTGGGCGTCCGTGCCCTCCGTGACCGCGTGCACCTGGTACAGCTCGAGCGCCGCCTCGTGCGGCACCAGCGCCTTGATGGCGTTGAAGGTGGCATCCACCGGACCGTTGCCGTCCGCCTCTTCCGTGACCTGCCGGCCCTCGATGGCGAGCCGCATCGTAGCGCGCTGCGGCCCGCGCGTGCCGGCGATCACGGTCAGCGACACGAGCCGGACGCGGTCGTGCGCGGTCGCGATGTTCTCGTCGACCAGGGCCTCGATGTCCTCGTCGTAGACCGTCTTCTTGCGGTCGGCCAGGTCCTTGAAGCGGATGAAGAGGTCCTGGAGCTGGTTGTCGGAGACCTTGTGGCCCATCTCCTCGAGCTTCGACCGGAACGCCGCGCGGCCGGAATGCTTGCCCATGACGAGCGAGGTCTTCGACACGCCGACCGACGAGGGCTCCATGATCTCGTAGGTCTGGGTGTGCTTCAGCATCCCGTCCTGGTGGATGCCGCTCTCGTGCGCGAAGGCGTTCCGCCCGACGATGGCCTTGTTGTACTGCACCGGGAACGAGGTCGCCCCGGCCACCATCTTGGAGGCGCGGGTCAGCATCGTCGCCTCGATGCCGGTCTCGTACGGGAACACGTCGCTCCGCACCCGCATCGCCATCACGACCTCTTCCAGGGCGGCGTTGCCGGCGCGCTCGCCGATGCCGTTGATCGTGCATTCGATCTGGCGCGCCCCACCCTCGATCCCGGCCAGCGAGTTCGCGACCGCCATGCCGAGGTCGTTGTGGCAATGAACGGAGAACACCGCCTTGTCCGAGTTCGGCACGCGCTCCCGCACGGTGCGGAACAGGGCCCGGTACTCGTCCGGTGTCGTGTAGCCGACCGTGTCCGGGATGTTGATCGTGGTCGCGCCCGCCTTGATCACGGCCTCGACGCAACGGCACAGGTAGTCGATCTCCGTGCGGGTGCCGTCCTCGGCCGACCATTCCACGTCGTCCACGAGGTTGCGGGCGCGGGTGACGGAGGCGATGGACATCGCCAGGACCTCGTCGGCCGACTTCTGCAGCTTGTACTTCATGTGCACGGGCGAAGTGGACACGAAGGTGTGGATGCGGGGCCGCTTGGCGAACCGCACCGCCTCGCCGGCCCGGTCGATGTCGTTCGCGGCCGTGCGGGCGAGCCCGGCGATCACGGCCCGCTTGGACCGGCGCGCGATCTCGGCGACGGCCTCGAAATCGCCGTTGGAGGCGGCCGGATAGCCGGCCTCGATGATGTCGACCCCCATCTCGTCGAGGAGGTCCGCGACCGCGAGCTTCTCCTCGAAGGTCATGGTGGCCCCGGGGCATTGCTCGCCGTCCCGCAGGGTGGTGTCGAAGATGACGACGCGGTCTCGGGTGGTGGTGCTCATCGGTCAGGCCTTCCGGAATCGTCGCGCCACAGGGGGGCGCCCTCGGGTTCGTGCTCGCGGACCCCTGAGCGCCCAGGCACGAAGCCCGGCCGGCCCTCAGGGGCGGCTAAGAAGGAGGGTCGCGAGGCGGAGGGCGGGACGGGATGCGCACGCGACCGCGCCCGCCCGGAGGGCGGCGGCGTCGCGATGTCCGGTGCCGATGCGGCTCACGGGGCGAATCCCAAGCCGGACGAAGTGCCGCCGGCAACCCGTGTGTAGCGGCGATCCCGCAGCCCGGCAAGGTTCGGCGTGCGCAGGCCGACGCCCCCCTACGACACCCGCACCAGCAGCTTGCCCAGGTTCCTGCCCTTCAGCAGCCCCATGAAGGCCTCCGGAGCGTTCTCCAGGCCCTCCACCACGTCCTCGCGATACCGCACTCGGCCGTCCGCGATCCAGGCGGCCATGTCGCGGTGGAAATCCTTCGCCTGGTCGGCGAAGTCCCACACGATGAAGCCCCGCAGGGTCAGGCGCTTGCGCAGGACGGCGCCCATCAGCTGCGGCGTGCGGTCCGGGCCGGCCGGGAGGTCGGTGTCGTTGTAATGCGAGACGATGCCGCAGACCGGGACCCGGGCGAAGTCGTTCAGGAGCGGGAACACGGCATCCCACACGGCGCCGCCGACATTCTCGAAATAGACGTCGATGCCGTTCGGGCAGGCCGCCTCGAGCCGCTCGGCGAAGTCGGGCGCGCGATGGTCGATCGCCTCGTCGAAGCCGAACTCCTCCTTCAGGAGCCGCACCTTCTCGGGACCGCCCGCGATGCCGACCGCGCGGGCGCCCTTGATCCGGGCGATCTGCCCGACCGCGGAGCCGACCGGGCCGGTCGCGGCCGCGACCGCCACCGTCTCGCCCGGCTTCGGCTGCCCGATGGTGAGGAGGCCGGTATAGGCCGTCATGCCGGGCATGCCGAGCACGCCGAGCGCGGTCTGCACGGGGGCGGCGCTCGGGTCGAGCTTGCGCAGGCCCTTCGCGTCCACAGCCGCGAAATCCTGCCAGCCGCCATGGGCCAGGACGACGTCGCCCGGCCGGAAGCGGTCGCTCTTCGAGGCGACCACCTCCCCGACCGTGCCGCCCTCCATGACGGCGCCGATCTCGACCGGCTTCGCGTAGGATTTCGCCGCGCTCATGCGGCCGCGCATGTAGGGGTCGAGGGACAGCCAGCGGGTCCGGAGCAGCACCTGGCTTTCGCGCGGTTCGGGCGGGGGCGCGGTCTCAAGGCGGAAATCGGCGGGCTTCGGCTCCCCCTCCGGGCGGCTCGCGAGCACGATTCGGCGGTTCTGGCTGTCGGTCATTCTGTGTCCTCCCGGCCCCGCCGCTCCCTACACGGTTCCGGGGCGCCCGCGAACCGATGTAGACTGCATGCGCGGGATCCGGA
>JAQGJJ010000071.1 GCA_028290695.1 Enterovirga sp. | reverse complement strand
GAGGCGGCGGCGTTCGGCGATTCCGGCGACCTTGTCGCCGACCTCGCCGCGCCCGGTGCATGCCCCTTGCTGCGCGGGCCTGGGCGCGACTGCCGCCCCGTTCGAGGGAGCGCGGAATCAGGCGGGCCCGCCCAATTCGGCGACGGTCGATTTCAACCCGCTCGCCCCGGCCATAAGGCCAGGGCGGATCAGGCTGCGGCGACGGAGCTTCCGGCGATCGCGGCCTCGATGGCGGCGAGCGCCGCCTCGGCCTGCGCGCCGTCCGGGCCACCGGCCTGAGCCATGTCGGGCCGCCCTCCCCCGCCCTTGCCGCCGAGCGCGGCTGCCCCGGCCCGGACCAGGTCGACCGCGTTGCGGGCTGCGACCTGATCGGGCGTGACGCCCACGATGATGCTGGCGCGCTCGTCCTTGTCGACCGCGACGAAAGCCACGATTCCCGAGCCGACGCGCTTCTTCGCCTCGTCCACCAGCGGCTTCAGATCCTTGGCCGGGACGTCGCGGAGCACCTTGGCGAGGTAGTTCACCCCGCTCACCACGCGGATTTCGTCACCGGGGCCGCCACCGCCCATGGCGAGCTTGCGGCGGGTATCCGCGAGTTCGCGCTCGAGCCGGCGGCGCTCCTCGACAAGCGACACGAGGCGGCTCGGCGCCTCCTCGACCGGGGCCTTCAGGATGCCGGCAATCTCACGCAGGGTCCGGCTCTCCCCCGCGAGGTGGCGGCGGGCCGCCTCCCCGGTGAGCGCCTCGATGCGGCGCACGCCGGCCGCGACGGCGCTTTCGGACACGATCACGACGAGGCCGATATCCCCGGTTCGGCCGACATGGGTGCCGCCGCAGAGCTCGACCGAGAACGGCTTGCCGCCCGCGGGCGTGTCGCGATCGGTCCCCATGGACACGACCCGCACCTCGTCGCCGTATTTCTCGCCGAACAGCGCCCGGGCGCCCGAGGCGACCGCCTCGTCCTGGCCCATGAGGCGGGTGACGACCGGTTCGTTCTGCAGCACGAGCCGGTTGGCGATGTCCTCCACCTCGCGGATTTCCGCCTCGGTGATCGGCTTCGGATGGCTGATGTCGAAACGGAGCCGCTCGGGCTCGACCAGCGATCCCTTCTGGGCGACGTGGTCGCCGAGCACGCGCCGCAGCGCCTCGTGCAGCAGGTGGGTCGCCGAATGGTGGCCCCGGATGGCGGAGCGCCGGCCGGTTTCCACGGCGAGTTCGACCGACTGGCCGAGCTTCAGCTCCCCGGTTTCGACGGTGACGTGGTGGACGAAGACGTCGCCGAGCTTCTTCTCCGTGTCGGTCACCCGGCCGGACCCGCCCGGAAAGGTGATGCGGCCCGTGTCGCCGACCTGGCCGCCCGATTGCCCGTAGAACGGCGTCTGGTTGACCACCAGCAGGCCGCTCTCCCCGGCCCGCAGGGTCTCGATCTCGCCTCCGTCCCGGATCAGGGCCGTGGCGAGGCCCTCCGCCGTTTCGGCCTCGTAGCCGAGGAACTCGGTCGCGCCGACCCGCTCCCTGACCGCGAACCAGACCGTGTCGGTCGCCGCCTCGCCGGATCCGGCCCAGGCCGCGCGGGCTTTTTCGCGCTGGCGCTCCATGGCGGCCTTGAACGCATCCGTGTCGACCCCGACGCCGCGCGCCTTGAGGGCGTCCTGCGTCAGGTCGAGCGGGAAGCCGAAGGTGTCGTAGAGCGTGAACGCGGTCTCGCCCGACAGTGACTGGCCCGCCACGAGGGCGCGGCTCTCGTCGTCGAGGATCGCCAGGCCGCGCTCGAGCGTGCGGCGGAATCGGGTTTCCTCCAGCCTAAGCGTCTCGACAATGAGCGCCTCGGCCCGGAGCAGTTCGGGGTAGGCCTGTCCCATCTCGCGCGTGAGCGCCGGCACGAGACGCCACATGAGCGGGTCCCTGGCGCCGAGCAGCTGCGCATGCCGCATGGCCCGGCGCATGATGCGCCGGAGCACGTAGCCCCGACCCTCGTTCGAGGGGAGCACGCCGTCCGCCACCAGGAACGAGGACGCCCGCAGGTGATCGGCGATGACCCGGTACGAGGCCCGGGTCGCATCGTCCGGCCCGCGACCGATGGCGTGCGACACCGCCTCGATCAGGCTGCGGAAGAGATCGGTGTCGTAGTTCGAGTGGACCCCCTGCAGGATGGCGGCGATGCGCTCCAGCCCCATGCCGGTGTCGATCGAGGGCCGCGGCAGCGGCACGCGCTTGCCCGGCTCGATCTGCTCGAACTGCATGAAGACGAGGTTCCAGAACTCAAGGAAGCGGTCGCCGTCCTCGTCGGGCGAGCCGGGCGGGCCGCCCTGGAGGGTCGGCCCCTGGTCGATGAAGATCTCGGAGCACGGACCGCAGGGGCCCGTGTCGCCCATCTGCCAGAAATTGTCGGAGGTTCCGATCCGGATGATGCGGTCGTCGGAGAAGCCGGCGATCCTGCGCCAGAGCCCGGCCGCCTCCTCGTCGTCGGCATACACCGTGACCAGAAGCTTGGCCTTGGGAAGCGCGAGCTCCTTCGTGATCAGGGTCCAGGCGAGCTCGATCGCCTGCTCCTTGAAATAATCGCCGAACGAGAAATTTCCCAGCATCTCGAAGAACGTGTGGTGCCGGGCCGTGTAGCCCACGTTGTCGAGATCGTTGTGCTTGCCGCCCGCCCTGACGCACTTCTGGGCGGTTGCGGCCCGGCTGTAAGGCCGCTTCTCGACGCCCGTGAAGACGTTCTTGAACTGCACCATCCCGGCATTGGTGAACATCAATGTCGGATCGTTGCGCGGCACGAGCGGCGAGGACGCGACCGGCTCGTGCGCGTGCTTCGCGAAATAGTCGAGAAAGGTGGACCTGATCTCGTTGACGCCGGACATCGAAGGCGGAACCCGAATGCAATCGGCCGCCGGGCGGCGGCCGATGAGGCGTTCTAGAGAGGGGTCCGAAGGTTGTCGAGCGAGGCCGGGGCCCCGCTCGCGGCGCTACGGCCGGCCTTCGTCGAGGTCGTCCTCGGTCGGGGTGGCCGTGTCCAGGATGCGGTCCGCCAGGAGTCCCGCGTTCTGCCGGATGGAGCTCTCGATGCGGGCGCCGACGTCCGGATTGTCCTTGATGAAGGTCTTGGCGTTCTCGCGGCCCTGCCCGAGCCGCTGGCTGTCGTGGGAGAACCAGGCGCCCGACTTCTCGACGATGCCGGCCTTCACGCCGAGGTCGATCAGCTCGCCCGCCTTCGAGATGCCCTCGCCGAACATGATGTCGAACTCGACCTGCTTGAACGGCGGCGCGACCTTGTTCTTGACGACCTTCACCCGCACCGAGTTGCCGATGGCCTCCTCGCGATCCTTGAGGGTGGATATGCGGCGGATGTCCAGGCGCACGGAGGCGTAGAACTTCAGCGCGTTGCCGCCCGAGGTGGTCTCCGGCGAGCCGTACATGACGCCGATCTTCATCCGGATCTGGTTGATGAAGATCACCATCGCCTTGGATTTGGAGATGGAGGCGGTGAGCTTGCGCAGCGCCTGGCTCATCAGGCGGGCCTGTGCGCCGGGCTGGAGGTCGCCCATCTCGCCCTCGATCTCGGCCCGGGGCGTCAGAGCTGCGACCGAATCGACGACGAGAACGTCGATCGCGCCGGATCGCACCAGCGTGTCGCAGATCTCGAGCGCCTGCTCGCCCGTGTCCGGCTGCGAGATCAGGAGGTCGTCGAGCTTCACGCCGAGCTTGCGGGCATAGACCGGGTCGAGCGCGTGCTCGGCATCCACGAAGGCGCAGACGCCGCCCTTCTTCTGGGCTTCCGCGATCGTGTGCAGCGCCAGCGTCGTCTTGCCGGACGATTCGGGGCCGTAGATCTCGATCACCCGGCCGCGCGGCAGCCCGCCCACCCCGAGCGCGATGTCGAGGCCCAGCGAACCGGTGGAGACGGTCTCGACCTCGGCGATCTTGTCGTTCTTGCCGAGCCGCATGATCGAGCCCTTGCCGAACGAGCGCTCGATCTGCGAGAGCGCCGCGTCGAGCGCCTTCGTCTTGTCCATGGAGGGGCTTTCGACGATCCGGAGAGCTGTCTGTGCCATCGGGGCTTGGTCCTTATGACAGGCGGCGGGTGCTAACTCAACGCGGGCGAGCCGGAGTCGTGTACCCGTTTTGTTCTCGTGCCGCAACAGCCTTCGGGGCCCGGACGCGCGCTTTGTCGCAAAGGTCGCGGATTCCGGCGCGCCGGCGGCCACCGCCTAGCGGGCGATGACCTGCTTCACGGTCTCGACGAGCTGCTTGAGGCTGAAGGGCTTGGCCAGGAAGTTGAAGGCCTCGCCCTCGGGCAGGTGCTTGGCGAAGGCGTCCTCGGCATAGCCCGAGACGAACACGATCTTCAGGTCGGGATGGCGCTTGCGCAACTCCCCGAGCAGCGTCGGGCCGTCCATCTCCGGCATCACGACGTCCGACACCACGAGGTCGATGGGCACCCCGCCGCGATCCTCCACGATCTGCAGCGCCTCGACCCCGGAGGCCGCCTCCAGCACCGTGTAGCCGCGCGCCGACAGGGCGCGCGCATTCACGGCCCGAACGGCGTCCTCGTCCTCAACCAGCAGGATGGTGCCCTCGCCGGTCATGTCCGCCGGCCGCTTGCCGACCACGACTTCGGGCTTCGTTTCCGGCTCCGGCTCCGGGATGAAGCGCGGCAGGTAGATGGAGAAGGTGGTGCCCTGCCCGACGATCGAATCGACGTAGATGAAGCCGCCGGACTGCTTCACGATCCCGAACACGGTCGAGAGGCCGAGACCGGTGCCCTTGCCGAGCTCCTTCGTGGTGAAGAAGGGCTCGAAGATCTTGTCCATCAGCGCCGGCTCGATGCCGGTGCCCGTGTCGGCCACCTGGATGCGCACGTAGTCGGCCGTCGGCATGCCGGCGAGCTCGAGCCGGGCCGCCTCGGCCTCCTCGATGTTGGCCGTCGAGATCGTGACCGTGCCCCCCTCCGGCATCGCGTCGCGCGCATTGACCACGAGGTTGATGACCACCTGCTCGAGCTGGTTCATGTCGGCCTTGACGAACCACAGGTCGCGGCCCTGGCGCACGTCGAGCTGCACCCTCTCGCCGAGCAGCCGGCGCAGCAGAAGCGACAGGTCGGAGAGCGTCTCGCCGAGCTTCACCAGCTCGGGCCGCAGCGTCTGGCGCCGTGAGAAGGCCAGCAGCTGGCGCACGAGGCTCGCGGCCCGGTTCGCGTTCTGCTTGATCTGCATCAGGTCCTGGAACGACGGGTCCGTCGGCCGGTGGCTCGCGAGCAGCAGGTCGGAATAGCCGATGATGGCCTGAAGCACGTTGTTGAAATCGTGCGCGACGCCGCCGGCGAGCTGGCCGATCGCCTGCATCTTCTGGGCCTGGGCGAATTGCTGCTCCAGCGAGCGCTGCTCGGTCGTGTCCAGCGCATACAGGATGGCGCTTTCCGCCCCGTCCGCATCGCCCTGGCTGACAGGGCTGAGCCAAAGCCTGGCGGAGCGGCCGCCCTCGCCCACAAGGGCGACGTCGAGCGGCGATTCCAGCGTCCGGCCTTCCACGGCGGCCGCGATGGCGGGCTCTAGCTTCGCGCGGTCGGTCTCTGCGACGAGCTTCAGCACCGGGTCGCTTTCGGCGCCCTTGCCGGCTCCGGCCGGTTGGCCGAACAGCCTGAGGAAGGACGGATTGGATCCGATGATGCGGCCCGAGCGGTCGAGGGTCGCGATGGCCAGCGGCGACGAATTGAAGAAGCGCGCGAAGCGCACCTCGGCCGCGCGCTGCCCTTCCCCGAGCTCCGCGCCGGGCGAGCGGTTGAGAACCAGCGTGCGGGACGGCGAAGGCCTGCCCTCCTGGTCGAAGGCGACCCGGTGATAGAGCCTGACCGGGAACGGCTGGCCCTGGCGTCGTCGGAGGTCGAGATCGACGGTTTCCGTCTTCACCTCGCCCGGCCTGCCCGACACCGAACCGAGCATCGCCACCACGCTGTCCGGCATGATCTCGGCGAGCTTGAGGCCGCCCGAACCGACCTTGGCGAGGTCGTGGTCCAGCCATTCCGCCAGCGTCGCATTCATATAGACGACGGCGCCCTCGCGATCCGTCGAGAAGAACCCGGCGGGTGCATGGTCCAGATAGTCGATCGCGTGCTGGAGCTCCTGGAAGACGTTCTCGTGGCGCTCACGGTCGCGCGTGACGTCGGACAGGGTCCACAGCGTCGCCGGCCGCGACCCGGGCCGGGTGATCGCCCGCACGCGCAGCCGGTACCAGCCGAAGGCGCCGCCCCCGCCGAGCGCGGGGGCGAGCCGGATCTCCTCCGTGCCCGAGCGCCCCTCGCGGGCGGCCTGGGCCAGGCGGTACACGGGCTCGGACACCTCCGCCCCGCCGCTGAACAGCCGCTCGACCGTGCGCAGGTCCGAGGACCTGCCGTCCCACTCGGCGAGCCGCAGGTAGTTCTCGTTGGCGTAGATGACGCGCCCGGTATCCTCGACGACCAGGAGGCCGTCCGCCGCCGAATCCGCCAGGATCTTGGTCAGGTCGTTGCGGCTGCCGGTGCCGGCGAAGCGCACCGATCCGACCGCCACGGCGAATACGAAGAACACGCCCGCCATGGCGAGCGCGACCAGCAGCCCGACCACGACCGGCTGCGCGAGGTCGTTGGACACGAAGCTCAGCCCGGCAAAGGCCGCGAGGAAGACCCCGGCGACGGCCAGCAGCAGGCCGACATAGCCTGGGCGGTCCGACCGGTCGATCGCGGGTGTCGTGATCTGGCTCAGCTCTGGCATCCGGCGCGCCGCAGGTCCCATCTTGGTTACGACGCGCGCCGCTTCAGCCGCAAGACAAAGCCGATCACCTCGGCCACTGCTTTGTAGTGCTCGACAGGAATCTCGTCGTCGATCTGGACGGAGGCGTGCAACGCCCGGGCCAGGGGCGGATTCTCGACGATCGGAACGTTGTGCTCGGTCGCGACGCTCCTGATGCGAAGCGCGAGTTCGTCGACCCCCTTCGCGACACAGATCGGGGCCGCCTGGCCCTTCTCGTATTTCAGCGCGACGGCATAGTGGGTCGGGTTGGTGACGATCACGGTGGCCTGGGGCACCGCGGCCATCATGCGCTTCCTCAGGCGCAGGACCCGGATCTGGCGCAGCTTCGCCTTGATCTCCGGATTGCCGTCCTGGTTGCGCATCTCCTCCTTCAGCTCGTGCTTGGTCATGCGCTGGCGGCGCATCCAGCTGAACCGCGCCATGACGTAATCGCCGCCCGCCAGCACGGCATGCGCCGCGAGAACGAGGCCGAGCAGCTTCAGGGCGAGGCCGAAGACGGCCCCCATGATGTCGGCGGGCGCCATTCCGACCAGGGCTTCCACCCGGTTGTGCTCGCCCCAGAGAAGCCAGACCGAGAGCGCGCCGACGATCAGGATCTTGAGCAGCCCCTTGCCGAAATTGCCGAGGGCCTGGGGCCCCATGATCCGCTTCAGCCCGGCCATCGGCGAGAGCCGGTCGAACTTCGGCATCAGCGGGTCGAAACTCCACACCGGTCGGTGCTGGATCAGCCCGGCTGCGATCGCGGCCACGAACAGGAGCCCGGCGATCGGCCCGACCGCCCAGAGCGTGGACATGACGGCCTTGCGGCCGGCCCACATCATCGCATCAGGCCCGCCGGGCAGGAGGTGCGGGTTCATGAGGAAGGCCCGCATGTCGAGCGCGAGATTGCGGGCCGACACGGCTCCCGCGACCGACAGCCCGAGCATCAGGGCGCCGAGCGCCAGAAAGGTCGAGATCTCGGCACTCTTGACGACGTCGCCGCGCTTGAGCGCCTCGTCCAGCCGATGCTGCGTCGGCTCCTCTGTTCTGTCCTCCTGGCTCTGGTCGTCGGCCATCAGCGGGCCCCGAGCGTCTGGAGGAAGCCGCCGAGCTGCCCGACATAGAGCGTCATCATCACGCCGAGCGCGGTCATGAGGATCAGCACGCCGAGCATGATCGTGAGGGGCATCGCCAGGAAGAAGACCTGCATCTGCGGCATCAGCCGCGACAGGATGCCGAGACCGAGATTGAACAGCAGCGCGAAGGCGATGAACGGGGCCGCGAGCTGCAGGGCGAGCGTGAAGCTGCGCCCGACCGAGGACACGGCGAGCCGCGCGGCATCGCCGGGATCGGGCATCCCGACCGGGGGCAGCAGGGCGTAGCTGTCGCGGATCGCCATGATGGCGAGGTGGTGCACATCGGCCGCGAACACGAGCGTGACACCGAGCAGCGTCAGGAAGTTGCCGATCGCCGCCTCCTGCCCGCTCCCTTGCGTCGGGTCGACGGTCATGGCGAAGGACAGGCCGAGCTCCTGGGCCACGATCGCGCCCGCGATCTGCAGGGTCGCGACGACCATGCGGGTCGCGATCCCGAGCACGAGACCGATCGCCACCTCGCCGAGCAGCGCCCCGATCACCCCCTGCGGCTCCCGTCCGGCGGGCAGCAGGCCGCCCACGGCCGGGAGCAGAACCAGAGTCAGCAGAACCGCGAAGGCGAGCCGGAGGCGGGCCGGGACGAGGCGCTCGCCGACACCCGGGAACAGCATCACCAGCGTCCCGATCCTGGCGAAGGCCAGGGCGAACAGCGAGGCGAGATCCGGGATCGCGAAGGTCATGGCCGGCCGGTCACCGCCCGGCACCGTGCCCCGCGCTCACCCGCCGGACGCGATCTTGACCGCGATGCGGCCCATATAGGAGGCGAGCGCATCCGCCATGAACGGAAGGCACAGGAGCATGGCGGCGAACACCGCCACGATCTTCGGCACGTAGACCAGGGTCTGCTCCTGGATCTGCGTGAGGGCCTGGAACAGGGACACGACGAGGCCGACGGCCAGGGCCACGAGCATCAGGGGCGCCGAGACCTTGAGAAAGGTGGCGATGCCGTCGCGGGCGACGTCGAGGATGGCGGCTCCGGTCATCGGCTTAGATCGGCATCCTCATGATCTCCTCGTAGGCGGAGATGACGCGGTCGCGAACCGCGACCAGGGTTTGAAGCGCCGTCTCGCTCTCGGCCACGGCCGTCACGACATCGACGAGGTCGGCCTTGCCGCCGGCCGCCGACATGGCGGCCGCCTCCGCCTTCTGGCCCGATTGCGTCACGCCCTCCACCGCCCGCTCGAGCAGCGCGGAGAAGCTGGACGCGGCACCGCCCGCGCCCGTTCCGCCGAGCGCAGCCGCCCCCGCGGAGGCGCCGGAGCGGGCCGACAGGAGATTCTGCGTGGCCGCATAAGCGCCCGCAGCCGAGGTCGTCAGGGCCATGTGGGATGTCCGTCCGTCAAGCGCGCAGGATCTCGAGGGTGCGGGAGATCATGCGCCGGGTCGCCGTCACGACGTTCAGGTTGGCCTCGTAGCTGCGCTGGGCCTCGCGCATGTCCATCGTCTCCACGAGGGTGTTGACGTTGGGCAGCTTCACCTGACCGGCGGCGTCGGCCGCCGGGTTGGTCGGATCGTACTTGGTGCGGAACGCCGTGCCGTCGCGTGCGACGCGGCCCAGGCCGACGACGTTCGTTCCGAGTTCGCGATCCACATGGCTGGAAAACGTGGCGACCTTGCGCCGATAGGGGTCGGCACCGGGCTTCGCGGCCGTGGAATCCGCGTTGGCCACGTTTTCGGCGATGATGCGCATCCGGCCCGATTGCGCCCGGAGCCCCGACGCCGCGATGCCGATCGATTTGAGGAAATCCATCGGGGTCAGGCCGAGCCGCGCACGCCGGCGGCGGCGCGCAGCATGGAGAGGCTCTTCTGATAGAGCGACGCCGCGAGCTGATAATCCGACTGGTTGCCGGCCACCTTCAGCATCTCGTCCTCGAGATTGACCGAGTTCCCGGACGGGCGCGTCTCGAATCCGCCTGTCGCGGTCTTCGTGACGTCGCTCGCCCCTCCGCTCGCGGCGGCGAGGTGGAGCGGGCTCGTCCGGTCGACCGCCAAGGCACCGCCGACGGCCGCCCCGGAGGCGGGCCGGCTCGGCTCCACGAGCTCCTTGGCCTGGAAGCCGGGCGTGTTCGCCTGGGCCACGTTCTCGGCCAGCACCTTCTGCCGGGCCTGGTGCCAGTGCATCCGCGTCTTGAGCATGGAAACGAGCGGCAGGTCAGTCATGCCCATCGGCAGGGTCCTTTTCGGCCACCCGGCAGCTTTTGCCGGCATTATGGTTAAGACGGCGTTAAGCCTCTGAGGGTGCGGCGACCTTTGCCGCGCCCCGATGTCGATCACCGGGGGGAAACCGTCCCGTATCGAGCCAAATCCGCGACACCCGCTGGGCAACGTGCTAGTTTTGGGTCGATACTGTTCCACCACGGGTCACGCGGCGCGAACCCGCGTGCGCCTCTCCCTGCCGCCATCCGAGAGAGTTGCGCGTCTTGCTGTCGTCGATACCAGGCATCGAGAACCTGCCCACGGCGGTCAGATGGCTGATCGCCTCCGCGATCATCTTCATCCTTCTGGCGCTTTTCGCCCTGGTGCTCCGGCGCCTCACGGGCGGGCGATTGACCATGGCCAACGAGCGCGGCCGCGCCCGTCAGCCCCGCCTCGGGATCGTGGACGTTTACGATCTCGACCGGCAGCGGCAGCTGATCCTGCTGCGGCGAGACAACGTCGAGCACCTGCTCCTGGTGGGCGGCCCGAACGACGTGGTCGTCGAAACGAACATCGTGCGCGGGTCCGGCACCCGCCTGCCCGCCGTCGGCACCGAGATCCCCGAGCGTGTCGAGGCGCCTCCGCCCGAGATCGCGCCGATGCGGCCGGTTCTGGACGGGGCACCGACGCGTCCCAACGGCCCATCGGCCGAACCGGCAGTCGCCGGCGCGCAGTTCGGCCGAACCGAGACTGTTTCCGCCGGCCCGGCCCGGCCGTCCGCCTCCGCACGGGCCGGGGAAGCCGCCGCCCGGGTAGGCGGCCTGTTCTCCGGCCTTCGCGGAACCGGAACCGCGCGGCCCACGCCCCCCGTCAGGTCCGAACCGCCCCGTTCCGAACCGCCCCGCCCCGAACCGGCTCGCCCGGAACCCGCCCGGACCGAGCCCCCGCGGCCCAGGCCTTCGCCGGGACCCGCCGAGCCGCAGGCCGCCGGCGGTGCCCGTGGCGGCGCCCTGTCGAACATGGCCCGCCAGCTCGAGGACGCGATGAAGCGTCCGGCCGAGTCGGCGCCCGCAGCCCAGGGCGGCCCCGTCTCCGCAGCGCCG
>JAQGJJ010000039.1 GCA_028290695.1 Enterovirga sp. | reverse complement strand
TCTTTTCGAAAGCCGCCATCAGCGCCTCGAAATAGGACTTGCCGCCCGTCTCACGCATGAACGCCGTCGAGAAGTTGCAGTGCATGCCGGACCCGTTCCAGTCCGTGTCGCCGAGCGGCTTGCAATGATACTCGATGTCGATGCCGTACTTCTCGGTCAGGCGCTGCAGGAGGTAACGCGCGATCCAGACCTCGTCGGCAGCCTTTCTGGAGCCCTTGCCGAAGATCTGGAACTCCCATTGGCCCTTCGCGACCTCGGCGTTGATGCCCTCGTGGTTGATGCCGGCCGCCAGGCACAGGTCGAGGTGCTCCTCGACGATCTGTCGAGCCACATCGCCGACTGCGCTGTAGCCGACGCCGGTGTAATAGGGGCCCTGAGGAGCCGGGTACCCGGCCTCGGGGAAGCCGAGCGGGCGACCGTTCTTGTAGAAAAAGTACTCCTGCTCGAATCCGAACCAGGCGCCTTCATCGTCGAGGATCGTGGCGCGCTTGTTGGAGGGGTGCGGGGTCGTGCCGTCCGGCATCATCACCTCGCACATCACGAGCACGCCATTCGTGCGCGTCGCGTCCGGGTAGAGAGCAACCGGCTTCAGCACGCAATCCGAGCTCCTGCCCTCCGCCTGCATGGTGGAGCTGCCGTCGAAGCCCCATAGGGGAAGCTGATCGAGCGTGGGGAAGCTCGCGAATTCCTTGATCTGCGTCTTGCCGCGCAGGTTCGGGGTCGGCGTGTAGCCGTCCAGCCAAATGTACTCGAGCTTGTATTTCGTCATCGGCGAACTCTCGTTGGTAACTCGCGTCGGCTTCGCGACGCGTTCGGCGCGCTCGGCCCCCGCCGGGGCGATCGCAACTGCCATGCCAGAGGCCGACGCGCGTAGGGGACGCTGCCGAAAAGTTCACCTGCCTCTTTTGCGGGTCGGTCGCGGCGCCCCGTAGGCACGCCAAGTCATCAATGCTCAAATTTCGCACAATCGATCGATATTGCCTGATCGAGATGCCTCTGGGGGGTGCAGCGCTGCGTTGCCGCGACTATTATCTCGGCTGACTGATTGATGAACCAAGGCGAGCGCACCAATGCCGAACCATGTAAGCACCCCGGTACCCGCCAAGATCTACCAGTTTCCGGTTCGGCCTCGCCCGGTTCGGGGCGGAGGCTCTCAGGAGCTTCCTGCTGCAAAGACGGGACAGGTGCAGCAGCCAGCGCGTCCAGTGGTCACCGGGGCGTGGTATCACGAGGCCGCCATTCAGGATGCCGACCAACTGTGGAAGGCGTAGGGCCAACACCCGGCGCTCAGGCGCCGAAGATGGACCACCCCAGCCTCTTGGCGAGTAGCTCGAGAGCTATGCGGCCGAGGTGAGAGTTTCCGGAGGGATCGAGGCCGGGGGACCAGACGGCGATCGAGGCCTTCCCGGGCGCGATGGCCAGGATGCCGCCCCCGACGCCGCTCTTGCCCGGCAGGCCTACCCGATACGCAAACTCACCTGAGCCGTCGTAATGCCCGCAGGTTAGCATGAGGGCGTTGATCCGGCGCGCCCTCTCGGGCTGGACGACCGACAGGCCGGTGTCAGGGTTCCGGCCGAGATGGGCCAGGAAGCGACCCGCCGTCGCGAGCTGCCGGCAGGACATGGCGATGGCGCAATGGTGGAAATAAACGCCGAGCGTGAAGTCGACCGGGTTCTCGAGCACGCCGAATGATTTCATGTAGTTGGCGAGTGCACGGTTGCGGAATCCGGTGCGCTGCTCCGATGCGGCCACCGCCTCGTCGATCGTGATCGACGTGTCCTGCCCCACGAATTGCAGGAAGCGCAGGATCTCGCCCAGGGCCTCCCGCGGCTGGTGCCCGGACAGGATCACGTCCGTGACGGCAATCGCCCCGGCATTGATGAAGGGGTTTCGCGGAATGCCCTGCTCGCGCTCGCGCTGGACGATCGAATTGAAGGCGGTGCCGGACGGCTCGCGGCCGACGCGGCGCCAGAGGCGGTCGCCGACCTTGCCGAGCGCGAGCGTGAGGGTGAACACCTTCGAGATGCTCTGGATCGAGAAGGGCGTCTCGCTGTCGCCGTCGGCTGCGACGTGTCCGTCTGCGTCGATCACGACGAGGCCGAAGGATTGCGGATCGGCCCGCGCGAGCTCGGGGATGTAGGTCGCGACCTCGCCTCGATCCGGACGACGACGCATCTCCTCGGCGATCTCGCTGACGACGAGCTGGAGCTCGGGCTGGGCTTTGGTCATGGACCGTGGCGCTCGCAAGTGTTCGGCCGAACGTCGCCCCGTGCACGGCCCGCAGGCCGCGCGCGGCCCCGCTTCAGCCCGGTTCCCGGGTGAACAGCTCCTGCGCGCGGCCGACCCCTCGCAGGGCGTAGCGTCCGACGGACACCAGGGCGTGGCGGTCCGCCTCCGTTGCCGCGTCCCGGAACGCGGAGGAGACCAGGACGCTTCGCTCGGCGGACCGGCACATTGCGGCGATGCGGCTGACCTCGTTGACGGCCGGACCGATGACGGTGAAGTCGAGCCGCTCCCGAGAGCCGATATTGCCGTAGAAAACCTCGCCGACATGCAGGCCCAGGTACGGCTCGGTCGCCGCGAGCCCGTCCCCGCGTCGCCGCTCGTTCAGGACCGTGACGCGGCTGCGCATGGTGGCCTCGGCGGTCAGTGCACAGCGACAGGCGCCGTCCATGTCGTCGGCCCGGAAGATCGCGAGCGTGCCGTCGCCGATGAGCTTCAGCACGTCTCCCCCGGCTTCGTGGATCGCCGAGATGGTGGCGTCCGCATAG